>JAAZHX010000057.1 GCA_012510495.1 Smithella sp.
ATGCGGCAGCCTTCGCCGATGCGGGTGTAGTCGTCGATGACGGTGTGCGGGCCGATCACGGTATTTTTGCCGATGATCACGTCGCTGCCGATGATGCTGTACGGTCCGATTTCCACGCCTTCTGCCAGTTGGGCGTCGGGAGCGACAATGGCGGTGGGATGAATTTTCATGATTCACCTTCACGAGTTTTGTAAATGACGGCTTCCAGCTCTTCCACGCGCCGGATCAGCTTTTCCATTTTGGCGCGGATTTCCGGAAGTTTGGTCTTGCTGACTTCGACCTTCAGCCATTCCCGGAAGGGGAGAAACGGCGTGCCTCCGCCGACCATGCCCGCGGGAATGCTCTTGTGAATGCCCGAGGAAGCGCCGATCATCACGGAGTCTCCGATAGTGATATGGCCGACGATGCCGACCTGGCCGCCAATGATGACGCTTTTCCCGATTTTGGTCGAACCGGAGATGCCGGTCTGAGCGGCGATGGCCGAATTTTCGCCGATCACGACATTGTGCGCGATCTGCACGAGGTTGTCGATTTTCACGTTGCGCCCAATCCAGGTTTTGCCCAGCGTAGCGCGGTCCACGGTCGTGTTGGCGCCCAGCTCCACGTCGTCGTCGATCTGAACGATGCCGACCTGGGGGATTTTTTTGTTCAGCGAGCCGGGAGCGGAAAACCCGAAGCCGTCCGCGCCGATGACCACCCCGGAGTGCAGGATGACCCGCCGGCCGATGACCGAACGGGCGTAAACGGAGACGTTGGCATACAGGACGGAATCTTCTCCGACCGAAGCGTCGCGGCCGATGAACACGCCGGGGTAAAGCACCGCGCCTTTCTCCACGCGGGCGCCGCGGCTGATGTAGGCCCGGGGCATGACGGTCGCCTCCGGGGAGACCGAAGCTCCTTCTTCGATGCAGGCGGCAGGGCTTATGCCGGCAGGACCGTGGTCGACCGGATAAAAAACCGCCAGCAGCTTGCCGAACGCCGCGTAAGGATCGGCTACGGCAATCAGGTTTTTATCCGGCGCGACGGTTCCCGGAGGGACGAGGATCGCCCCCGCGAGCGTGGTTTTGAGCCATTTGAAATACTTCGGATTGGAGACAAACGTCAGATCGTCCGCGCCCGCCTCCTCGATCGGCCGGATATCGCTGATCAGCTTCCCGTCATTCCCCGCGACCGTTCCGCCCACCAGGGCGGCTATTTCCGCAATGCTTTTTTTCATGTTTGTGAGCAATTTTTATTTTTTGGCGACCGGCACCCTGTTGAAACCATCAATGACTTTTTTGCTGATGTCGCCGGCTTTGTCAAAGTAGGGCAGCGGCATGGTGCTGATGTCCAGAATCAGGGTGTATTTTTCCTTTTCGGCAATGGCCCGCACCACTTTCAGGATTTCGGGGATCAGCTGCTGTGAATATTCCTGGTCGCGTTTCTGCAGCTCCTTGTTGGTGTCGTCCACCAGGATCTGGTAGTCGCGCATTTTTCGCTGATAGGCGGCTTCCTTGTCGGAGCGCGCGCCGGCCGTCATCACGGCGCCCTGCTTGTCCAGTTCGTCCTTGAGTTTTTTGACCTCGTTTTCCATGGCCTTGATGTTTTCCTGCTTCCGGGCAAACAGTTTTTTGAAATCTTCGGCGGCTTTCTGGCCGGCGTTGGAGTTTTGAATGATCATCTGCATATTGATGAAACCGATCTTGTCGGCGGCCAGCGCCGTGCCCGTCCAGACAAAAAGAAGCAGCGTCAGTCCTGCGATCCAAAAAATATTTTTTTTCATTTTACAATCTCCTCTCCGTTTACTGGTTTATAGTTAAATCACAGCGTCGGGCGTTATGATTCCGGGTTACATGAACATGCCGATGGTGAATTCCCAGCGGCCCACACTGTCGTCGTTCAGGCCCGTGTTGTCGAGCACATAGCCGTATTCCAGGCGAAGCGGGCCGATGGGCGAATACCAGCGGATGCCCGCGCCGCACGTGCTTCTCAGATCGTCGAGATGATAGCTGCCGTTCCAGGTGTTGCCCGTGTCGTAAAACACGACGCCCTTCATCCCCGCGTCTTTGATGAGCGGGAAAACCACCTCCGCGGTTGCGGCGAGCATGGTGGTGCCGCCGATCACGTCGCTCGTCCCGGGATTGGTCGGCCCCACATAGCGCAGACCGCGCAGGGAGTTGATGCCGCCCAGCACGTAGCGCTCGTAGATGGGAAGCTTGTCGTCGCTGTCGTCATTGTTTTGCAGATAACCGATCTGGCCTTTCAGGGAGAAGACCATGTCCCAGAAGAGCGGAACAAAGCCGATCGCGCTGGCGGCGTATTTGGTGAACTCAGTGTTCCCGCCCAGCGGCATGCCGGCATGCTGGACGGACGCGCTGGTTTTGAGGCCCTTGCTGGGGAACATGACGTCGTTGGTGGTGTCGTAAACCAGCGTGAAAGAGATTGCGCTCGTCGTCCGCTCGCCCGCCTGCGCCTTTATGTAGGTGGACGCGGTGGCGTAATTGATGTCCTGGATGTTGTCGATGCTGAACTTGTAACCGACGTAGCCGATGATTTTCCAGAACAGCGGATGGCCCAGGGTCGTCCCCACGCCTTTCGTGTCCAGCGTGTAGGAATCGTATTCCTTTTTGTATTTCCAGATGTCGGCCTTGAACCACAGCGGCAGGTCAAACAGGAAGGGCTCGGTGAAGGACAGTTCGTAGTTGTTGGTAGTGGAGCCGAGCGAGGCCTTGAGGCTCATGGTCTGCCCGTAGCCCAGAAAATTCTGCTGAACTATCTGCGCCATGATCACCGCCTGGTCCACGGCGCTGTAACCCGCGCCGATCATGAACATCCCGGTGTTTTTTTCCTTGACCCGGAGGTTGATGTCCAATTGATTGTCCGGCGCCTTATCCGTCTGGATATCGACTTCTTCGAAATAGCGAAGGTGGTTGAGGTTCTCGTAGCTCTTTTTCAGCTTGGTGGAGGAATACAAATCCCCTTCCACAATGAACAGCGAACGGCGGATCACTTTGTCGCGGGTGGTGGTGTTGCCGGAAATGCCGATGCGGGCGATGTGGACCAGTTCACCTTTTTTCAGGAAGAAGTTCAAATCCACGCTCTGCTCTTTTTCATGGGTGGCGACCTGGGGATTGACGTCGGCGTTGGCGTATCCTTCGTCGTTGGCCGTCGTCGTGATCATCTCCATGTCCTTCATGATCTCTTCCCGGTTGTAGTGGCTGCCGGTTTTGGATTTTAAAGAAGCGCACAGCTCCTCACGGGTTTTTTCCAGATAATCCCCCGAGATTTCCACTTTGCCGATTTTGAAGCGTTTGCCTTCGCGGACGGCAATCTTGATGTAAATGCCCTTGTCGTCATGCGTGATGACCGGCTCGCCGATCTGGGCGTTCACGAAGCCGTTGTTGAAATAAAAAGCGGTCAGCCGCTGAACATCCTGCTTGAGCTGCTGGGATTGCAGGATGCCCGTGTCCGTGATGAAGCCCAGCAGGGTGCGTTCGTTCGTGGCCATCATGCCGACCAGCTCTTTGGTGGTAAAGGATTCATTTCCTTCAAACGTAATGGAGCGGATATAAACCCGGTTGTTTTCCCTGATGTCCAGAATCAGTACGAAATCCTTCTCGCCGTCTTTTTCCAGACGGTCGGCAATTTCGGCGTTGTAGTAGCCTTTGGTGTCATAAAGCTCCTTGATTTTCTGCAGGTCCTGCTTGATGTTTTCCGGATTGATGCTTTGCCGTGTCTTCACGCTCATGACTTCGAGAATGTCATCCTTGTCCAGCTTCTTGTTGCCGACCAGGCGGATTTCCGAAATGAGGCCTTTTTCGACCACGCTGAAGGTCAGCACCTTGCACCCGTCCTCCGTCGTGACGTCGGCGCTGACGTCCAGAAAATACCCCATCCTGAAGATGGTTTTGATGTCGTCGCTGATATCTTCTTCGTCCAGCGGTTTGCCGGTTTTGCTTTTGATCTTCTGCAGGACGGCGTCCGCGCCGATCTTGCGGTTGCCCGCGATTTCCACCCGCGCGATTTTATCCAGGAGTCCCGTCCTCTCCAGAATTTCCCGCTTCAGCGTCGCCGCCAGCGCTCCGACGCCGTCTGATTCCGTTCCCTGAACCGAAACGGCGGGCAGGATTTTTCCCCCGGCAACCTCGATGATTTGCGCGTCGAGGCTCAGGGTTTCGCCGAAATGCATAACGCTGCCTGTGACGATGTAATCGGCGCCCAGCGCTTTCCCCGCCGCCATGGCTTCCTGTTGGCCGGGGGCGGGCCCGCCCGGTTCAAAATCCCCCGCGCCCAGCGCTTCCACTTTCTTGGCTCGCCGGAATTCGTTCAGCAGGCTGTTGTAAACCGACGTTTGCAGCTCGGCGCTCCCGGTAAGCGCGTGAACTTCAAAGGGCAGAATACATATTTTCGCAAGAGCGTCCGCCCGCGCCTCCGTGGCGAACAAAACAAGAAAAACCGCGATGACGAGCCGGACCGTTTTGAAGTTAAAAATCATAAATTTCTCCGTCGCGCAGACCGATTCTGCCGGACATCCTTTCCGCCAGTAGTCTGTTGTGCGTGACAACAACCAGCGTTATTTTTTTTTCGACGTTCAGGGCAACCAGAAGGTCTTCTATCTTCTTTCCTGTTTCCGTGTCAAGGTTTCCTGTCGGTTCGTCCGCCAGCAGAATTTCCGGCTCCATCGCCAGAGCGCGGGCGATAGCCACCCGCTGCTGTTCTCCGCCGGAGAGTTCCCCCGGTTTGTGGCGGAGGCGATGCTCCAGGCCGACCTTTGTCAAGAGGCGCGTGGCCCGGTCCAGCGCCTCTTTTCGTTCGAGCCCCCCGATGAACGCCGGCATCATGGCGTTTTCCAGCGCCGTGAACTCCGGCAGAAGGTTGTTGAACTGGAATACGAAGCCGATGGTCCGGTTGCGGAATGCGGCGATCTTTTTTTTGCTCCAGTTGAAAACCTCCTGGCCGGCAATGGAAAGCGTTCCTCCGGTCGGATGGTCCAGCGTGCCGAGAATATGAATCAGTGTGCTTTTCCCCGCTCCGGACACGCCGACGACGGCCAGAGAATCACCTTTGGCGATTTCCAGGTTCAGCCCCTTCAGGACTTCAATTTTATTGCCGTCTTTGACGAAGGTTTTGGATAAATTTTCCAGTTTAATCATATGCGCCGCAAAACCATGCTCTTATTCGTATCTCAAGGCTTCCGCCGGATCCAGCCTCGACGCCCTCCAGGACGGATAGATCGTGGACAGAAAACAGATCACGAGGGTGCCCGCGACAATCACGGCCACATCGCCGTAATTCACTTTCGACGGAAGCTCGCTTAAGTAATACACGTCGCCCGGCAGAATTTCAAAATTGAAGATTCTTTCCACAAAAAGCGAAATTTTCTGGAGGTTGAGCGCGACCGTAAGCCCCGCGATACAGCCGAACAGGGTCCCCGCCGCCCCGACGATCAATCCCTGATAGATGAATATTTTCATAATGTTGGTTGATGTGGCCCCCATGGATTTCAAAATAGCGATGTCCTTGTTTTTCTCCATGACGACCATGATAAGCGCGCTGATGATGTTGAAGGCGGCCACCAGCACGATCAGGCTCAGGATGATGAACATGACGCGCTTCTCCAGTTTGAGCGCCGAAAACAAATTTTTGTTCATTTGCATCCAGTTCTGGGCGTAAAAGGGGAAGCCCAGCCGGTTCTGGATCCGGCGGGCGACGTCGTCCGCCTGGTAAATATCCCGGACGACAATGTCAATGCCTGAGACGGCGTCGCCCATGTCCAGAAAATCCTGGCAGCCGGCAAGAGACAAAAAAGCCAGTTTGGAATCGTATTCGTAAAATCCCGATTCGTAAACGCCGACCACGATAAATTTTTTCATGCGGGGGACCATGCCCATCGGCGTGGCGATTCCGCCCGCCGGAGAGATGATGGTGATCGGATCATGCAGGAAAAGCCCCATATTTCTGGCCATTTCCCTGCCGATCAAAATGCCGGCCAGCTCCCGGTCGGCCGCGGGCAGCTTCTGCCGGATGGTTTCGGGGATCCGGTCGAGATGCCGGACGCTGCCCTGGAGGATTTTGCCCAGGTTGATGACCCGGGGCGCGCTTTCGGTGTCCATGCCGCGGATGACCACGCCGGTGAGGCCTCTTTGGCTTCGGATCATGGCTTCCGTGTAAATGAAAGGCGTGGAAGCCACAACGCCCGGGACCCCGTCGATTTCGTGGCGGATGTTCCGGTAATTTTTCATTTGGCCGGTCATGTCCGCCGTCACTTCAATGTGCGAACGGATGCCCAGAATCTTGCTGCGCAGATCCTCTTCAAAGCCGTTCATGACGGCCAGCACGATGATGAGAGCGGCCACGCCCAGGAAAATGCCGAAAATCGATATGAAGGTAATGATCGAAACGAAAACCTGCTTGCGTTTCGCTCTCATGTATCGTCTGCTGATAAAAAATTCGTAAGGCATCAGGCGTTGTCCTGTCGGGAAGCCGTGGGTCCGGGCCGCCGCGCAAAAACGGGCGGAGTCATCATTCGGTTCTGGCCCTCAGAAGCGGAAACAAGATCACGTCCCGGATGGACGCGGAATCGGTAAAGAGCATGATCAGGCGGTCGATGCCGATCCCTTCTCCGGCCGTCGGCGGCATGCCGTATTCCAGCGCGCGGATGTAGTCTTCGTCCATTTCGTGGGCTTCGTCGTCGCCCGCTTCCCTTTGCCGGATCTGGGCCAGGAAACGCTCGCGCTGATCGTCCGGATCGTTCAGCTCGGAAAAAGCGTTGGCGATTTCCCGTCCGGAAATATAAAGCTCAAAACGATCGACAATATCCGGGTCGGCGCCGGAGCGGCGCGACAGGGGAGAGACCGCGACCGGGTAATGCGTGACAAAAGTCGGCTGGACCAGCTGCTTTTCGACCAGTTCGTCGAAGATGTCCATGAGAATTTTCCCCAAAGGGTCTGCTTCCTTGACGTCACATCCGTTTTTACGGGCAAAGGTAATGGCTTTGGCCGGGTCGGACAGATCGTCAGGCGCCATTTGGGCGATTTGGATCAGGGCGTCCCGGACAGAGATACGGCGCCAGGGCGGCGTCAAATCAATTTCCGTTCCCTGGTAGGTGAATTTGAACCCGCCGAAAACATTTTCGGCAATAAAGCAAAACAATTCTTCCGTAAAAGGCATTAAATCTTCATAGGTTGCGTAGCTCTGGTAAAACTCCATCATCGTGAATTCCGGATTATGAAAGGTGGAGATGCCTTCATTGCGGAAGCTGCGGTTGATTTCATAAACTCTTTCCAGGCCGCCGGTGACCAGGCGCTTCAGGTAAAGCTCGGGGGCGATCCGCAGATAAAAGTCCTGGTTGAGCGCGTTATGGTGCGTTTTAAACGGCCGGGCGACCGCGCCGCCGGCTTTCGGCTGCATCATCGGGGTTTCCACTTCCAGAAAATCATGCCGGTCCATGAATTGCCGCATCAGTTTGATGATCAGACTGCGCCTTATGAAGATGTCCTTCACGGCCGGGTTGGAGATCAGATCGAGGTGTCTCTGGCGGTAACGGATTTCGATGTCCGTCAGGCCATGCCATTTTTCCGGCAGGGGATGGATCGATTTGGCCATGAGTCGCAGCGACTGGGCCTCCAGCGTCAGCTCGTTGGTTTTGGTCCGGAAAAGTTTTCCCGAAACATAAACAATGTCGCCAATATCCAGTTTTTTAAAAAGAGAGAAATCCTGCTCGCTTAAGATGTTTTTGGCCAGATAGCACTGCATCCGGCCTTGCCGATCCTGAATTTTGACAAACGCGGCTTTGCCGAAGCTGCGGACGGCCATCAGGCGCCCGGCCAGCGAGAGTTTTTGTGAAAGCTGCGCGAGATTTTCGCTATCCATTTGGCCGAATTCGTCGAGGATCCGGGCGGTTGTGTTTTGGGGCTTTGCGTCATTGGGGTATAAATCAACCCCTGCTGCTTTCAAGGCCGCAATTTTTTCCCGGCGGACCCTTAAAAGATCATGTTCTTCCATAATTTCTCCGCTTTTTAAAAGTCTGTTTGACTATATTTTTTTGGGGGATTAGTCAAGTCCGATTGTGGGCGCGGCCGTTTGTCCGGGCGGCATAAAATCTTAAAAATGACGGCCTCGTAAAAAGCCCGGATGCTGCGTTGCGCTTCATCCTTCGTCATTGCGGCGTACGTTTAAGTACGCCTCATTCCTCAGGATTTGCGCGCCTTGCCTGCGGAGCTTTTTACGAAGCCGTCTGAATATGCCATTTTTTCGACTTCTTACGAGTTCATCAAAAATGTGTTTGCCTCCGGGGAGGTTGTTATGTATGATGCCGCCAACTCATTTCAAGGGGAGGCAATCATGGTCAACAAGGCGATATTGATCGGCAGACTGGGCAGAGATCCGGAGGTTCGCTATACACCGGATGGCACGATGGTTACGAACTTTACCATGGCAACGGATGAAACGTATAAGGACAAAAATGGAGAGAAGGTTCAGAAAACCGAGTGGCACCGGATTGTTGCGTTCGGCAAACTGGCCGAGATTTGCGGCAACTACCTGGTAAAAGGCAAATTGATTTTCATTGAAGGACGGATTCAAACCAGGTCTTGGGAAGACAAGGAAGGCATCAAGCGCAGTACGACGGAAATTATCGCCAACAATATGCAGATGCTGGATTCCAAGGGGCAGGCCAAACCAGGAGACGCAACGCCCGATGGATCCTCCGCGCCAAACAGCACGACGCCGATGGACGACGTTCCGTTTTAATTTTCACACAGGGATCAATGAACGCGGGGAGACAAATTTATTTGTCTCCCTCTTTTTTTGCCGGCGGGTTGGCGTCGTTCTGATCGGAGACGGATTTCTTGAAGTTTTTGATCCCCTTGCCCAGAGCCGAGCCGATTTCCGGCAGTTTGCCGACGCCGAAAATAATCAGAATAATTACCAGGATAATCAGTAACTCCGGCACACCTATTCCAAACATAAGATTACCTCATTTCGTTTTGATCGATTCAGGGGAAACGCAAGTGGATCACCTGTCCCGACTTTCCTAAATTTTCTATGGTTTTCCCATCAACCTGGATCTTGATGCCGCCGGCATTGCCGATGTCCATGTTAAAGCCGGACGCCTTTTGCGAAATTTTTTCTCCCGCGTCAAGCAAAACTTCATACGGTTCCCTGTCATCGGCCTGTATCCGGATCCAGGTTTGTTCCGTGGCGGTAATGACCAGGGAAAACGTTTCTTCAGCGCCGGTTGTCGCCCGGGTGCCGGTTTTTTTCTTCCCGGGCGCCGTCTGCGATACGTCTGCTTCCGGGACTGCGGGAGACGGCGCGGTGGGCGATGGCAGAACCTGAGGACCAACTGTCGGTTGGTCCCCTGTGAGAGTCGCCGGATCGATCGCGATGGGCAGGTTCTGCCCGGATGTGTTCTGTGCCGGGGCTTCTTCGCTTGCCGTTTCCCCGGAACTTTTGATTGCGAGCGGCGCTTCGGGCGACGGTTTATTGTAAACGCTCGCGAAAATAGCTACGGCCGCGATGAGAATGGCGATCAGGGCAATCCACAGGAAGGTTTTGTGCCGGTCCAGCATTGCGGCCAGGGGCACGCGCGGGGGGTGGCTGTCGTTCTGTTTGCGCTCCTTTATCAGCGTCTGCAGATAGTCTTCATAGCGTTGCAGCACCGGCTTGCTGTCCACCCCGAGGCTCTTCGCGTAGATTTTGATGAAGTTTCGCGTGTAAATCGGGGCGGGCAACAAATGAAACTGGCCGTTTTCCATGGCCTTCAGATTGCGCACGCTGATCCGTGTGCGCTCGAATATCTCCTTCAGGGTCAATCCTGAATTTTGCCGCGCCGCTTTCAAATCAGGGACAGGGGAATCCGTATTTTGCTCTGTTGTCATGGACGTGCCGTAAACAAACAATATTTTTGTTTTGTTTAGCATTAAATATCCGGCAGCGCAATGTTTAAGAATGCTCTACCTTTTTTGCCGGCTTTATGGTTTAAGCAACATTATTGCCGATCATGTGAAGGAGCGATTTGCCATGAAGGAACTATCGGGTTTTACGCGGTATCTGGCGCGAAAGGCGGGGAAACTGCTGGCTGAAAAATTTTCCCGGCACAATCCGGTTTACTACAAGGGAGCCATCGATCTGGTCACGGAAGCGGACAGGATGTCGGAGGAGCTGATCCTTTCCGAAATCGGCCGCCGGTATCCCGACCACGGCGTTTTGTCCGAAGAATCAAAAGAGAGAGACGGCCGGAGCGCAATGCGCTGGATTGTCGATCCGCTGGACGGAACAACGAATTACGCCCACGGCTTTCCCTTTTTCTGCGTTTCCATCGCCCTGGAGAAAGACGGCGATATCGTCCTTGGCGTTGTTTATGACCCGATTCGGGACGATCTGTTTGAGGCCTCGCTCGCGGGAGGCTCATATCTCAACGGAACGAAGCTTTGCGTTTCTTCCGTGGACGATTTGTCCCGCGGCCTTCTGGCGACCGGTTTTCCCTATGACGTCCGCGAAAGCCGGGACAATAATCTGGATTTTTTTGCCGCAATGATTATGAAGGCTCAGGCCATCCGGCGTCCGGGCGCCGCGGCTCTGGACTTGGCTTATCTGGCGGCCGGCCGCCTGGACGGTTTCTGGGAGCTGAAGCTCAAACCCTGGGACACAGCCGCAGGATGCCTTCTGGTGACGGAAGCGGGCGGCGTCCTCTCCGATTTGAAGGGTGAAAAATGGAGCATGTTTTCTCCCGGTCTCGTCGCCGGCAACGGACGGATCCACCAGCAGATGCTGGAGGTGATCATAAAGGTCGAAAACAGTTATCGATGATTATGCAAATAATTAAAAGAAAATTGAAAGAATGAATATCGACGCATGTTAGCAGAACATCTGCAGAAGTATTGCGGGTTCTCAACATTCAAGCCGGGTCAGCGGGAGATCATTGAGCGTATTCTCCGCCGTCAATCCGCACCATCAGCCTGGGCGAGCCGTTTAACAGCTTTTGCTATAAACTGGTTGCGGCTGTAATGATGCAAAACAAGGATTGTCCATGAAAGAATTGTTCACCATCGGGCATTCGGTTCATCCCGTGGAAGATTTTCTGGAGATGCTCAGGCGGCATTCCATCAATGCCCTGTGTGATGTCCGGTCCAGCCCTTACAGCCGTTATTCGCCGCAGTTCAACCGCGAATCTTTGAAAGAGGACGTCCTGAAGTGCGGCATCGCCTATATTTACCTGGGCGCTGAACTGGGGCCTCGAAGTTCCGATCCGGCCTGCTATGAAAACGGCAAGGTTCAATACAAGCTTCTGGCCGGAAAAGAAATTTTTCAGCAGGGGCTGGCCCGCCTGCGCAAAGGCCTGGAGACCTACCGCATTGCCTTGATGTGCGCGGAAAAAGATCCGCTGACGTGCCACCGGATGCTGCTTATCTGCCGCAATCTACGAAGGGAGAACATCCATATCCGGCATGTTCTGGAAGACGGATCGCTGGAGGACAATCGCGATACGGAACAGCGCCTGATGAAGCTGCTGAAAATCGATCCAGCTGATCTTTTCTCATCCGAAGAGGAACAAATCCGACGCGCCTATGATCTTCAGGCGGACAAAGTCGCGTATATTCTTGAGGAAGGACAGAAATCGCCATGAACGAAATAAAACTGTCTTGTAAAAAGTCTGTTTTGGCGCTTTTTTGTCTTACCGGCGAAAGCCGGTATCCAGTAATTACAGTGGGTTATGGACCACGGCACTTGTGCTCTTTATGATATTCGCCGGGGTGACGACTTGAATTACTTTTTACGAGACCGTCAAATAAAACTGTTTACCATCGGGTTTACGAAGAAGACGGCCGAGGAATTTTTTTCGCGTCTGCTTAAAGCGGGAGTGAAGCGGGTCATCGATATCCGCCTCAACAATGTTTCTCAGCTGGCCGGTTTTGCCAAAAGAGACGACCTGCGCTATTTTCTCCGGGCGATCGGTCAGATGGATTATGTCCACCGGCCTGATCTGGCGCCTTCCTGCGGATTCATAGATTTTTTCACTCCCAGGTGTGAGTGCAGGATTCACTTCAAAAATTTAATAAACACTTTCCTTGTCCGGGGCCCGTCGAATTCGCAGAAGAAGATGGATTGCCAAGCGCCGAGAACGAGGCGGCCATTTTCCACGATGACCATTTCGGAGGCGCCGACCAGCGACGACTTGACGTGCGCGGCGGAATTGCCTTCCGAATGCCGGTAGTTCGCGGACAGGGGCACGGCGCGATCGAGCGCCGCCAGCAGATCGCGCGGCACGTCCGGGTCCGCGTTTTCATTGATCGTGACCGCGGCGGTGGTGTGGGGCGTGTAAACAAGGACGATGCCCGATTCAATTTTTTCTTCACGAACCGACGCGCGGACGGTCCCGGTGATGTCGATCATTTCGAAACGTGAAGCGCTTTGGACGGAAATTTCTTTCATAATCCCCCGCTGCTTATAGCACCCTCGTTTTAACGGCTGCGTAAACGTCGCGGAGGATCTCGCGGGAAAGGGCCTGCATGGCTTGGCTTGCGGCGGCGCAGTATCCTTTGGGTGAGGCGTCCTGCAGGGGCGTTTCCCGCGTATAGGTCTTTTGATACATCATCCTCTTGCCGGTTTTTTTCTCTGCGGAGTCCTGAAGCGAAATGGAAAGAACGATCCGCGCGGTTTTGTTTTTCTTCTCCGCCCGCAGATAAAATTCTTCAATGCCGCCCGAGAGGATAAACCGCCCTTCTTCCAGATCATACCGGGACAGAACCGCCTGGAAAAAATTGCCGGTTCTCATATCGGCCAGGAGGAGATCGCCTATCATATCGGCCGGGTTGACGGCCCAGCGCGAATAGTTAAAGGCGTCCAGGCCGTAGGCGTCGTCGCGGAAGATCATGCCGGTCGAATTATACGCGGCGGCAATGGAGAACCGGTTTACCTTGACCGATACGGAAAGTTTCCCGGATGCCTCGAAAGAGGGAGACTCGTAAGTCAGCAGATATTTCTGGACGTCGTATTGCGGTTTGCCGCTGCCGGCGCATCCGGCGAAACACAGCAGGGATGAGACGACAGCGATCCAGAGCAGGATGGGCCGCTGTTTTTGCAAGCAGGCAGACTTTTGCAAAGTTTTTTCCATTACTCGTTCCTTTCTTTATTCCATGGGCTTTCGCGGCGGCGCCGGTTTGCTGAAAATCAGGTCCGACGGCTCCCGGTTCAAACTTTCGGAGAGCTTCTGCAGATTTTCCGAAGTGACCCGCAGATTTTCCGACGTGTCTTGAAGGCCGGTCGTAATGATTTTTGTTTTTTTGTCGATGTCCTGAAGGATGGCGTCGGTTTGCGCCGACTTTTCGCGCAGGTTCAACTCTCCGATGTCGTCCCTGGCCTGACCGATCAGCTTGCGGGCATCGGTCAAAACCCCCAGGGCTTCCGTAACGGCCCGGTCTACCTTGCCTTCGGTAATCGTCTTGTTGATGCTGGCGATTGTTTCGTCCAGATTGGCGGAGGTATTTTCCAGGTGAGTCATAATGTTCGTGATGCGCTTGCCCTCCACAAAGTTTTCGATCGCCCGCACGGTGTTTTTCAACTGGTTGGAAATGCCCTCGAAGTCTATTTTTTTAATGTTTTGCATGATGATATTCGTGTCGGTGATCAGCTTGCTGATTTCCGAGCGGCGCGACGGGATGACCGGATAATCCGTCTTGAAGGAGAGTCTGGGGGAATCGGCCAGCTCGCCGGGCTTGATCCGGTCGAGTTCAATGAAGACAATGCCGGTGATGCCGGCGGTTTTGAGCGAAGCGATGGTCTGCTTCTGCAGGTCGCCTTCCAGGTCGATTTTCATCGTCACTTCAATCAGGCGGTAGTCCGGCGCTACGTCGATTTTCTGCACTTTCCCGATCTCGACCCCCCGGTATTTGATCGCCGAGTCCACCTGCAATCCCTGGACGGATTCGTCAAAGTAAACGTTGTAAAGGGCGCCCTTGGTGAAAAATTTGGCCGCGCCGACCCAGATGATCACACCGGCGCAGATCAGCGCGCCGGCAATGACAAAAAGACCGATCAAAAATTTTGAGCTTCTAGTGGGCATAAAACCTCTGTTCGTTCTGCTTTTCTGGTAACTGGCGTAAAAAGAAGCTTCTGACCCGGGGGTCCGTCGCAGTCTTTTTTAATTCCAGGGGTGCGCCTTCCGCGATCATCCCCCTGGCCTCCTTGTCCAACATTAGCACTCTATGGGCTATTTTGTAAATAGATTCGAGTTCGTGAGTGACAATGACCATGGTGGTTCCCAGGGCTTCGTTTGTTTTGATGATCAGTTCGTCCAGCTCCACCGCGGTAACCGGGTCGAGGCCGGCGGACAGTTCGTCCAGAAAAAGAATACGCGGATCGAGAGCCATCGCGCGGGCGATGCCCGCCCTTTTTTTCATGCCGCCGGAAAGCTCGGACGGGTTGTGATTTTCGTAGCCGGCCAGATTGACCATGCCCAGCTTCATCCGAATGACCCGGTCGATGGCGCCCGTGTCAAGGTCGGTGTACTCCTGAAGGGGCAGCGCGATGTTTTCCCTGATGGACATGGAGCTGAACAGCGCGCCGGATTGAAACAGAACGCCGATGTTTTTCCGGTATTCGTTGAGGGCCTTGTCCGACGCCCGGATGATATCGGCGCCCTGATACAGGACCTGGCCCGCGTAAGGCTTTTGCAGGCCGATCATGATTTTGAGCAGCGTAGATTTGCCGCAGCCGCTGCCGCCCACGATGACCAGCACTTCTCCCGGGTACACATCAAAGCTCACATCTTCAAAGACGACGTTGTCGTCAAAGCGCTGTGTCAGGTTTTTTACCGAGAGGATGGGTGTTTTTTCTGATGGATCCTGCATGGAGCTCCTTTTCATGTCTTACGCGAAAATGCCGTATAGTTTGACGTAGTAGAGCATGACGGCAAAAATGGAATCGGCCACCACGATCAGAAAGATGGCCGCCACCACGGCGGAGGTCGTAAACTTGCCGACATCCTGAGCGCCGGCGCGCACCTGAAAGCCCCGCTGGCATCCGATGGCGGAAATGAGTCCGGCAAAAACGGCTGCCTTGATCAGGCTGGTTACCACATCAAACACCTGAATGGTCTTGATCGACTGGGTGATGTAGGTTTTGAATGTCAGGTCAAGGGTCGTGACGCCGATGATCATGCCTCCGAGAATACCCGAAAGATCAGCGTAAACGGTCAGGATCGGAACGACGATTATGGTGGCCAGAACCTTCGGAACGGCCAGAAAGCGGACCGGATCAAATCCCATGGTCTCAAGCGCGTCCACTTCTTCATTGACCTTCATGGTGCCGATTTCCGCGGCAAAGGCGGAGCCGGAGCGGCCCGCGACCAGAATTGCCGTCATGATCGGTCCCAGCTCCTTGATCATGGCGAAGCTCACCAGCGTGGGGACGTAAATATTCGCGCCGAACTGCTTGAACTGCAGATAGGACATGAAAGCCATGATCAGGCCCATCAAAGCGCCGATCATGGCGACAATCGGCAAGCCGTCCACGCCCGCGCGCTGCACGTAAAAAAGAACATCCTTCCCCCGAAGAGTCGAGGGATGCATCAGGGTATAGACCAGAGCAAACAGCAGGTCTCCGAAAAAGGTAATGAAATTCACAAAATCCCGGCCGATCGACAAAGAAGCCTGTCCGATCTGGGAAATCAGTCCTTCATGAGCGTATTCCGGTTTGAAATACCGCAACGTCAGAGAGTCGGGGTGGATCACGCTGAAGATGCCTTTGGCTTCCGCGCTCAGGTTGACCAGGCGGCAGGTGATTTTCCTTTCCGCCGCTTCTTTTTCAATTTGCACAAAGGCCAGCGCCGCCGCGCTGTCCAGATAGCAGACCTGTGCAAAATCGACCGTCAGACTTTGAATCGATGGATCGGAAATGGCCTGCCGGATATCGCGGGTGAAGACCATGAGATTATTCAGGCCAAACTCTCCATTCAGATCAATGAAAAGATCCTGCTTCTCCTTTCTAAAAGAAACCTGGTAAGCGGCTGGACAATCTTTGCGTTGCGGAGTCGTCATGGCAATGGTTTCCCGGCCCGGTTGAAATGTTTCGATAGTGGAAATGACGTGTTTACCGGTGTATTTAAGCCGTTTGGCCTGTGCTTGTCAATGAAAATCGATGCCGTTCCGAACGGATCGGCTGTCTTGCGGAAACGCGATCGGCCTGAATGTCTGCTGCCGGGTTATACGCGTTTTTTGCCGACCAGGTCCGCGAAATGCTCGAAGGAGCGGTCATACGTTTTTTCTGCGTCTTTCGGGAAAAAGCAGCCCGGCAACTGCCTTTTTTGCAGGTGATGGAAAACGCAGTCACAGCAGATTCCCTTGCGGGCGCAGGGTTCATAGGTGCAGCCGCAGATGTCCAGGTTTTTTTCCTTTTTGCAGTCCACGGTAAATATTCCTTCGGAAAGTAACGGGCAATGAGTGACGAGAGACGAGCGAAAAGGTGTCATGGTTAGCCCTTCGATAAACTCGGGACAGACCTTGTCGAACCATGGGAAAGAGACGAGGGGGGATGGGCGGTGAGGGAAAAGTTCTTGACTCGTCGCTCATCCCTTTGCGCTCATGGCTTTCCACCCGTCACTTTTTTCACCATCCACCAATTACCGATCACTTCAAAACGATCAGCGCGTCCACGACCACGGGCTTTGCGCCGGAAAGAATCACCGGGTTGAGGTCGATTTCCATGACGTTATCAAAGTCCAGGCCGACGCGGCCGACGCTGATGAGCATATCGGTAAGTGTTTTTTGATCCGCCGCCTCCATGCCGCGAACGGCGTCCAGAATCTTGCGCCCTTTGATTTCCTGCATCATTTCTTTTGCGTCCCGGACTTCCAGCGGCGCGCGGCGGAACGCGACGTCGCGGAGGATTTCCGTAAAGATGCCGCCCAGGCCGAACATCACGCAGGGGCCGAACTGCGGATCGCGGGTCATCCCCATGACCAGTTCCCGCCGGCCTTTGATCATTTCCTGCAGCAGGACGCCGCCCTCGAATCCTTCCATCCCGGCGATGATGTCCCGAAACGCTTTCTTCGCTTCCGCGGTCGTTCGAATGTCCACATGAATCAGACCCTTTTCCGTTTTGTGGGCGATGTCGGCCGAGCAGCCCTTCATGACGAGCGGAAAGCCGATTTTTTTCAGGCCTTTTTCCAGGGCGGTTTTGTCTTTGGCCAGCACTTCTTTGGTGACCGGGATGCCGTAGGCGGCCAGAACCTGTTTAGCCTCGTATTCCGAAAGGGCTTTGCGGCCCTGCTTCACGGCCTTGTCGATGATCTTTGCGGCTTTTTCGTTTTTCATTTTACTTTTCCTCCATAATAGTTGTTGACGTGGGAAATCGCCCGGATGGCGTCGTGCAGTTCGTCGAAAACCGGAATGCCGCGGGAAAGGTATTCCTGCCGCGTCAGGGCGATCAACTCCGTGACATCCATGCTTTCCGTGCCGCGGGTCATGTTGGGCAGCACGGCAATGACCGGTTTGCCGGTCTGGTCAACCGCGTCGCGGATGCACTGGACCAGTTCCCGGTAAGGGGTGACTTCCGCGACGGGCCTGCCGAACGCTAGGGCAAGACCCTTGTAGTGAAACAGGAGCGATACGATAATTTGCAGTTCGATCCGCTCATCCCGGGCCGCGCTAAGAAGCACTTCCTTCAGGGCCGGCGGCCCGACTAAAGGATTGGCGACGTCGATCG
The DNA here is from genome assembly GCA_012510495.1 of Smithella sp. Classification (GTDB taxonomy): domain Bacteria; phylum Desulfobacterota; class Syntrophia; order Syntrophales; family Smithellaceae; genus UBA8904. The sequence goes on from JAAZHX010000057.1 coordinate 17,686, forward strand.
GATTGATGGCGCTGGAGCCGGGCTTGGGCAAAACGCTTCCGATGCGATCCTGAAGCTCCGGCGGCAGCGCCGGAATCTCGATGCCGTAAGTTTCAGCCGTGTCGCAGGCCGTCACGCCGATCGCGCCTCCGCCGCCCACGATGGAAATCCCCCGAAAGGGTTTCGGCGGCAGCATCGCAAAGGCCAGATTAACCTGCGCCATTTCTTCCGTGTCGTTCACCTGAACGGCACCCGCCTGCCTCAGGATCGACTGCCAGATGACGCGATTTCCACCCATGGATGCGGTGTGGCTGGCCACGCTGCGGGCGCCTGCTGCGGAAAGACCGCCCTTGTAAACGATAACCGGTTTTTTGGCCGCGGCGGCTTTGAGCTCGGAGAAAAAGCGCTCTCCGTCCTTGATGCCTTCAATATACATCGAAATGACGCGGGTATCCGGATCGCGGGCCAGGTAGCGCAGAAGCTCCGCTTCCCGCAAATCCGCGCCGTTGCCGAAGCTGATCATTTTGCTGAAACGGATCCCCAGCCATTTTCCCGCGTGTGCGAAGTCGATCGCCATGCCGCCGCTTTGCGCGACAAACGCCACCGGCCCGGTTTCGCGTGACAGATCCGGCCCCGGCAAAAACGTGAGGCCGCTGGCCGGACAGTAGATGCCGAAGCAGTTGGGGCCCACTACGCGAATGCCCCGGGCGGCGACTTCCTGAATCCGCCGCTCCAGCTCTTTCCCTTCATCGGTGCCCAGTTCGCTGAAGCCGGAGGAGAGAATCTCCGCGCCGGCCACGCCGATCCTTAAACACGCTTCCAGGGATTCCGGGACATACCGCGCGTTCACCGCGACGACGGCAAAATCGACCCGGTCGGGAATGTCCTCCACCTTCCTGAAAATTTCCATTCCGTAAATGGTCCCTCCCTTGGGGTTGACAGGGTATAATTTCCCTTCATATCCCATCGCCATGATGGCGCGGAGCATGCCGGTGCCGAAGCCGACGCCGTTTTCATCCGCGGAGACGCCCAGAATGGCAACCGCTTTCGGATGGAAAATCCTTTCATAGTCGGTCGGCGGGTATCCGGTTTTTGCCGGTTTTTTTGCTGGCGTTGTTTTGCTGGACATCCTGCCCTCCATGCTTGCCGGTTTTATCTTGTATGCTAAACATTAAAATGGATGGTCATCGGCGCAGGTCCTTGAGCATCCGGATCAAAAGCAGTCTTTCCTCCACGCTGTATCGGGAAAGGATTTCTTTGTTCAACTCTTCGGTGTCATTGACAAATTTATCGCGACACGCCCGTGCTTTGTCCGTCAGCCGGATGTTCAGAACCCGCCGGTCGTCTTTCACGTTTTTGATGATCCAGCCGCTTTCCGCCATCCGGTCCAGAATGCCGGACAGGGTGGCGCTGTCCAGAGACAGGCGCCTTCCCAGTTCGCCGGCGGAAAGCCCTTCCTCTTCATAAAGAGCGTGCAGGACCAGCCCCTGTATGGGCGTAAGTCCATATAGTTGTGTGCGGGACTTGAAAATTCCATAGACGCTCTGGTTGGCCTTGCTTAAGATAAACAGAATCGCGTCCTGGTAACTGATCATTGGCGACACCTGGTTCATTATTTAGTGTACAAAATAAATAAAGACAGGGCTCAAGTCAAGAAAAATGTTGACGGGTAAAAAGTTGACGTCCTCGTAAAAAGTCAATTTCGCACTCTTTTCGTCTTACCGGCGAAGGCCGGTATCCAGTAATTACAGTTGGTTATGGACCCCAAGCCGAAGGGGCTTTATTTGCAGACGGCTTTTCGGAGGACGTCTCCCGTAGAATCAGGAAGAATGGGCTCCCATTCCGGGGAATGGGTTTCCCCGGAAAAGATCACTTTGCCGTTTGTGTCATAAACAATTAACGAAGCTTTTCGGATCAGCCGTTGCCCGCAATCGATTTCACAGGTGAACATTTTCCGGGACATCTGTTCGTATTCCGCGGTGGGCAAGCCCTTTTCTTGCAGGGATAGAAGGGTTTTTTCCCTTCCTGCATCGGAAAGGTTTTCTTTTCCCAACACCTGGACGATGTGATTTCCATTGCTTTTGTCAACATTGAGTTTCCTGTGATAGGAAAAAACGGTCCCGTCTTCACTCCGAAGGTATTCCACCCAGTCCGGCAAGGCGACCGCGGGCGTCGCGGAAAAAAAGAAAGCCAAAAAAGGCAGGCAGGCAAGAGAAACAATCTTTTTGTGCGTTCCACCCTTTGCGTTTTTGGATTCCCTGATGAATCTGTTCTTGACTTTGATTTGGTTTGTGCTTTTCATGACGCTCTCTGTATAACTGAAAAGCGCATGCGGGATCAACAGGTTTTTTGCCCGCATTTTCAGGACGCGGGCAGGTCTTCCGGGAAAAAGAATCAGTCCCCTGAAAAAGGATGTCAACGCAAAAAGAGTCGGTTATGATGGAAAAAACGAATCCGGCGCGGATGAACGGGCAGGGCCGCGGCCGGAAGCGCCCGGTGTCCGGGAGGGACGCGTAATGTCTGAAGAGAAAAAAACCGGCGGTTTCTATGGATGGGTGATGATGCCGCTTCTTTGCCTCGTGTATTCGATCCCGATCGGTTTTGCGTTGTACGGGCCGCCCGTCATTTACCGGTTCATGCAGAAAGACCTGTCCTGGCAGCGCGGAGAAATCAACCTTGGCTATACTGTCATCGGAATGATGCTGGGCCTGGGCGCATTCATCATTCCGTGGCTGATGGACCGCTTCGGCCCCCGCAGGACGCTCGCTATCGGCGCGGCGCTGACGGCGGGGTCGGTCCTGCTGATGGCTTTTGCCGGACAATCCTATCCCGTTTATCTGGCGCTGTGTTTCTTTACCGGTCTGGGAATTTCTTTTGGGTCGATCGTGCCCGCTCAGGCGCTGGTTCTGCTGTGGTTTAACGTTCACCGGGCGCTGGTCATGGGCCTGGTGCTGGGCGGCGGCGCGATCGGCGGGTTCATTTATCCCCAGATCATCAGCGCCTCCATTGTGGCTTTCGGAGGAAACTGGAGGGTTGGCTGGTGTGTGATCGCGGTCGCCTGCTTTATCGGTGCGGTTGTGGCCATGATCGCCATCCGGAACCGGCCGGAAGACCTTGGACAGTATCCGGACGGACTGGTTCCCTCGGCCGTTCGCGAAGCACTGTCCGACGCCCGCGGCGGGAGGATGCGAACCTACCGATCGCCGGTAAACTGGAATTTCAAAGACGCCCTGAAAACCAAAAGCATCTGGCTGGCCATCATCGGAATGTCGTTCATCTGGTTTTTGTGGCAGTTCACGTTGACCCAGACCCCGGCGCATTTGAGCGACCGGGGTTTTTCCGTCTCCGATCCGGTCTGGTTTCTCCGGCCGGCTTTTATCTACGGTCTTATTCTGGCCTGCAGCATCGCGGGACGGTTAAGTGTTTCGTTTCTGGGTGAACGCCTGGAAAGCCGGCTGCTGATCGCCGCCACAGGCTTTTGCCTGATCGGCGGGGGAATGCTCTTCTGGTTTGCTTCCCGGGATAATCTGTGGGCGGCTTACCTGTATCCGCTGCTGATCGGCTTCGGTTTCGGCGCGTCGTACGTGTCCTATCCTCTTTTGATGGGAAACTATTTCGGCGCGGAGTCTTTTCACAAGATCAGCGCGATTGCCAATCCCGTTACATCGGGTTTCCCGTATTCCGGCGCGTTTTTTGCCGGCTGGCTCTATGACGTGAACGGCGGTTATGGAACGGCCGTCGTCATCGCCTGCGGCATTGCGCTGGTCGGATCCGTGCTGATGCTGCTGTGCCGCCCGCCCGTCAAGACAGACGGGTAACGGGCGAAAAAACGGACCGCCGCCGGGATGTGAATACGAATTGCGCAATCGAAGAAATGATGCCCGCATGGATTTGTGTCATTTCGACCGGAAGGAGAGATCTTTAACAAACGAGAACAATGAAGATCATTGTCGCCCCGATTCAGCACGACTCATCGAAATGACCGTTTTGACTTTTTTGTCTCCATTGCGTAGTATGGAACGGAATTCACATCAGAATTTTCGGAAAGGAGAGGCGTATGAGCCAAGACGAAAAGGACAGCCGTCGAAAGGTAACGCCGGATGAACTTCTGGCCCTGATCGGCGCGTCGCCCGCCGACAATCTGCAGGGACTTTCCACGGCGGTTCCCTGGAAAAGCAAATGGGTTGGCGAACTGGTCCGGTTCGCGTTTGATTATCAGAATGTTCTGGATGTGGTCGGAAAAAGAATAGAGGTTTTTGGCCCCTGGGCGATCGCCGGCGCCTGGCAGAGCAGCGTGATGGATACGTTTGTCACGGGACCGATCCGGGCGCAGGCGCGGATGGCCGCCGGCTCCGGAAGAAACCCCGACCTGATCAGCGACATGAACGGCTGGATTTACAAGGGCTATTCCCGCCTCCTCTACACCATGACCGGTTTTTTCATCGAAGACGGCAAATTCAGCCGGGAAAAGGCCCGGAAAACCTCCACGACAAAAAAAGGATATCAGTTTTTGAAAAACTACATGGAGGAATTTGCCCAGCTTGAACACAGCTACAACAATATCGGCCTGACCCGTCTCAAAGCCATGAAAGAACTGTTGAGGTGCCTTCTGGTGGTCATCACGGAAACCCGGCCGGCCGACGGGAAATTACCGTTCACGCCCAAAGACCCGTCGGTTTCCTTTGAGGATTACCTGGCTGTGAACCGGGTTCGCCTGGAAAATCTGCACCGGGAAAATGTTTTCGATATCAAGGATTATTCGGAAAGGGTGACCGGGGGAAAGATTGGATTTTCCCGCTATGAATATGTGGAAGGCTCGACGCTGCACCGTGTCCGGCTGCGCGACTACCCGCTCCCGCGGGGATTGAAATCCAACGGGAAAATTCTTTACATGGTCACGCCGCTCATCAATAAACCCGAACTGTTTGACCTGGCCTCCGGCAAATCGGTTATCGAGGGAATGCACAAAGAAGGGTATCATGTGTATCTGGTTGATCACGGGGATCCCGGGTGGGATGAAACGGAGCTGGGGCTGGATTTTTACGGGAAAACCCTGCACGATCTTTATCTGGATATCCTCGCGAAAAGGCATCCCGGCGCGGAAATCCTGATCATGGCCTACTGCATGGGCGGCACGCTGATCCTGCCTTATCTGGCGCGGCGCGCCGAGGAGCTCCTGGCCGCCGGCCGGCCGATGGACGTGAAAAAAGTGGCGCTGATGGCTTCCCCGGTGAAGTTCGACGACGCAGGCAGCGGACACGCGGACATCCGGACGCTGATCCGCCGGGACTATGACCCGCGGCTGATGAAGGAGCTTTTCGGCGCCGTGAACATTCCGCCGCAGGTCATTGAATTCGGCATGAATGAAATTCAACCCGCCGTTCAGTTCAACGTCATGCTGGGATTTTACGCCCGCGCGGAAAATCCGGAAGCGGTTGCCGACACTGCGCCGTTTCTTTACTGGCTGACGCACGGCACCCGGTTCCCCGTCAATGCCCATATTCAATGGATTCAGAATATTTTCCTGGACAATCAGATTTATGAGGGCAAATTCCGCCTGCCCTCCGCAAATCCCAAATTCGACGGGCAGCCGGTCAACATGGAGTTCCTCCGGAAGGCGGAGGTGACGATTTTTGAGTATAAAGGGTCGCGCGATCCGATTGCCCCGGCCGGCTCCTGCGTGGCCGCCGACATCTGGGGGATGTCGGCGGCGAATGTGTCCGGCCGCAAAGGCCGGACCCGGAACGTGAGCATCGAGAAAAATATCGGCCACATCTTTGTGGGCAGCCGCCGTCATCTGGCCGAATACCTGGCTGCCGTGAACAAATTTTACAAACACTGACGACTTGTTTTCGCCGGCTGCAATGATCATCGACGGGAATTTGTCAATCCCGGCTTACGCGGGCAGGCCGTAGTCAACTTTTCACAAAAGAAAGGAGCCGGTCTGAACAGACCCGCTCCCTGAATTTACTGGCGCGCCCAGAAGGATTCGAACCTTCGACATCCAGATTCGTAGTCTGGCGCTCTATCCAGCTGAGCCATGGGCGCATGGTTTTCGAAAGGACGAGGGAGCCTATAGCACATTATTGGCCCCGTGCAAAATAAAAATGTTCTCTTCGCGCGTCCGCGGAAGCTACGATTTTCCTTTTGATTTCACTCCGATGTCGTCGAGGACCGTCTGCAGGTCTTCTTCTCTTTCGATCACCAGGGTGGTTTCGTCGGAAATTCCGGTCCGGGTCGGCGCGCCTTGCAAACCGACAGTTTTCCGGATCCGGTTAACCTGCCAGGAATCGCCCGAATTATCCACCAGCCAGTTGTTGAGGTCAAACTGCAGGCCCCGGACATGGGGCAGAGCGGCAAGCTCCCGGACGATGTTTTCGACTTCCTGCGCGGAGAATTCGCCGTTGGGCCGCACCAGATCCCCGCTCAGATAGACCGTGCTCCCCAGAAAGGAGTACTCTATCCGGGCCAGATCCGCATCGTGCCGGGTGATGACCATCCTCACGCTGCGGTTGACTTCATACCGGGATACCTGATCATCTTGTCGCATAAGCCGCCTTCACTTGCCGGTTCAATACCTCATCTGTTGAATTTTGAAAAGTCCGGTTTGCGTCTCTCGTAGAAGGCGGCGAAGGCTTCTCTGGCCGCCGGTTCCTGCAGCATGGCGCTGAAATACCGGCTTTCCTCGGCGATTTGTTGGGTCACCGCATTGTAGTGGCGCGCTTTCAGCAGCTGTTTGGTGACGCGCAGAGACGCGGGCGGCAGAGCGGCAAGTGCGGTGGCACGGGCGCCGGCGTAATGCATCAGCTCCGCGGCCGGCAGCACTTTGTTGACCAGCCCCATGTCAAACGCCTGCTCGGCGGTAAACGGTTCGCCGAAAAAGAGCAGTTCCGCGGCACGCTGGTAGCCGACAATCTGCGGCAGAAGGAGGCTGGAGGCAAATTCCGGGCACAGCCCCAGCCCGGCAAACGGCATGGAGAATTTGGCGCCCTGGGCGGCGTAAATCTGGTCGCAGTGCAACAGCATTGTAACGCCGATGCCGATGGCCATCCCCGACACCGCGGCGATCACCGGTTTGGTCGCGAGGTTCAAATTCCGGATAAATTGCGCCACGGGGCGATCCGCGACATCGCTTTTCGTATTCATGAAATCTTCCAGGTCGTTGCCGGCCGTGAAGATTTCCGGTGTTCCGCAAAACAGCAAAACGCGCACAGTCCGGTCTTCTTCGCCGTCCCGGATCGCGTCCGCCATCATTTGGTACATGGCTGCGGTAATCGAATTTTTTTTGTCCGGCCGGTTGAATGCGATGGTCAGGATTCCGTTTTGTTTTCTGGTTGCGATGTCCATTTTTACTCCTTGTGGTTGAAATGATGATGCCGCGGATGAGCCGCCAGGGTGGTCCCCTGCCGGCTTTTCCAAATTCCGGGTTGTATTTTGGCTTCTGTTGATTTCACCTTTTGCGTTACTGTTTATCATTGATCGGGAAAAATTTCTAAAAAAACATCCCTGACGGCCTTGTAAAAAAGTCAGATAATGCCTTTTCTGTCATTGCAGACTTGACCCGGAATCCAGTAATATTAGAGTGTTATTGATTCCACCTCCCACTCCCCCGATTTCTTTCAGGCAGGCTTCACGGGGAGGATTTTTTACGATAGCGTCATCTCCGAGGCGCTGATTTTGATTGACAAAACCCGTTCGGGAAATTATTATACCCGCAAATTCGTTATTTCATGGTGCGGATCATGACCGTTTTGCAGGCTATCATCATTGGCAGAATAATTATTCGCTTCCCCCGGGGAGGACTGGCCGTGGAATAGCTGAAATGTACGTTCAGCAGAAATTCAAATCCGCTGCCAGGAGAACCGGGCAGCGGATTTTTTTATGGGAAAGAGAGGGAGCCATGACGAAAAACAGGATTTTGATTTACGACACAACGCTTCGCGACGGTACGCAGGGGGAGCAGATCACCTTTTCCGCCGAAGAAAAGCTCCGGATCGCGAAGCGGCTTGACGACGTCCATTTTCATTACATTGAAGGTGGCTGGCCCGGTTCCAACCCCAAGGACATGCGCTTTTTTGAAATGGCCAAAACGGTGAAGTTTAAAAATGCCAAATTGACCGCGTTCAGCTCCACCAGAAAGCCGCGCGTCCGTCCCGATCATTGCCCCAATCTCAAGGCGCTGATCCGGGCCGAAACCCCGGCCGTTTCGATTTTCGGCAAGGCCTGGGATCTCCATGTTGTCGATATTCTGAAAATTTCTCTGGAAGAAAATCTGTCCATGATCCGCGACTCCATTGCGTACATGAAAGCCAGAGGCAAAGAAGTGCTTTTCGATGCGGAGCATTTTTTTGACGGGTACAAGAATAATCCCCGGTATGCCCTCCAGGTGGTCAGAACCGCTCTCGATGCGGGAGCGGACCGGATTATTTTTTGTGACACGAACGGGGGGGCCATGCCGCATGAAGTGAGCGCCGTCCTGGAAAAAGCTTCTTCCGTGGCGCCTTTGGAGATGTCCGGCATTCACGCCCACAATGACTGCGGTCTGGCCGTCGCCAACTCTCTCGCGGCGGTACGCGAAGGCGTGAGAATCGTTCAGGGTACGGTCAACGGTTACGGCGAGCGGTGCGGAAACGCCGATCTCGTCTCCGTGATTGCCAATCTGCAGTTCAAAATGAAGATGCGCTGCCTGCCGGCGGCTTCGGTGAGGCAGTTGACAAACCTTTCCCTGTATGTCAGCGACGTGGCCAACATTCCTCCCCTGATGTCGAGGCCTTTCGTGGGGAAGAGCGCTTTTGCGCACAAGGGAGGCATCCATGTCAGTGCCGTGACGAAAAATTCGGCGGCCTACGAGCACATGCCACCGGAGCTGGTCGGCAACAGCCGCCGCGTGCTGGTCTCCGACATGGCCGGCAAAAGCAACATTGCCTTCAAAGCCAGGGCTCTGGGAATCGATCTGGATAAAAAAAATGCGCTGGCCAAGGTTGTACGCGAGGTCAAGCTGATGGAGGACAAAGGCTATCAGTTTGACGCGGCCGACGGTTCGCTGTCGATTCTGATGAAAAAAGCAATCGGCCAGTTTGTGGAGCCCTTCATGCTGGAGTGTTTCAGCGTAGTCACATCGAGGACCCTGGACAACCCCTGCCTGTCTCAGGCGACGATCAAAATTTCCGTGGGCGGCGAAGAGGAGTTGACGGCCGCCGAGGGCAACGGTCCGGTGAACGCGCTCGACCACGCTCTGCGCAAGGCACTGACCAAATTCTATCCGCAAATCAAGGAAATGCACCTGGTGGACTTTAAAGTGCGCACGCTGGAAGGTTCCGAGGGCACGGCCGCAGGCGTCCGCGTTTTGCTGGATTCGACGGATGGTTCAGAGCTGTGGAGCACCACGGGCGTTTCTGAAAACATCATCGAGGCGAGCTGGCAGGCTTTGATTGACAGCATCGAGTACAAACTCAGCAAAGACAGGAAAAAGAGGTGACGACCAGCTGATTTTCGGGCTTTTTACGGCCATTGCTAAATCTTGTAATTGCTGATATGGAAGCCCAACGCGAAGCGAGGGCTAAAACGGTGTTATCCATCCACAGCCAGAATCCCCAGATGCGCCTCATCCGGAAGGCGGCCGATGTTTTGAGGGACGGCGGCGTCATCATCTACCCGACGGATACGGTTTACGGCCTGGGCTGCGGTTTATCGAACAAACGAGGCATTGAGAAAATATACGAAATTAAAAGAAGAAACAAAAAACGTCCGTTGAGTTTTGTCTGTTCCGATCTCAAGCATATCAGCCAGTACGCGCTGGTAACGGATTACGCTTACAAAACCATGAAGCGGTTTTTGCCCGGACCCTACACGTTTATTCTGGAAGCATCGCGTCTTGTCCCAAAAATCATTCTGCCTAAAAGACCGACGACCGGCATTCGCGTTCCGGCGAACGAGATTTGCCTTGCCCTGATCCGGGAGCTCGGACAGCCGATTATCAGCACCAGCGTTCAGACGCAGGATGGAGAAGACCTCGGCGACCCGGCGATCATCAACGAACACTTCGGGCGCATTGTGGAGATGATTATTGACGGCGGGATCATTGTTCCCGAGCCGTCCAGCGTCATCAGTCTGGTGGATGACACGATTGAAGTTCTGCGAACCGGAAAAGGCGACGTGAGCGCCTTTCTGTAAAATACAAGGCGGCATCGCGCCGCCCGCGCGCCGACGGGACGTCCGGTCCTTCCGGGATAGCGCGGATGGCGGATGCGGCCAAAAGGATCTCTATGAAACATGTGATGCTCGTTAACGCCGTGCACAAGGAACAGATGCGCATGGCCACGGTTGACGAAAAAGGCAAGCTGATTGAATTCAACATTCAAATGGCTGTGCACGAGCCGATTACCGGAAATATTTATCAGGGCAAGGTGCTGAAAGTCGAACGCGGCCTGCAGGCGGCTTTTGTGGATTACGGCGGCGTCAAGGACGGCTTTCTTCCCCTCCGGGACGTCAGCCACGAATATCTGACCGAACCGGAAAACGGCGCCTCCGGCGCAAGGCCGTCCCTCAAGTCCGGTCAGAAAATCATTGTGCAGGTTGTCCGGGAAGTCATCGGCAACAAGGGCGCCCTGCTGACTTCTTACATTTCGCTGCCCGGAAGATATTTGGTGCTGCTTCCCAACAAGCTCTGCGGCGGCATATCCCGGAAAATCGAAAGCGACGAAGACCGTCAGAAGATCAAGACACTGATGGATCAGATCGATGTTCCCGAGGGGATGGGCTTTATCGTCCGCACGGCCGGCATTAACCGGACCAAACAGGAAATCCAGCGGGACTACCAGTTCCTGATGCGCCTGTGGAAGGAAATCATCAAGAAGGCCGAAGACGCGACCGAGCCGTCCCTGCTGTATCAGGAAACGGATTTCGGCGTGCGGTCGCTGCGCGATTATCTGACGCTGGAAGTAGATGAAATCTGGGTGGATGAGGTGGAGACTTTCCGCAAGATGCGCGCGTATCTGAAGGCGGTCGCCCCCCGCCATTTGCGGATTCTGAAACAATACAAAGACAAGGTTCCGATTTTTGAACGCCACCGGCTGGAGGAGCAGATCCGGGTCATTTATCAGGAGCGCGTTGAGCTCAAATCCGGCGGCTACATCATCATCAATCCCACGGAAGCCATGATCACCATCGACGTCAATTCCGGGCGCGGGTCGAACAAGAGAAACATAGAGGAAACAGCTTTCCGGACCAACGTGGAGGCGTGTGAAGAGATTGCGCGCCAGCTTCGTCTGCGCGACCTGGGCGGCTTGATCGTCATCGATTTCATCGATATGATCGATAAAAAGCACATTGCCGAAGTCGAGAAGTCCTTCAAGAAGGCCCTGAGCATGGATCGCGCCAGAATTCAGCTTTCGCGCATTTCCAAGTTCGGCCTGATGGAGCTGTCCCGCCAGAAAAAGCAGTCCACGATTCAGGAGATCAGCTATACCACCTGTCCGTACTGCGCCGGCAGCGGCCTGCGCCCCTCTCTGGAGTATGCGTCTTTGGGGGCGTTTCGCAAAATCGAATCGGAGGCGGTCAAGGGCGCGTATTCGGAGCTGAAGGTCAGCCTGCCGCATGAAATCGCCCTGTATATCCTCAACAACAAACGCTCCGAACTTCTGAAGCTGGAGACGACGTTCGGCGTCTGTCTGATCATCGAAGGGAAACGGGATATGGCGTGGGATAATTTTGAAATTCATCCTTCTGTCAAGGAACAGGCCCTGGAAGTCAGCGTCGTGCCGGGTGTGCCCCTGCTGAATCTGGCGGAAAAAACGGAACCGGACGCGGATGCGGGGGAAAAGGCGGACGAGGTCGCCGGCGAAGCCGAAGAGGCCCTCAGGAAGAAAGGACGCCGCCGACCCCGCCACAAAAAAAGAAAATTGGCGGAAGCGTCGAAAAGCGCCGTTGTAACGGACGACATTTTGCCGGATGAATCTCTGCCGGAATCTTTGACCGGCTCATCGGCGCCGCCGCTTCCCTCTTCGCAGCTTCCACGGTTCCCCGTCAAGCCGCTGAAAATTGTCAACGCGCTGCCGGACGAATTCTATCCAGTGGACCTGAACGGTGATCTTTTTGCGCCGGAAACAGATCCGGAAGAGACGGGTGAAAATAAGGAGGAAGATTAAATGCCGGATCGCAAGCTTCTCAAAAACGGAGGGTTGCCCTCCCCAATTTCAGGGAGGTACGCTCATGGCGGATGAAATCCGAAAAGGACTTTATCGGATTTCCGTGCCGCTGCCGAACAGTCCGCTCAAAGACCTGAATTCTTACGTCATCAAAGGCAAAGACCGCAACCTGATTGTCGATACGGGGTTCAACCGCACCGTCTGCTACGAGGCGATGCGGAAAGGCCTGGCTGAACTGGAGATCGATCTGCGTCAGACCGATTTCATGCTGACTCACATGCACGCCGATCATACGGGTCTTGTGACGCGGCTGGCGACCGAAACCAGCGGGATTTTTTTCAGCAGAATCGACGCGCGGGTTTTCGAAGGGGATCACGGCTGGCAATCCCTCATTGACTTTGCCGCCCTCAACGGCTTTCCCGACGGGGAGCTGCAAAAGGCGCTGGCCAGCCATCCGGGATTCAAATACAGTCCGCAGGAAATGCCGGTCTTTACGTTACTGGACGACGGCGACATGATCGAATGCGGCCGCTACCGGCTGCGCTGCATCGCCACGCCGGGCCACACGCAGGGGCACATCTGCCTGTATGAGGAGGATCAGAAAATTTTCTTTTCCGGCGACCACATTCTGTTCGACATCACGCCGCACATCGAGTCGTGGGCCTATGAAACCAATTCGCTTGCGGACTATCTGGCCAGTCTGGACCGGGTGTCGGCCCTGCCGGTGGAGCTGGTCCTGCCCGGACACCGGAATTTCCAGGGCGACCTGAAAGACAGAATCCGTGAGCTGAAGGCCCACCATCGCGAGCGGGCGGATGAAGTTCTGGATGTGCTGGGAGACAAAACCCTGAACGCCTACGAGATTGCCGCGGGCATGACCTGGGACATCGACTGTGAGACCTGGGAGGACTTCCCCGTCGCTCAGAAGTGGTTTGCCACCGGGGAAGCCATCGCGCATCTGCGCTTCCTGGAGGGAGAGAGCCGGATTCGCCGCGATGCCGATCAGAAAATCGTCGTCTTTTCCGCCGTCCATCCCTGATGCGCCGCCGATCCCGGCGATTGCGCGCGGGGTCTTTTCAGACAAGGGCAGGGAACGGTCGCGCAGCCGGGCTGTTGAAACCGTTCCCTGCCCGATGACCTCAGAAAAAAACCATGGCCAGCATTTCCGCGACGCATGCCGGCTTGTTTTGCCCCTCCATTTCAATCGTGTGCGTTTGCTTCACCAGGAGGCGGTTGCCCGTCTTTTCTTCCAGCCCGGAAAGGACGATCCGATCGCGGATTTTTGATCCGGAAGGGACCGGGTTGAGAAAACGCACCTTGTCGAGGCCGTAGTTGACGGACATCTTCGCGCCTTCGATTTTCACGGGTGCCTGGTAGCTGAAAAAAGGAATATGCGAAAGCGTCAGGAAGCCGTGCGCGATGGTCCGGCCAAACGGTCCGGCGGCGGCTTTTTCCGTGTCCACATGAATCCACTGATGATCGCCGGTGCTGTCGGCAAACTGCTGGATCTGCTCCTGCGTCACCTGTTTCCAGTCGGAGACAAAAACTTCCTTCCCGAGGTGCGGTTTCAATTCTTTCAGTGTCGATTCAATCGACATGCCCTTTCCCCTTTCCCGTTGATGGAATGGTTGATCTCGCTTTCGGGTTGTGCCCGGTTATTCCAGGGCCGCGTTGACTCTGGATTGCGCGTCCTTTGCCTCTTTCACGATTCGTTCAAAAAGCTCGGCGACGGTCGGCTGGTCGTGAATCAGACCCTGCACCTGACCTACCGGCAGAACGCCTGTTTTGGAATCGCCGTCTTCCGTGGCAACACGAATAGCCTTAAAGGCGTTAGCCAGGTAAGCCAGTTGTTTCGCGTTGGAGTAACCGGAAGCCAGTACGCCGAAAAACAATTTGATATAAGGCAGATTCATCTGCCTGGCGATGTCCTGAGAATTGAAGAAGGCTGCGGGCCAGTTTAAGCCTTTTTTTATCGCTTTTTTGGCCGCGTCCGTTTTCATGACCCGGCAGAGAATGCCGTCAAAACGCTTGGAAAACAGCGTGTCATAGACGTCTTTTTCCTGTGTCATTCGTTTATAGTTTTCATGCAGGGGGCTTTCTTTGGTCGTCATCAGCCTGGTTCCCATGGCGACGCCTTCCGCTCCCAATGCGAGGGCGGCTGCAACACCCCGGCCGTCGGCGAAACCACCCGCGGCAATGACGGGAATGTTCAGGTTTTCCGTCAGGTGCGGGATCAGCACCAGCGAGGTAACGTCTTCTCCGTGTGCCGCCGCTTCCTGTCCGGTCGCAATGACCGCGTCCGTTCCGAAATCCTGCGCGCGTTTGGCGTGCTTCAGGTTAACAACGGTCGCGAAGACCTTGCCGCCGTATTTGTGCGCTTCCTTCACAATCCAGTCGCCTTTGCCCAGCGCGAAGTTGATGACGGGCACTTTTTCCTGCAGCAGAACTTGGGCGTTTTCCACCGCGCCCGGAAACATCAGCGACGCGTTGGCGCCGAATGGTTTATCCGTCAGTTCCCGGATTTCGCGGATGGCTTCCCGGGTCTGCCCGGCGTTCAGCGGACCGGTGGCCAGAATGCCCAGCCCCCCGGCGTTGGATACCGCGGCCACCATTTTCGGCGTGCTGATCCAGCTCATGCCGGACAGGACGATGGGATACTTGATGCCGACCATTTCTGTTAATCTTGTTTTCATAGTTGCTCCTTCATAATGATGTATTATTTTTGGGATTTTCCGTTTCAGTTTTCACAAGGTTTCCCGGCGCGGGCCGGTTGTTCTCCGGCGTCGGACATCCTGATGATTTGAGCATCGTTCATGAAATCCTCCCTATTTTTTCCCGTGGCTCCCGGCTTTTCGTTTTTTTGCCGCCTTCAGACTGTTCTGGATGTTTTGCTCCACCTGCTTCTGGAAAAGGCGCCGGAGAATATAGTCCCGGTAGAAATTTCCGACCTGTGTCAGCTCGGCGGTGATGGCGATGTTTTCCCGTGTTGATTTTCCCGCAACCATTTTCCTGCGAAGTTTCATCTCTTTTTCCACGATTTGCCGCCCCAGCTGCACCCAGAAGGACAGCTCCTGAAACTTCATCCCGAGATCGGCCATTTTTCTGATCCCGTCCCTTCCCGCGCGGACATCGTCTTGGTCGTACAGAGGCTTGTCCCCTTCGGTCGTAAACGGGACCAGGATGCCCAAACGCCGGGCTTGTGTCAATTCTTTTTCCGTCAGTCCCGTTGCGGCAAGAAAGGCGGTCTGGGTCAGCAGTCCGTTTTCCGCCTGTTCGCCTGCCCGGAACACGGCGTTTTCGATCGTTTCGGCTTCGGTCAGGTTCAGGCCTTCATCCATCCGGCGCAGAATATTTTTGATGAGGTAAAGAGGGAAGTACCGCTTTTTCTTCAGCTCCTGAATTGCGCGCAGGCGGTCGACGCAGGCCTCGTCGTAGTAAGCCATTTTTTCATTCGCTTTTTCGGGTTTGGGCAAAAGCCCCTCTCCGACATAATAGCGGATGGTTGAAGGCCGCAGGCCGCTTCTTTTTGCGATTTCACCGATTTTCAGTTTCATCCGTCAGACCAAACATTAAAGTTGAGGTTTAATGTCATAGCGATATTGAAGACGACTGTCAAGTAAATTGTGAAAAATGGCGCAAAGATATAAAGTCCCTTTCAAACAAAGAATTTCCCGCAAATATCGTCCGCGGCCCCCAAAACACCCTGCATCGGGGATTCGCGTTCGCCGGCGTGATGAAACCGCATGAGGAAATGGTAATGATTGACGATGGTTCTTGCTTTTGCTATCGTTATGCCGCGCCGGCGGCTTTTCTTCAGGGCGGATGCCGGACGCGGGAGGTGTGGATGGAGGGCATGGACTTGTTCTTTTTTGTCATTTTGATTTTTTTGCTGGTCATCATTTTGCTGCATCTCTGGCAATTGCGGCGTTCCCGCGCCGATGGGACGCCGCTTGCCGCCGGACTGAACGCTTTGCAAGACGCGCAGGAACGAACCGACCGTTCGCTGCGCGATGAAATCGCCCGGTTACGAACGGAGACGCAGTCGCAATCGCAGCGGGAAAGGCAGGAGCTGACGGCCACGCTGCAATCTTTCGGCGATTCTTTTCAGGTCCGCATGACCGAGATCGCCAGGATGCAGCATGAAGCGGTGGAAGGTGTCGCCGGGCGAATATCCACACTGACCGCGAGTAATGAAAAGAAGCTGGAAGATATTCGTCTGGGCGTGGATGGGAAGCTCGGGCAAATCCAGCAGGATAACGCCCGCCAGCTCGATCGCATGCGAGAAACGGTCGATGAGAAACTGCAGGGCGCGCTGGAAAAAAGGCTTGGAGAATCTTTCAAGCAGGTATCGGAAAGACTGGAGCAGGTTCATCAGGGTCTGGGGGACATGCGCTCGCTTGCCGCGGGCGTGGGGGATTTGAAAAAAGTTCTGACCAATGTCAAGTCGCGCGGCACATGGGGGGAGGTGCAGCTGGGCGCGCTTCTGGCGGAAATCCTGTCTCCGGATCAGTACCTGCAGAATGTCAGGATCCGGGAAGAGGGCGCAGATTTTGTCGAGTTCGCGATCCGTCTTCCCGGTCAGGGCGATTCTCCGGACGATTCCGTGTTGATTCCGGTGGATGCGAAATTTCCAGTGGAAGACTACTCCCGGCTGATCGATGCGCAGGAGCGGGGCGATGCGGCCGCCGCAGAGGAGGCGATCCGGCAACTGGAGGCCGGTATCAGGAAAGCGGCCAGAGATATCTCGCAAAAATATCTGGCGCCGCCCAGAACCACGGACTTCGGCATTATGTTTCTTCCGTCGGAAGGCCTGTATGCGGAAGTGATCCGGCGCACGGTCCTGGTTTCGTTTCTGCAGCGGGAATGCCGTATTGTGATTGCCGGTCCTTCAACCTTTGCCGCGTTTCTCAACAGTCTGCAGATGGGTTTTCGGACGTTGGCGATCCAAAAGCGCTCCGGTGAGGTCTGGAAAGTTTTGGGCGAGGTGAAAGCGGCGTTCGGTCGCTTCGGCGAGTCGCTGGATATGGTGCGAAAAAGACTGGATCAGGCTGCCGGTTCCGTAGACGACGCGCAAAAAAAGACGCGGACGCTGACCGGAAAGTTGAAAGCGGTGGAAAGCCTGCCGGACACACATGCCCAAGTCACGGTTGCCGATACCGAGGCGGATGGATGAAAGGGCTATCGCCGCGGCGATGGATCCCATGTTTTGTGCACTTATCAGGTATATCTTTCTTCCTGCTATACGTACCAAATGGATGGTGGATGGTAAAAGAGTAAATAGTAAAAAGCAATGATTCCAGAGAACGGTCTTGCCACCCGCAAGGGGGGCGGCGTGACCGTTCCCTATAAGCACAGCGCGCGAATGATGTCGCGGATTATCCGGATTCCAAACAGAAGATTCTCCGCGGAGATGCGCTCGTCGATGCCGTGCACGCGGCCGAGATCCGCGCGCTCCAGCAGGATGGGCGTAAATCCATAGGCCGGATAGCCCCGCTCCCGCCAGTAGCGGCCGTCCGTCGCCCCCGCCATCAGAAGCGGAAACACGCCCGCCCCGGGGCAGTGCTTTTGCACGCTGGATTGCAACGCCCGGTAAAACGGGCTGTCCAAAGGTGCGATTCCGGAAGGAGGGGAGGTCTGGACCACCTCGATGGCGATCCGGTCATCCGCGATGCGGGAAACCAGCCAGCGATGAAATTCCTCCGCGCTGGTGGAAGGAAGCAGACGGCAATCCAGCTCGGCCGTGGCCTGCTCCGGAATGACATTGATCTGGTAGCCGCCCTGAATGACGTTGGGGCTTACGGTGTCGCGCAAAACGGCGTTGGTGAATTTGTCCGCGGCCAGCGCACGCCCGGCCAGCGTCAGGGCCGGTGGGAAAGACAGATGGCGCAGCAGCAGTGACACTGGAAACTTCTGCGTCGGCGCCAGCCCCCGAAACATCATGGCGGCCGCCCGGTCCACGCGCAGCGGTCGCGGATTTCCGACGATCCGGGAAAGGGCGGAAAGCAGCGTTACGTTGGCGCTGTTCTGGTGCGGCATGGATCCGTGTCCCGGGTCGCCCGTGGCAATGAGCCGAACGCGGTATATCTGCTTTTCGGCAACGGCGACCGCAAACATAGTGCCTTGTCCGATGACGTCTTTCAGGCCGCCGGTTCCTTCATCCCAGACCCATTCGGGATCAATTTGTTTCAGGTGATGTTCCACCAGCCAGCGCATGCCGTTGTCCCCGCCCGACTCTTCGTCCGGCACGGCCGTCCATACGATCGGCCGGCAAAACGCCGCGCCTTCCTTTAAAAGCGATTCCAGCGCCAGCAGAAACATCACGCCGAGGCCCTTGGTGTCCAGCGTGCCGCGCCCCCAGACAAAGCCGTCTTGCACCGCTCCGGAAAAGGGCGGATGGCTCCAGCGGGAGGCGTCGGCCGCGACCACGTCGATATGGTGATTGAGCATCAGGGGCTTGAGGTTTTCCGACCCCGCGATACGCGCCACCACCAGGCCGCTCCCGGCGATTGGTTCATGAACCTGAATGTCGGAGGTGATGTGGCGGGCCGTCAGCTGATCGCGCAGCCACAGGGCGGCGGGCATTTCATTCCCCGGCGGGTTGGTTGTGTCAAACTGCACGTAGCGGCTCATCGTCTGAACCGCATCCTCCATTATTCTTTTCTCGTCCATCATCCGTCCTCCCTGCCATTCATCATCCACTACTCTTCCAGAATCGCCTCGTCTTTCACTTTTTGCCAGTCCTCAGGGTACGTGCGCGACGCGACCAGAAAGAGGATGCCCGCCAGAATTCCAAATCCGCCGCAGAGCATGACCGCCGCGCTCAAGCCTTCCGCGCCTCCGCCCAGACCGTCGGAAACCGCGCCGACGATGTAAGGCCCCCAGGCGCCTCCCAGCATGTACTGCGCGAAGATCGCCAGCCCCATCGACAGCCCCTTGTGAGCCACCGGGACGACGTCCTGCGAAATGGCGGCAATCGCCGGCATGGCCATGGCGGCACAGATACCGTACACACAGGCCAGCGCGATGCCCACATAACTGAATCGTGTGAGCACCACCACAATGAGCAGTATACCGCCAAGAATATAAGCCACAACCGGAATATACATCCGTCCCCGGGAATTTTTCTTCTGCCAGAAATCGGCGAGAAATCCTCCCAGCGGCGCGCCGAGAATCGCCATCAGACCGATGCCGCCGGTGATGATGCCCGCCTTTGCCTCCGAAATATTCATCAGCCGCATCATCAGGCTGGGCAGCCAGACCAGAACCGAAGAGGTCATGAACACGGCGATGCCCAGTCCCAGGTAGTACCAGCGCATGGTCGGCAATTTCAGCACGTCGGCCAGCGCGACAAAAAAGCTTTTAAAGCCGCCCGCCGTATCGGGCTGTTCGGCGGTTTTGTAATCCTTCATGAAGAAGGCCAGAATGCCGAGAATCACGCCGGGAACGGCGAAGAACAGGAAAGGCGTCCGCCAGCCGTATTTCACGGAAAGAAGGCCGCCCAGGATCACGCCCGCCGCGGCGCCCAGCGGAATGGCAATATGGAAAATGCCCATTGCCCAGCCGCGCTTTTCCTTGGGATAGGATGCGCTGATCATGGCTGTGCCGCCGGGAACAAAGCCCGCTTCCCCGAGGCCGACAAAGAAGCGCGGAATGAGGACGGCGATGAAATTTCTGGCCATCCCAGTGGCAAAGGTAGCGATGCTCCAGAAAATGGCCATGAGAGCGATGGCCTTGCGCCGGCTCCAGCGGTCGATCAGGTAGGCGATGGGAAAGGAAAAAAACGCCATGCCGAAGATGAGCACGGTGGAGGCGAGCCCGCACTGGGCGTCGGTAAGCCCCAGATCGATTTTCATCGGCTGGAGAATGACCGAGAAGACCTGACGGTCCATGTAGTTGATGATGTACAGCAGGGTGCAGATGATGAGAACGTAGTGGGCGCGCCATCCGCCTGTCTTCAGTTCAGAGATCTGTTTTGAAACCGTTTCCTGATCACGCATTTTGTCCTCCCGATTTGGCGGTTTGTTTTTCCCTGGCCGGACAGGCCGCTCCGAAAGCAGCGGTGAGTCTGGGAAAATCCGGAACCAGAATCCCGGTCCTCAAGGCGTCTCCAATGGCCGCCGCCAGTCTCCGGCCCTCGCCGCCGAGAATGTTCGCGGGCTTTGCCCCTTCGGCAACGCGGGAGCCTCTTTGGTTATACAGCTCCTCGATGAGTTGGGTAACCGCCATGAGCGCCCCTTTGTTCTTTCCGGATGGGCCCGATTATTCAGTGAATCGCGGATAAAAGCAAGTTGCTTTTTTGAAAATATTCAGGGTGAAAACAAACCCGCCGTCGATCTTGATTGCGCGCGGCGGTCGTGATAAGGCGCTTACATGCAAGAAACGATCATTCAGATTTATGAAGTGCAAAAGCCCGGGGACGCCGAAGCGTTGATTGAGCTTGGCGTGGATCATGTCGGCAGCGTGCTTGCCGATCCGGCCGCATGGAAAAGCGCATCCGTCCGGAAAACCGTGCAGAAGGCCAAGCTCCTCGGCGCGAAAAGCGTTTTGATTCCGCTTCTGAAAGACCCGGCGGCCATCTTTGCGGTACTGGACCATTATGAGCCGGATTGCGTTCACCTGTGCGATGTGCTTTCGCCTTATCCCGGTGAAAAGCAGACACTGGTGCGCGACTTCGACGCGCTTTTGAGCCTGCACATCGACATCCGGGACCGGTTTCCGCACCTCGACATCATGCGGTCTCTGTCCGTGCCCCGGGCCGGATTGCCCGACGCCGCCGTCATCGAAAAAAACATCCTGGATTTTACCGCGCGTTTCGCGCCGGTGACGGATTTTTTTCTGATCGACACCCTGCTTTCGGGCGCCGACCAGCCGGTGGCGGGCTTTGTCGGGATTACGGGGGAAACCTGCGACTGGACGATCGCCAAAGCCGTTATCGGGCAAAGTCCCATTCCGGTGATTCTGGCGGGAGGGCTTGCCGCCGACAACGTCTATGACGCGGTGGTTGGCCTTCGGCCGGCGGGGGTGGACAGCTGCACAAGGACCAATGCGACCGACCGGAGCGGACGTCCCGTGCGCTTCAAAAAGGATCTGAAAAAAGTCCGGCGGTTCATCGAGGAAGTGCGCCGCGCCGACCGTTTTCTTGAAGGAGAGGCCTGTGACGCGAAACTCATCCATCGCGAACGAATATAAAACGCTTTCGGTGATGATGGCCCTGTACTGCCGGAAGCGTCATCAGACCGGCGGCAAGGAATTGTGCCCGTCCTGCGCCGAGCTTCTGAGCTACGCAAAATCATGCTTGGACAAGTGTCCGTTCGCGGCGGACAAGCCCGTGTGTGCGGACTGTCCGGTGCACTGCTACAAACCCGTGCGGCGGCGGCAGATTCAGGAAGTGATGCGCTACGCCGGTCCGCGCATGCTGCGTTCCCATCCGCTTCTGGCGCTTCGCCATCTTCTGAAAAAATTCAAAAAGTCCATAGCGCTAAAGCCATGAAGATCGCCGTCATCGGCGCCGACCCCTGACGGGTTCGTTTCCGAAGCGCTTGCGACTTTGTGCTTGTTTGTGCTATGGGGCACATCGCGTCAAAAGAAGCTTCAAAAAACCATCAGGGAGGTGTTTCGATGATTACCGTTATTGCCAAGTTGCCGGTGAAAGAAGGGAAGATGGATGAAGCCATGGCCGCCTTCTCGGTATTGATTGCCAAAGTGTCTGCCGAGGAAGAGGGAACGGTTCTTTATTCGCTCAACCGGGACAAAGCCAATCCCGATGTGCTGGTCGTGGTCGAACAGTACAAAGACAAAGCCGCCTTGGAGTTTCATTCCTCCACGCCCCACTTCAAGGAGTTTTTCGAGGCAGGCGCCGCTTTTATCGGGGGTCAGCCGGAAATGATGGTGATGAAGGAAATCCAGCGGGCGTAAGCGCCTTTTTTTCGCGCCGGGATGAAGCTTGAAATTCACGGAAGGGTTTGTGCCCGGGTCTTTCAGGCTTTTACGCGATCCGGTCACCGGCGCGCGCCGCAAGAAGTTTTGACTGGAAGACCGCTGTGTCGGGTGAGCCCTCTTCGGGCGCCCAGGGCGCGAAGACCATCGAAGCGGCCGGATCATAAGGCCCTTTCTTGACTTCGAAGAAAACGGAGGCTTCAGCCAGGGGAATCCAGGTGTGGAAAGTGTCGGCCGGGATTTCCAGCGCGAACGTTTCTTCGGCCGGACCGATACAGACCCGTCCGGTAACACGGCCGTGAGCGTCAAACGTAAAGACTTCGAAACAGCCGCGGAGCACAATGGCGAATTCGCTTTTTCCCGAATGCAGGTGCGGGCGGAAATAGGATCCGCGCCCCGCTGCGACAAACAGCCGCTGGATGGGATCGGACAGGGATTCGTGGATATTGTAGTTGGTCCGGAGCCGCGGGCTGCGCGCCGCCGCCTCAATCCATTCCTCCGCCATTTGGCGGGTGATTTGTTTCATGCTCCCCCCCGACGCCCCCTGAAGGGGCTTATTCCTGCGCGTCTCCGCCGGTTTGTGCCTCTCTGATTTTTTGTTCAAAAAGCGTTCGGGTCTGGTCGGCGGACGCGCCGATGGAAGAATTTTTCAGTTCATCCTCCGTCAGAGACCCGATCAGCTCCATCGAAACCGTAAATTTCCCCCGTGTATCAAATGAGAATGAGCCGGGGCGAAACAATCGGTCGGTGTTGCGAATCAGCGCCAGCTTTAAACCTGTATTGCAGTATCTGGCGATGCTGAACACGCCTTTGTTGAAAGGCGCAAGCCTGCCCTGGCGGCCGCGTGTGCCTTCAGGAAAGACAAACAGGTTGCCTCCCGCCGCCAGTTGGCGCTTAATGCTCTCCAGGTGGTTGATCATCGCCGGACCGTACATTTCGGTGGGGGAGGAGGGCACGTAACCCGCCTTGCGCAGAAACCAGCCGAAAATGGGGACGCTGAAAAAGGTATTTTTGACGATGGTGGTCTGCCGCGGAAAAAGGGATACCAGCAGAATGGGATCCAGGTAGGAAAGGTGGTTGCAGACGATAATGGAGGAGCGGAGACTCCGGACGTCTTCGGAAACAGCGAACCGGACGCCGGGGGATACGAGGCCCACCAGGATGAAAAAAAATTTCAGATGGACGTGGAATAATTTCTGCAAAACAGCGTCGCCGGCTTTCAGCCTCAGATAGCTGGGAATGAACAAGACGAACATCAGCAGGAGATAGCCCAGCGTAAAATAGACCCAGAGCCCCAACGTAAGGCAGAAATTGACGGCGAGCCGGGAAAATCGGGTGAGGGACATCTTTCGTCAGGTCAACTTTCGGATCAGCAGGCTGGTGTTGACGCCGCCGAAGGCAAAATTCTGAATGGCAGCGGTTTTGACAGGAGTTTCCTCCAGTTTTTGGACATGGCGGATCATCGCGCAGCGGTCGTCAATTTCTTCCAGATGGAGCGTCGGGGCGATGAAGCCCTCCTGCATCATATACAGCGCCAAAACCGTTTCGACCGCGCCGCATGCCGCCATGGTGTGCCCCATGTAACTCTTGAGGGCCACCACGGCCGGGCCCTTGCCGAAGACCGCGCCCGTGGCCTGCGCCTCGATGATGTCGCCCATTTTAGTGGCCGTGGCATGCGCGCTGATCAGATCGACGTCGGACGGATTGATTTGGGCGTTTTCCAGGCCCAGTTGCAGGGTTTTGGTAATGCCGTCCAGATTGGGAAGGATCAGGTCTCCGCCGTTGGAGTTGCAGGCAAAGCCGATGACCTCCGCCAGAATCTCCGCGCCCCGCTTTCTGGCAAATTCATACTCCTCCAGCATGACGGCGCCCGCGCCCTCCGCGACCACCAGACCGTCGCGCGCCCGGTCAAAGGGGCGGGGCGTCTGTTCGGGCCGGTCGTTGAAGGCGGTGGAGCAGGCGAGCAGATTGTCGAAGACCGCGACGGTGGTGGTGTCGTACTCGTCCGCGCCGCCGCAGAGCATCGCGTCCTGCAGGCCGTATTTGACGGCTTCGTATCCGTAGCCGATGGACTGGCTGGACGTGGTACAGGCCGTTCCGGAGGAAATGATCCGGCCGGTGATGCCGAACATCTTGGAAATGTTGACGGCGGTTGTGTGCACCATGGATTTGAGATAGTCCACCGCGCCGATTCCCTGATAGCTTTCGCGGTTGCCGGCGTTGAAGAAAATCCTGTAAATTTCCCGCTGCACGGTGGGCGATCCGTGAATCGACCCGAAGGCAATGCCCAGCCGGCCGCCCGTTACAAAATTTCGCGGCAGGCAGGTCCGCCCCAGGATTTCTTTGGCGACCTGACACGCGTAGTAGGACACGGGCCCCATGGTTTTACGGTGCTGCCTGCTGAAATCGTATTCGATCGGATAGCCGACGGTTCCGTAAACGCGGGAATGAATAAAACGGCTGACGAAATGGTCATCGCGCAGGGTTGCCACTCCGGATTTCCCGTTCACCAGGCTTTCGACGATGGGCTTCTGGCCATGCCCGATGGGGGTGATGGCCGAAGCCGCCGTAATGACCACTCGACGCCCCGTCATTTAATTTTTCTCCGCTTTGGCCTGCCGGCCATCGGCCAGCATTTGCACATAGTCGATAATCTGATTCAGCGTCCGGATGTCCATGGCTTTCTTTTTTTCCGCCTGCGTCAGCTCCGTTCCCAAGTACTTTTCAATTTCCATGAGCAGCTCGATGGCGTCGATGCTGTCAAAACCGTAGGCATCCCGCAAATTCACGTCCGGTTCGGGGTTTTCCACCTCGAATTCCCTCAAGAAGATGGTGCGGATTTCCTTTTCAATTTCCTGGCGTGTCATGATCTGCAGATGTCTCCTTTAGCGGCAAAAGTGCCCGGAAAGCTAACATAAATCAGCGAAGTCGTCCAGCATTAGAGTAACCGTTCGAGTTCCTTGTCGAAATGTTCATGCCCCGCCATCTTCCGCGCCACGGCGAAGGACCCCATGAGGCACCCCATCAGCCCCGGAGCCATGGCGTTTTGTCCGGCCAGATAAAGCCCGCCGACGGGAAGTCTGCCAAGCGATGCAATTTTCAGCAGTTGCCGGGAGGAGCGCAAGACGCCGTAACAGGAACCTTCCGGGCAGTTGACGTGGTCGCGCAGCGAAAGCGGCGTGAAGACATCCAGAAGGCGGAGGTTTTTCAGGGGGCCGAAGACGGCGGATGATTCGGCAACGAGCTTATCGGCCAGCACCTTTTTTTCCTGTTCGTAATCTTTTCCGCGCCGTCCCGTTACGGTGTTTTTCCACCGGCGCCAATCGCGGTAAGACGAGAAGGTGATGATGGACAGCAGATTCGTCGCCCGTCCGTCGCCCCGGAGCACCTGATAAAAAAAACCGCTTTCGATTTCTCCGCGGTCGTTGGCCCGAAGCCGGTAAAGATTGTAATCGACGGCGGGATGGGCCTCGGCGTCCACGCCGGCCTGAACGGCAAGGACACCTTCGGTTTCTTCCAGGCCGGCAATTCTCTCCCGCAGGGATGCCTTGAGCGCGTCCTGGTCCAGCAGGCCGAGCAGGACCTTGGGGTGAACGGCCGCCACCACCACGTCCGCCGGCAGAAAATCGCCCGCTTCCAGATCGACCCCGGTCACGCGTCCCTGCTGGGTTCGAACATGCCGGACGGCTGAGCCCGGCAGCAGCCGTCCACCCAGATCCTCAAACCGCGCGGCGAAGGCGTCCGCCAGACGCCGCCCGCTTTTCGGGCGCCACGATGAAAACAAATATCCAGACACGACCATCTGATGAAAAATGACCGGACAATCCTTCAGCGCGACGCCGACCAGCTGGCAGGGCGCAGCAAGAACGGCCCGCAGTTTCGGGGACGCGCCCAGGCAGTCGAGCAGCTCTCCCATCGGACGGAAGGAATCCATGTTGACAAAGGGGTTGCCGCCGTCAAAGAAGAAAGGCGATGCCGTCATGACACCCGCGGTTGTGCGCAGTCCTTTCATCAGCGTGTTCAGCGCGGCACGGTCGGAGGGACAGGCTTCCCGGAGATTTTTTTCGTAAGCGTCCAGACCCTCGGGCAGATCAAAAACAAAATCATCAAAAATATAGCGGTCGGTGACGGTCCGGTTTTCCATGCGGGAAAAAAGGCTTTCCGGGTCAATCCCCAGCACGCGGAACATTTTGCCCAGCGGTTCGGAAGCTCCCAGCGCGCCGACATAATGCACGCCCACCGGACAGTCAATTCCCAGGCGTGAATACGAGCGCATCAGGCCGCCCGGCTCTCCGTTTTTTTCCACGATCGTCACGCGATAGCCCAAAAGCGCAAGCAGGATGCCTGTGGAAAGGCCGCCGGCGCCCGAGCCAATGACAACGGTATTTTTCCCTTCCGCAGGTTTTTGCATATAGACTTTTCCTGAAAATTATTTCCCCGAACGCACTTCGTCCGGAACGGTTTCCGATTCGATGAGCGTCATGGACAGAGAGTAACCGATCCTTTCCGACGCCTGAAGCTCGATGGCGGCGTAGGGATTGGCGCCTGCCGCAAGCGCCACGCTGCGCCGGAGCCTGCCGCCTTCGGTATAGCGTTGGATGTGGACGCCCCCGTCACGGTCCTTTCCGACATCCAGCCAGCCTCCATCCCGCAAGCGGCGCCGGCAGACAGTCCCGCCCGTATCCCCAACGCCCGCCCGGTCGATCTCTTCCTGCGGCTTCAAAAAAATCAGTTCGATATCGTCCATCATGCCGCGGACCACCTCTGCCGCATCAAACGGCGGGAGCGCCCGGCTGATGTTCGTGCCGGAGGGGGTTCGCGAGGCTTCAAAAAAGACCATGCCCTCCGGGCTCATCAAAGCGCAGGAAAGCGTCCTCGATGCCGGGTTCGCCACCGTCACGCCGATCATCACGGCCCTGGTTTCGCCGGCCACGGCCGCTTCAATCGTATGGATGAAGCGGGTTTTTTGGGCGACGAAGGGAGAAGGGCAGGCACTCCCGGCAGCGGCGGACGGCCGGATTTCCGGCAGAGACGAACAGGACGCCAGCAGCAGGGAGAGAATCAGAAGCAAGCGGACGTTCATGGAATGTCCTGAAAGGTGCCGGGGGGCAGGGCCGGATTGACAGCCGTGTGCAGAAAGTCAATCCTGGTTTCGGCCGCGGCGCCCTCCACGATCCGCACGGTTTTCACGACGGCGTCTTTCCGGGATACGGTGATTTCTATTTTTTCAATCACGCCGGCCGTGTTTTTTCCCGTCGGTGTGAGGACAATCACCGTTTCCGGCCCTTCCCGCACGGAGGCGGCAAAGGACGGGTTGGCGGAAAATTTTCCTTTCATCCACCACGCCACTTCGTCGAGCACGAGTTTCATCGCCTGGGCGCCGCCGGTCTTGTCCTCGATCATTTTGCCGCCGGAGGCGATGTAGCGTTTCGAGATTCCGCCGTCCGAGATCACAATGCTCCGGATCGGCTTGACGTATTCCCAGCGGATGGAATCCGGAGCGGCATAAAAGAATTTCCCCGTCGAGACCAAAGGTTTGGACAGGATCTTCATGGATTTCTTCTGCACGAAATCGGCGGAAAGAGACGAAATGCGCGCCGCGTCCCTGCGCAGCCGGTCGAAGTCATCGACCCCGGCGGCGGGAAGCGCCACCAGAAGCACAAGCAGCAAAACGGATAGGAGGCTGGCGGCCTTCACGCGCATGATCAGAACATTCCTCCGTTGACAGAAATAACCTGCCCGGTGATGTAGGAAGCGTCTTCGGAGCACAAAAAGCGGATCACGCGGGCGACCTCTTCCGGTTTTCCTACCCGAGCCATCGGAATGACGCTTTTGATGATATTTTCGTCCATCGGCATGCTGCTGAGCATATCGGTGGCGATGGGGCCCGGTGCGACCGCGTTCACGCGGATGCCGAAGCGGGCGACTTCTTTGGCGAGTGAACTGGTTGCGGCGTTGAGGCCGGCTTTCGCCGCGGCATAATTGGCCTGCCCGCGATTGGGGACCATGGAGGAAATGGAAGAAACGGACACGATGCAGCCGCGCTTTTTACGGACCATTTCACGAAGGACGGGTTTCGTGACGAAGTAAAATCCGTTGAGCGTTGTATTGATCACGCGAAGCCACTCGTCTTCTCCCATCATCATGAAAAGACCGTCCGCGGTGACGCCGGCATTGTTGACGAGCACGTCAATCCGTTTGTGCTCCTGCACAATCGCGGTTAGGGCTTCTTTGACCCCAACGGCGTCGGCCACGTCGAATTTTCTTGTCTCACCGAAGCCGCCCGCGGCCTGCACCTGCGCCAGCGTTTCGGCCGCAGCGGCTTCGCTGGCGTTATAGTTGATGATCACAAAATAACCGGTTCGGGCCAGTTCCACAGCCGTGGCGCGTCCGATGCCCCGGCTGGCACCCGTCACCAGCGCGATTTTTCTTTCTTCCATGATGGTATTTTTCTCCTTTGGCGAATTTTACCCCTCATCCTTGTTGAGGCGAATGGCCTGGATGACGGCCGTGAGCAGCGTTTCGTTTCCCGAGGTTACCGTGCCGTTGATGACGGCGTAATCGTCAAAGGAATACTGGCTCGTGATCGAAACCGTGATGCAGGTTTGCAAGTCAAGAACGTCCCGGTGAAATTCCGCAGACTTGATGCCCACCATCCATCCTTTGATGGCGTCCTGACCTTTCTTCTTCCGCTTGTAGCCTTCCACCAGAGCGGCGGTCTGGGCGACGGCTTCGATCAGAACGATGGAATGGACGGTCCGTCCGTCGAAAAGAGGCCAGCGCTCGTTGACCACGGCGGTGGCAGTGCCGGAGCTATCCTGCAATTCTATGGCCTGTGCGATGATTTTTATAGGTTCACGATGCGGAATCACGGATTCGATGTCGATCATCGGCGCTCTCCTTCATTCGGGTACAAATTAAGGAGAAAACCATCCGAAAGTCAATCAAAAACATTGCGCGCCCGCGCCCTCGTTTCGTGCGCAACGCTCATTGCCTTACGGCCGGGTTCCGCCGCCGACAGGCGTCGGGCGATCAAAGGCAAAACCGAAAGAGGAACACTCATCCCTTTCCATTCATCAATTTTTTCTATCCACCAGTCACCATCCACTATCCACCATTGTCACCCCCCCCCGCGGAAAAGCCTTGACTTCAACGACGAGAGTTCATTATACTTTGCTCCGATTCATGGTTCAGGCATTTGCAGCGGCGTCACGTCATCACTTCAGCCACACGAACAGCCTTTTGTTTTTCTGATCAGGAGAAAGGGAGGAAAAAATGGCGCGTTTCCGTGAGTACGACAAATACGATGGTCTGGGGCTGGCCGAACTGGTCAGAAAAAAGGAAGTGACCCCGCTGGAGCTTTGCGAAGAAGCCATCGGGCGCATCGACAAACTCAATCCGCAGCTCAACGCGGTCATCTGCCGGATGGATGACGCGGCCCGCGCCGCGGCCATGAGTCCGATTCCGGAAGGCCCTTTTTCCGGCGTGCCGTTTTTGTGCAAAGATTTGGTTTCCGCCATCGCGGGAGCGCCCATGACCAAAGGCAGCAAATCCTGCCGTAATTACGTGCCTTCGTTCGACAGCGAAATGGCCAGGCGCTTCAAGGCGGCGGGGCTGATCGTTCTGGGAAAAACCAACACACCGGAATTCGGCCTCATGGGAGTTACCGAACCCGAACTGCACGGTCCGACGCGCAACCCCTGGAATCCGGATGTCACGCCCGGCGGCTCCAGCGGCGGTTCGGGCGCGGCGGTAGCCGCGGGCTTCACCCCGCTGGCATCGGGCGGCGACGGAGGCGGATCGATCCGCATCCCCTCTTCCTGCTGCGGCCTCTTCGGACTCAAGCCCACCCGCGGCCGCAATCCGCAGGGACCCGAATCAGGCGAAGTCTGGCAGGGCGCGGAAGTGGAGGGTGTGCTGACCCGATCCGTGCGCGATGCGGCCGCTGTTCTGGATGCCACAAACGGCGCGGATCCCGGCGCCCCCTATATCCTGCCCCGGCCGGAAAGGCCGTATCTGGAAGACACGCGGCAGAATCCGCCCCGGTTAAAAATCGGGTTCACGGTGGAATCGCCGCTGAAAGCCGACGTTCATCCCGAATGCGTTGAGGCCGTGAGAAATGCGGCCAAACTTCTGGAGAGCCTTGGTCATGCGGTGGAAGAAGCCAGACCGGACATTGACGGAGAGACGGTGGGTAAAAGCTACATCATGCTGTATTTCGGTGAGGTCGCGGCGGACATCCGGGAGCTCACAAGCGTCGTCGGCAGGCCGCTCACCCATGCCGACACGGAGGAAGCCACCTGGGCCCTGAACCTGCTGGGAAATACTTTTTCCGCGGGCGACTTTGTCCTGGCCAAACGGCAATGGAACACCTTTGCCCGGCAGATGGCCAAATTTCATGAAACCTACGATCTGTACCTGACGCCCACGATTGCCTCGCTGCCTCCGCGCATCGGCGAATTGCGGCAGAAGCCGGTCGAACTGGCCTTCCTGAAAATCATCAACAGCCTGAACCTGGGAGGCCTGCTCAGAGCGACGGGCATCGCCGATATGCTGGCGACCAAAGGCCTGTCCAAAATGCCTTTCACGCAACTGGCCAACCTCACGGGCCAACCGGCCATGTCCGTGCCCCTTCACTGGAGCAGGGAAGGACTGCCCTGCGGCGTGCAGTTCATCGGGCGCTTTGGTGAAGAGTCGCTCCTGTTTCAACTGGCAGGCCAGCTTGAACGGGCGCAGCCCTGGTTTGACCGCCGGCCGCCCCTGATTCGGGACTGACGGGAGAGCTTGAAAAAACGCCTCCCCTCCCTGCAGATATGAAAATCGTTTTGCAACAGGGCAGGCGCTTCGGATGAACGGAATCTGCGTCTGATCCGTTTCGCAAAGGCGATCATTCAGTATTATTCAATGTTTGTCGTTTCCAGACCTGCCTGAAAAAAGATTTGCGCCAATTTTCAATGATTTTATTGACATTTTCTATAAATCACGTATATTCGCCCCAGTTTACGTTAAGTGATCCTGTGTCACTTTTTTACGAAATGAGTCGTCGGGCAGACACCGGACAGCATCCGGCGGCAAGCCTGATGCCGAAAAATATTATCAAGTGAGGTGGTTTATGTCAGGTTTTGTGAACAAAACGATGGGGAACGTGATTGAGGAAACGGCCGGCCGGTTTCCCGATCATCCGGCGTTGATAGCTCCGCAGTTTCAGGTCCGGCTCAGCTACCGCGAACTTTATGAACAATGCCGCAAAACCGCCCGGGGCCTGATGGCGATGGGCGTCAGGCGCGGCGATCACGTTTCCGTCTGGACGACCAATGTGCCGGAATGGATATATCTGCAATTCGCTCTGGGCATGGTGGGCGGCATTCTGGTGACCATCAACACCAATTACCGGTCTCACGAGCTGGAATACATCCTCAGGCAATCCGATTCAACAACCCTCTTTTTGATTGACCGCTATCGGGATACCAGTTTTTACGAAACGGTCCGGCATATCATTCCGGAGCTGGACGCCTGTGAACCCGGAAAGCTGGCTTCCTCCAAACTGCCGATGTTGAAAAACATTGTGCATATCGGAAACCGGGAAAGCGCGCCGGGCATGTTCAAATTTTCCGATCTGATCACCATGGGCGGGAGCGTTTCAGAGCAGGAACTGGACAACCGGATGAAAACGCTCACCGATGACGATGTCATCAATATGCAGTATACGTCGGGAACGACGGGGTTTCCGAAAGGCGTGATGCTTTCGCATCACAACATCGTCAACAACGCCCGCATGGTCGGCGACGTCATGGGGATGACCGAAAAGGACAGCCTGCTGATTCAGGTGCCCGTTTTTCATTGCTTCGGGTGCGTCATGAGTACGCTCAACAGCGTTTACCACGCCTCCGCCATGGTGATGCTGGAGTCTTTCGACCCGCAGCTGTCCCTGGAGGCGATTCACAAAGAAAAGTGCACGGCGGTCAACGGTGTGCCGACGATGTTCATCGCCATGTTCCATCATTCCGATTTTGACCGCTATGACATGACGTCCCTGCGGACCGGCATTATGGCCGGCGCGCCCTGCCCGGTCGAGGCCATGAATCAGGTGCGCACGAAAATGCACTGTCCCGAAGTCGTCATCGCGTTCGGCCAGACGGAATCCGCGCCGGTCATGACCATGACCCGCCGCGATGATCCGGTGGAATTGCGCGTGGCCACGGTCGGCCGTCTGCTGCCGGACATCGAGGGGAAAATCATCGATCCCGAGACAGGCGAAGATTTGCCCGCGGACACCCAGGGTGAAATCGTCACGCGCAGCGCCTGCGTGATGAAGGGCTACTACAAAATGCCGGAAGCCACGGAAGCCGCCATTGATGCCGAAGGCTGGCTGCACACGGGGGACCTGGGCAAGATCGACCCGAACGGCTATTTTAAAGTCACCGGCCGGATCAAGGACATGATCATCCGGGGCGGTGAAAATATTTATCCCCGGGAGCTGGAAGAATTCATCTTTACGCATCCCAAGGTGCAAGACGTCCAGGTCGTCGGCATTCCGGATCCGAAATACGGCGAGCAGGTTCTCGCGGCCATCCATCTGAAAAACGGCAACCGGGCCACGGCGGAGGAGTTCATCGAATTCTGCAAGGGGAAAATCGCACGCCATAAGATCCCCAAATACTGGGAGTTTGTGGAGGAATACCCGATGACGGCCAGCGGCAAAATTCAGAAATTCAAGATCAGGGAAATGTTTGAGAAGAAGTATAAAGAAGGCTAAAAACCTATATTTGCCAGGAGAGGACCTCAAAATGAGCAATATCTGCTATCGGGATACACTGGGGGACATGGCCCGCAGGGCGGCCACCAAATACGGAGACAAGATCGCCATCATTTTCCGGGATCTGAAAATTTCATTTTATGATCTGGAGCGCCAGGCCCGGCGCTTTGCCAATCTCATGACCGGTTACGGCGTCAAAAAGGGCGACCGGGTGGCGATCTACGCGTACAACTCGCATTACTATCCCATCAGCATGATGGGTCTGGCCAAGATCGGCGCCATCCAGGTTCCCATCAACTACATGCTCAACGCCGACGAGATCGCTTACGTCGTCAATCACTCCGGCTCTAAAATCTTTATCGTGGAAGACATTCTGTATCCGATCATCGCCAAGGACCAGGCGAAATTCACGACGGTCGAAAAATGGGGCTTCCTCCCGCTGGGGGATTCGCTCGTGCCGGAAGGCTTCTTCAATCTGGTGACGGAAATGGAGACCATGACCTACGACGAACCCCAGGTGGAGGTCAGCGCCGAAGACATTGTGCAGATACCCTACACCAGCGGCACGGAATCCAAACCCAAGGGCGCGATGCTGTCGCACCGGGCGCTGATGTCGCAGTACCACAGCTGCATTTTCGACGGCCAGTATGAAACCGACGACGTGAGCCTGCACGCGCTGCCCCTGTTTCACTGCGCCCAGCTCCACTGTTTCCTCATGCCGTATCTGTATGTCGGCGCCACCAACGTGATCATGCACAAGGCCGATCCCCTGGAGATGATCAAACTCATTGAAAAATATCAGATCACGCACATGTTCGCGCCACCCACGGTGTGGATCGGAATCCTCAACCATCCGGAGTTCAAAAACTATTACCACAGCAGTCTGAAAAAGGCGGCCTACGGCGCCAGCATCATGCCGGTGGAAATCATCAAGCAGCTGGCGGTGACCTTCCGCGGCCTCAAACTGTGGAACTACTACGGCCAGACGGAGATGGGGCCGGTGGCCACGATTCTGAAGCCCGAAGACCAGCTCCTGAAGCCGGGCTCGGCGGGCAAGCCGGTGCTGAACGTGGAAACGCGGCTGATGGACGATGACGGAAAATTCGTTCCCCTGGGAGAAGTCGGGGAAATCGTCCATCGTTCCGGCCACGTCATGACGGGCTACCTCAACGATCCGGAAAAGACCGCCGAAGCCTTCGAGTTCGGCTGGTTCCACAGCGGCGATCTGGGCCGTTTCGACGCCGACGGCTATCTCTATGTGGTGGACCGCAAGAAGGACATGATCAAAACCGGCGGCGAGAACGTGGCGTCCCGCGAGGTCGAAGAGGTGCTTTATCAGTATCCGGGCGTTGAGGAAGCGGCGGTCATCGGGCTTGCCGATCCCAAATGGATAGAAATTGTGGCGGCGGTGGTCGTTCCGAAAAAAAGCGCTGGGCCCGGCGAAAAGGAAATCATCGCCCACTGCCGGGAGAGGCTGGCCGGATTCAAATGTCCCAAAAAGGTGATCTTTGTGGAGCGTCTGCCCAAGAATCCATCGGGGAAAATTTTAAAGCGTGAGTTGAAAGAAAAATTTGCCGCGTCGTAAATCCGCGGGAGCGCCGACGCGCGGCGCGCGTGTCCGTAACTTTGAAAAACATCGGGAGCCGATCATGAGCGAAGATTTTCTGTCCATCGGAGAGCTCTCCAGGCAACTGGAGATGAGTCAGCGGACCATCCGCTATTACGAGGAGATCGGTCTGCTCAATTCCATCAAGCGCGTCGAAGGCGGACGCCGGATTTACACCGAAAAGGACCTCCGGCGACTGAAGCTGATCAAAAGACTGAAGATCATGGGCATGACGCTTTCCGAAATGCAGGAACTCGAATCCATGTGGAGTTATGAGAAATCCAACGAAAAAGTGCTGACGCGGCTCATGGAACTGCTGGGCAATCACCTGAAAAGGCTGGACGATCGGATCGCCGACCTGGACATCCTGCGCCATGAAATTCTGGAATACCGGGAACGGATCGGCGCGAAAATCAGCAAATCCTCCTGAAACGGTTCTAGAGGCCCGTCGCGGTTTTTAAATGACGGACGTCATTGATGGCGTCGATGTGCGCTTCTCCGTTATGGATGCGGATATGCGTCCGGGAGGCATTGTCCACGCAGGTGCTGCGGAATTCGGACAGGCGGATGTTTCTCAGACGGCACAGGATGGTTGCAATCGTGAAGTTGTGAGAGACGACCAGGGCGTTTTGTCCGGCGGCCATAAGCTTTTCGATGGGCGGCCAGGCGCGCTTCTGCAGTTCAGCCAGCGATTCTCCCTGCGGCATTGACACCGATTCCGGATCGGCGATCCACCGTCCGAGGAATTCTTTTTCACAGGCCAGCAGCTCTTTATAGGTCAGGCCTTCAAAATCCCCCTGATCCATTTCCATCAGGCCGGGATGAATCTCGATCTTTTTCCCGTGAAAGCCGTTGATGATTTCAGCGGTCTGCAAAGCCCTCTTCAGCGGGCTGGAATGGATGCTGTCAATCGAATAGTCTTTGAGCGACAAGGCCAGCTTCCGGGCCTGGTCGATGCCGGTTTCGTTCAGTTCGGTATCCGTGATGCCCTGAACGCGCCTCTCTTTGTTCCAGAATGTTTCGCCGTGGCGAATCAGTGTCAGTTCCATATCCCTTCAGAGCCTGAATGTTCGTGGATGTTGTTGTCGCAGCCCAGTTGCACGGCCTTGGCCGCGTGCCTGGCAATGGCGATGGTTCCGACGACTTTACCGCCGTAAGCATGCACATCATTTACAAACCATGGCTTCCCCAGTGAGTAGTTGATCACAGGAACTTTTTCTTCGATGGCGACGGCTATATTTTCCTTTGCCCCCGGCCCCACGAGAATCTGATTGACACCGAAGGGTTTATCCGTAAGATCCCGGATCTGTTTGATATTTTCGCGCGTTTCCTTTGGATTACAGCGCGCGATGGCCAGAAGCCCCAACCCTCCGGCATTACAGACGGTCGAAACCAGTTTGGGTTCCGTAATCCAGTTCATCCCGGCCAGCATGATGGGATGGTCAATTCCGAACGTCTCCGTCATTCTCGTTTTGAACATAAAATTTTCCTCCGGCGCCGGTTTTCACATTTTTGTTTTTTGTGTCGGGAATCATAAGAGAAGCAGGAGGAGTTGTCAAAACAAATTTCCGCCGGGTGAAGCTTCGGAATATGCATTTGACTCTTGAGCTGGTCCAATTTAATTTTAAAAACAAAAAACAAGCGCGGGCCAAATGCGGGGTTGAGGGGAATTCTGAACAAAGTCACCTGCGATTCGTTTCCCATGACTGCGACGGGTGAAAAAACGTCGGACGCCGCGCGCCCCTCCCTTCATAACCGCAGTGAAAGGAGCAACCGGAAAGAGTTTTTCCGGAGGCGAGATTCGGGCTTGCGCTCCGGCGCTATCTGTGGAAAAAGGGGGACTGCCAGCGGCGGTCGGTCTGGAACAGCCGGCCGCGCCGTTAAATTTTGTGACGGGCAAAAAGCGGCGGCGAACCGGCGGCATACGGTTTTATCCGGCGTATTTTTTGGCGGGACAACTGCCTGCCCGGTGTCCAGCCGCTGTGAAAAATAAAGGGGAATATATGAAGTTTCTGCTGATTTATCCGAAATGGGAAAAGCTGGACCGTCAGACGTCGTTCATCCTCCCGCCGCACGGGCCGGCGGTGATGGCGGCGACTCTGCCTCCCGATGTCGATGTGGCGTTTATCGACGAAAATATCGAGCCGGTGGATCTCGGCGCCGATGCCGATTTCGTGGGCGTCTCCATGATGCTTACCGCCCAGGTGAAGCGCGGCTGGGAGATCGCGGACGCGTTTCGCGAGCGCGGGATTCCCGTCCTTTGCGGCGGTATCGCCGTGATGCTGCACGCCGAAGAATGCGAAAAGCACGCCGACGCGGTGTTTTTGGGCGAGGCCGAAGGCCGGATGGAGCAGGTTTTCGCCGATTTCAAAGCGGGTAAGCTGCGGAAAGTTTACAACTACATGCAGAACTTTCCGCCGATTGAAAGCGTGGGAACGGCCCGGCGCGGCATTCTCAAGCGCGAGATGTACAACTATCGCGGCGTCCAGATGGTCGATCTGGTGCACGCCTCCCGCGGCTGCCGCTTCAACTGCTATCCCTGTGCCGTGCGCTTTCTGGGCGGCAGGAGCTTCCGTCCCCGGCCCTTCGAGAGGGTGGTCGAGGAAATGGCCTCCATCGACAACAACCGCCTGTTTATCGTGGACAATTCGCTGGCGCAGAACCGCGACTGGGAAATCGGTCTGTTTCGGGAAATGATTCCGCTCAAAAAGAAGTGGTGCTGCCATCCGATTGAAGAAGACGATGAGGTTCTGGATCTCGCGGCGCAGGCCGGAGCGTGGTTTGTCTATCAGACGATTTTCGACTCGTCCAACTATATCCGCGACCGGGTCAGGCGCTACCACGACCACGGCATTGCCGTGGAAGGCAGCATCCTCCTGGGGCTGGACTATCACACGGAAGACTATATCAAACGGTGGATGGACTTCCTTCTGGAAATCGAGCTGGACATGGCGGAGTTCACGATTCTCACGCCTTTTGTCCACACGCGCACGTTCGACGATCTGCACGGCGAAGGACGGATTCTCTCCTATGACTGGAATGACTACACCTGCGGCAAGGTCGTTTTTCAGCCCAAAATGATGACGCCGGAAAAGCTCCAGGAAATGTACTACTACTGCTGGGACCGCTTCTATGAGGAAGAGCCGGCCAATTACAAAATGTTCAAGTTGCTCAAGCAGGTCATGGAAAAGGAAAAAGCGGACGGCACGTACAAGCCGCGGGTTCGTGTTTGAACAGGATGTCCCGGCGGGAGGAGATGGAAAAAATCGGCGAAAAAGACACCCTCGTCATTGACATCGGCCTGCCCGTCAGGATCGGCCGTTCGCGTGCGGTTCTGAAGCGGCCGGCGGCCATCCGTTATACGGATTTTTTTCGGAGGAAAACATGAGCACAGACAGGAAAAGCTTTGAGGCCGGAATCCGTGTGCCGTTTTTTGACCTGGACCCCATGCAGATCGTGTGGCACGGCAATTACCTCAACTACTTTGAGATCGCCCGCGCGGGGTTTTTCGAACATTACGGCGTCGATCTCTATTCGTATTACGAACGGGAAAAAATCATTTTCCCGATCATCCGGACGGCGACGAAGCACATTTTTCCGCTCAAACACCGCGATGAGATTATTGTCAAGGCGACGCTGGCGGACGCCAACATCAAGCTGGTGATGGATTTTGAAATCCGCAGGGCTTCCGACGGAAGCGTCTGCGCGCGAGGACGTACGGAACAGGTGGCAGTGAAGGCGCCGGAGATGGAAACGCTGTTCAGCATTCCGCAGGACATCCGGAATTTATTGGGATTTTAAATGGAAAATCGGTTCAAGCAATCTTTTGTGGCGGGTGTGGAGCGGGTGGCGGCCTGGGCCGACCTCCTCGATGACATCAACGTTTATCCCGTGGCGGACGGCGATACCGGGCGGAATCTTTCCGTCAGTCTTTCACCGCTTCGCCAGGCCAACGGCGAAAAAGACAAAATCGTTCGTCAACTGCTTCTGGCGGCGCGCGGCAATTCCGGCAATATTGCATCGCAGTTTTTCTCGGTCTTTTACGCCGCCGATTCCCCGGTGCGCCTGAAGGAAACGGTGCGGACGGCGAACGAAAAAGCCTGGAAGGCCGTCAGCGACCCGCGGCCGGGA
This sequence comes from Smithella sp., assembly GCA_012510495.1. Lineage (GTDB taxonomy): Bacteria > Desulfobacterota > Syntrophia > Syntrophales > Smithellaceae > UBA8904. The sequence goes on from JAAZHX010000057.1 coordinate 56,240, forward strand.
ACCATGCTGTCCGTTTTTGATGCACTGGAGAAGACTCTTGCGGAGCAGAAGTCCTTTCCGGACAAAGAAAGCGCGGACCGGATTTTGTCGGACCTGGAAAATGCCGTTCGCGAAACGAGGGAAACGCTGCCCAAATTGAAGCAGGCCGGCGTCGTGGACGCGGGCGCCCTGGGTATGTACATTTTTTTTGAAGGCTTTTTCCGAACGCTGGCCGGACTGGACAACGCGTATTGTCCGGTAACGGAAATCTTTCCGGGCTTGCTTTCCATTTCGCCCGCGTTTCACGAAACTCTTGAATCGGGTTATTGCGTGGACTTCGTGGTGAAGGCCGATGCGCCGTCGGAAGATCTGGCGCAAATTGCCGCCGGACAGGAAAGCGCCGTCATTCTGCGCGACGGCGATCTGTATAAAATTCACCTGCACACGGATGACCGGGAAAAGATCCGCTCACAGGCGGGCGCTCTGGGCTCGGTGATGATCTGGGAAGACGACAATCTCGCAGCGCAGATCCGCGACTTCATGAATGCCCCGGCGGATGCTGCCGTGCACATCATGACGGACGCCGCCGGTTCGCTTACCCGCGACGACGCAAAGAAGCGCGGCTTCACCCTTTTAAACAGCTATCTCAACGTGGGCGACAAATCGCTGCCCGAGACGCATTTTTCCCCCGCTGAACTGTACAGGGCCATGAGCGCGGGCGTAAAGGTTTCCACGTCTCAGGCCTCTGTGTTCGAAAGGCATCAGTGTTACGCGAGCGCGCTCGCCCGGTTCGAAAAAGTTCTCTACCTGTGCGTCGGTTCCGTTTTTACCGGCAATTACAGCGCGGCGCTGGAGTGGAAAAAGGAGCACGACCCGGAAAACCGCATGACGGTGATCGATACGGGCGCGGCCTCCGGCAGGCTGGGTGTGATGGTGCTCGCGGTGCAAAGCTTTCTTGCGCGGACAAAAGACATGGATGCCGCAATCGCTTTTGCCCGCAAAGCGGTGGAACGCTGCGAAGAGTATGTGTTTCTCGAAAAGCTCCAGTACCTGGCCGCGGGCGGCAGGCTTTCCAAGACCAGCGCCTTTTTCGGCGATATGCTGAAAATGAAGCCAGTGATTTCCCCGCAGCCGGAAGGCGCCAAAAAGATGGGCGTTGTCCGCAGCCGTGCCGATCAGATTCAAATGGCGCTCGACAAACTGGCCGCGGTTCTTGCTCCGGATGCTTTGGCGCTCATCATGCTGGAGTATTCGGACAATATCGGGCAGGTTTCGGAATTCCGAAAACAGGTTCAAAGGCTGTATCCGGGAGCGGAGATACTTCTCCAGCCCCTGTCGCTCACGTCCGGCGCGCACATGGGGCCGGGGACGTGGGGCGTCGCGTTTTTGAGAATAGAAGAAAAATGAGTGGATAGTGGCTGGGAAAAACAGGCGATGAGCTATAGGCAGTGGCGTTAAGAAAAGCTCGTAACTCATGGCAGAACTTGTCATGGTGACCGTTCGACAGACTTTCGGTGACATTGTCGTCGAAACAGGACGAAGGATAGTGGAAAGTGATGAGTCATAAAAAACGGGCAGTGAACGAACAGAAGGATGCGAAAAACAGGCGGCGGGCGGGAAGGAGTCTCGGCCGGTTTGCCTTTGTCATTCCCGCTTACAATCACGGCGCGACGGTTGCGCAGGTGGCCGGCAGAGCCAGGGACATGGGGTTCCCCGTTTTTGTGGTGGATGACGGATCCACCGACGACACGTCCCGGCGGCTGACGGAAGTTCAGGGCATCGAAGTGCTTCGCCATGAAAAAAACGAAGGAAAGGGGGAGGCGATCCTGACCGGTTTCATGGCTGCGTCGCACAAGGCCGATTACGCGATCACGATCGACGCGGACGGGCAGCATGACCCCGAAGACGCGATCCATCTGATAGATGCCATTCCTCTCAAAAAAAGACCGATTGTGGTGGGGGCGCGCAAAGGGATGGATGCGGTGCAGGGAGCTCACATTCCCTGGACCAGCCGTTTCGGTCGGAAGTTTTCCAATTTCTGGGTCCGGATGTCCGGGGGGCCGAAAATTTCGGACACCCAGAGCGGCATGCGGATTTATCCGCTTCCGGAATCACTGAGCCTTTCCGTGCTGGCGAGGCGGTTTCAGTTTGAGGTGGAAATTCTGGTGCAGGCCAAAAGAATCGGCATTCCGATCATCGAAGCGCCGATCCGGGTCGTTTACCAGCCGGACGGGTCGCGCATTTCTCATTTTCGTCCTTTCGTTGATTTTTTGCGTAATGCCAAAACCTTTACCCGTCTGATGTTTGTCCGTGTTTTCGGACGTCATTGACCGCAAAGCGCACTGTCACGCGCCCGGTTTTCCCTTGCCAGCCTTCGGGAAATGTGGTTTAAAAACTGCCATGAAAGCAGCACAATAATTCCGACAACCTGAAGGTTTTCATGCCTCCTCGCCGATACCCCATAAGATGGTCGATTGTGTTGGTCACCGCCGTGATCGTGGGGATTTTGTTTTACTGGGAAACCAGCCATCTAAAAATTGAAACCGACATTCTCGAATCCATGCCGCACCATGAGCCGGCGCTGGCTTCCGCCCGGCGGGTCATCGCTCATCTGCCTGTTTCCGACCGGATTTTTATCGATCTGGCACAGTCCTCCGCCGACCGGGGCAAACTGGCGGAGGCGGCCCGGCTCGTTGAAGATCGGTTAAGCCGAAGCGGTTTGTTTGAACGCATCGGCATTGCCGGAGAGGCGGAGATTTTTCCGGAATGGATGGCGCACGTCCGGGAGCATCTGCCGTCGCTGCTCTCCGCGGAAGACCTCGAGCGGAAGATCGCGCCGCTGATCGCGCCGGAAAAAATCCGGGAGACGATGGCGGAAAACCGGCGCAGCCTTGAGGAACTTCAGGGCATCGGCCGCGCGGAGATGATCGCCCGAGACCCGCTGGGTTTTTCCGCGGTGATCCTGGAGAGAATGTCCGCGCTGCTGCCGGTTGCCGCCGCCCAATTTTATTCCGGACAACTTCTTTCTTCCGACGGACGCCACGCGCTGATCATTGCGCGCCTGGCCGGCTCCGGGACAGACACGGCCCGGGCCGCGCAAATCGCCGGACTGCTGGAGGACTGCACACGGATGCTGCAGGCGCACGGGGATCCGGGCGACCGCTACACGCTGACGCCGGTGGGGACGTACCGGGCGGCGTTGGACAACGAAACCGTCGCCAAACGAGACACGCGGCTGGCGATCCTCCTGACCATACTGGGCATATCACTGCTGCTCGTTGCGGCCTTTCCCCGCCCGCTGATCGGCTTGCTGGCGCTCCTGCCTTCCAGCGTCGGGGCCATTGCCGCTCTGTTTGTCTGCTCTTTCTGTTTTGAATCCATGTCCATGCTGGCGGTAGGGTTTGGCGGCGCGATTCTGGCCTTTACGGTTGACCTGGGGATCACGTACCTTTTGTTTCTGGACCAGCCGCGGGCCACGTCCGGGCGCGAGGTGGCGCGGGAAGTGTGGTCGGCTGAATTCACGGCCGCCCTGACCACGATCGGCGCCTTTTTGCTGCTGCTGGTGAGTGATTTTCAAATCCTGGCCCAAATCGGCGTGTTTGCTGCGCTGGGCATTTCCTTTGCGTTTCTCTTTGTTCACCTCGTGTTTCCCGCCATCTTTCCTGCCCTGCCGCCGGCCCGGCGCGAAGCCAACCGCCGGCTGGCGCTGGCCGTCCGGAAACTGGCCGCGCCGTCTTCATGGAAACTCGTTGCCGCGCTGGTCTTCGGCCTGACGATGCTGTTTTTTGCCAAGCCTGTCTTCGACGTGGACCTGCAGGCCATGAATTCCGTCAGTCCCGAAACGCTTGCCGCCGAAAAAAAATTGCAGGAGGTCTGGGGAAATTTCAGCGGCAGGAGTTATATCCTTCTGGAAGCGCCGGATTTGGAACAGTTGCAAAAGAAAAACGACGATCTGACGGAACGGCTTGCCGAAGACGTGCAAAGCGGCAAACTGGCCGCACCATTTCTGCCGACCGTTTTGTTTCCTTCGCCGGAATCGGCCGCCCGGCATTTTACCGCCTGGCAGTCCTTCTGGACGCCTGAGCGCGCCGCCGCGCTGCGGACGAACCTGAACGAGGCGGCCAGGGCAAACGGTTTCGCGCCGGACGCGTTCGATTCTTTCTGGCCGGTCTTTCAAACGGAGAAGCCGGCCGTCCTGACGATTCCGCCGACGCACCTGGAAATGCTGGGTGTTTCCCGGACGTCCGGAGGCTATGCACAACTCAGCCTGGTGACGGCCGGAAAAAATTACAACGCGGAGGAATTCTTTTCGCGGCTGGCCCGGGGCGGGCAGGCCGACCTTTTCGACGCGGACTTGTTCAACCGACGCATAGGGGAATTTCTCAAAAATATTTTTGTCGAAATCGCCCTGATCATCAGCCTCGGTCTGATCGCGGTGATTTTCCTGTTTTATCTGGATTGGCGCCTTTCGACGGCCGTTCTGGCGCCCGTGGCTTTCGCCCTCATTGCCACGCTGGGGACGCTCAAGCTCATCGGCCGTCCTCTGGACATTCCCGGCATTATGCTGTGGGTCGTCATTCTGGGCATGGGGGTGGATTACGCCATTTACTACACCTGTATGTATCAGCGTCATCCGGATGAAGCCTCTCCCGCGATGAACACCGTCAAGCTCTCCATTTTTCTGTCGGCCGCGACCACATTCATCGGCTTCAGCGTTCTGACGCTGGCGAAGCACCCGCTCCTGCGCAGCATCGGTCTGGTTTCTCTGCTGGGCATCGGGTATTCTCTGCTGGGCGTGTATTTCATTTTGCCGACTCTGATGCGAAAAATATTTTCGCCGTTTGACTTTCCCGCAGGCGCGGTTCAACCGGCGTCCCGGGAGCATGTTCGCCGCGTCCTTTTGCGTTACCGGCTGCTTCCCGGTTATCCGAGGGTTTTTGCCCGGTTCAAGATGAAATTGGACCCGATGTTTTCCGAACTGGACCGATATGTGCAAAATCCCCGCCGCATTCTCGATATCGGCTGCGGCTACGGTGTTCCCGCGACATGGCTGCTGGAGATACATCCGGAAGCGAAGGTTTACGGTCTGGAGCCCGATGAAGAGAGGGTGCTCATTGCCCGCCGTGTGATCGGCGCGCGAGGCGGGGTGCAGGTCGGGCGGGCTCCGGATCTGCCGGACACCGAAGGTCCGGTGGACCACGTTCTGATGCTGGACATGCTGCATCTGATTGACAATCGGGAATTGCAGCTTGTTTTTCAGCGTATTTACGATAGGCTCGGGCATGATGGGGCGCTGGTGATCCGGGCGACGGTTCCCTCGGTCGGAAAAGTTCCCTGGAAGAGATGGATCGAGGCGGCCCGTTTGAAGTGGATGGGAATGCCGGAGCGCTTCCGCGGGGAAAGAGAAATCACCGGATTCATGGAGGCGGCGGGACTTGCCGTTAAGGTGCACGCCTCGCCGATTCCCGGTGTGGAAGAAAAGTGGTTTGTAGGGAAAAAAGGCTATTAGATTGTGTCAGGCAGGAGTGGAAAGAGGTCTGTTATGTCGCCTTTGACCATCCACGATCAACCAGTCACCATCAACTATTTCAGGAGGTGCAACAATGTACGAGCAGAAACCCTGGCTGAAGTTTTACGGCAGTGTTCCGCATTCCATCGATTATCCCCGCGTCACCATGTATGAAGCGCTTTTGCAGACGGCGCGTGAAAAACCCGATGCCGTCGCCTATGATTTCATGGGCTACACATCGACTTACAACAGGTTCATTTCCGAAATCAATCAGTGCGCCGACGCGCTGGCTGCCCAGGGGCTGAAGCAGGGTGAGCGTATTACCATTTCCATGCCCACCTCCCCGCAGGGCATCATCGCTTTTTATGCCGCCAACAAACTGGGCGCGGTGGCCAGCATGATCCATCCTCTTTCCACGGCCAAGGAAATTGAATTTTATCTCAACGTCGCCAAAAGCCGTTTTGCGCTTACGCTGGACGCCTTTTATGCCAAGTTCAAGGAAGTGCAGGGCACGACGCCGCTTCAGACGCTGATTCTGGCGCGCATTCCGGATTATCTGAGCTTTTTCAAACGGGTCGGCTTCAACCTGACCAAAGGCCGGCAGATTCCAAAAGTTCCCGCGGATCCCATGGTGAAATGGTGGGCGGATCTGATGAAAGGCAGCCACCCCAGCGCCCAGCCGGCCGAAATGGATACGGATGACATGGCCGTGATCCTCTACAGCGGCGGAACAACCGGCGTCCCCAAGGGCATCATGCTGTCCAATATGAATTTCATTTCTGAGGGGAAAATGGTGTCGGAATGGGGGAAGATGGACGACGCCACCTCCGTGCTGGCCATTTTGCCGATCTTTCACGGCTTCGGTCTGGGGGTCTGCATCAACGCCTGCTTCATGGGCGGCGGCAAAAGCATTCTGGTACCGATCTTTACGCCGGAGACGGTCGCCGATCTGATTCGTTCGCGAAAGCCGTCATTTGTCATCGGCGTGCCGACTCTCTTTGACGCGCTTTCGCGCAATCCCAAAATGCATAAAGCGGATTTGAGCTGCCTGCGGGCGACGTTCTCCGGCGCGGACATGCTGCCCCGTCCGATCAAGGAGCGCTTTGAAGAAATGGTCAAGAAGCAGGGCGGTAACGTTCAGCTTCTGGAAGGCTACGGACTTACCGAGGCCGTCACCGCCATCATGGCCACGCCCCTCGGCAACTACCGCGAAGGCAGCATTGGCGTGCCTTTTCCGGACATGCTGGCCAAGGTCGTGAAGCTCGACACGGTCGAGGAGGCACCGCTGGGCGAAGAAGGCGAGATCTGCGTGGCCGGTCCCGCCGTGATGATGGGCTATCTCGACCAGCCCGAAGAAACCGCCGCCGCGCTTCGGAAACACGCGGACGGACGTATCTGGCTGCACACGGGAGACATCGGCACGATGGACGCGGACGGGTTTTTCTATTTCAAGCTTCGCCAGAAACGAATGATCAAATCCTCAGGCATGAACGTCTATCCCGCGCAGGTGGAAGAGCTGCTCTACAAGCACGAAAAGGTGCGCGACGCCTGCGTCATCGGCGTGCCCGACGAAGCCCAGGTGCAGGCGGTGAAGGCGTTTATTGTGTTGAAAAATCCCGCTGACGCCGGCCCGGAAATGGAAAAGGAACTCATCAACTACAGCCGCGAGCATTTGATTAAATGGAGCTGTCCGCGCTCCATCGAATTCCGCGACGATCTGCCCAAAACCCTGGTCGGTAAAATCGCCTTCAACACGCTGGAGAAAGAGGAAATCGAGAAGCTGAAAAAAGAAGGAAAATTCGCGGGGTAGAGGCAATCAACGTTTGATGGCATGTTGTTTATCGCAGGGGCGAAAAATGTTTCGCCCCTACATGAGTAATCTGGTGAAGAAATTTTTTTATAAAATCGCGATTTTTCTGTCGCACCGGTTGGGCCTGTGGTTTTTCCGGGTGTTTTCCTGGTGCATCGCGACGGGGTATTTCTTTTTGTTTCCGGGCCGCGTCCGCGAAAGCCACCGCTTTTACCGGGCCCTTTTACCGGAACGAAGCTTCGGGCATCACCTGTACTGCGTCTGGAAGCAGTTTCACAACTTCACGGGCGTCTATGTCCACCGTTTCATTCCCTGGGCGGTCGAACAGGCCATCTTCACCCGTGAGGGCTGGCAGCATTTGGATGAGGCCGTGGCTTCCAAAACCGGCGCGGTTGTGGTGATGTCGCACATCGGCAACTGGGAGCTTGCGGCCCAGCGGCTCAATCAAAAGGGGCTGCCGGTTATGCTGTATCTGGGCGCCAAATTCAAGGAGCAGGTGGAAAAATATCAGAAGGAAAAGCTGGCCGAAACCGGCATCCGGATCGTGACGACGGACGAGAAGGAAAAATCGCCCTTCGCTTTGCTGGAAGGCATCGGCTTCCTGCGGCAGGGTGGCATCGTTTCCATGGCGGGTGACCGCATCTGGGGAGAACAAACCTGGGTGGAAGTCGATTTTCTGGGACACAGGGTCCGTCTGCCGGACACGCCTCATTTGTTCGCGCTGATAAGCGGTGCGCCGCTGATAACGTTCTTTGTTTATGAAAAATCGCCGGGTCATTACCATGTGCAGGTTTCGCAAGGCCGGAAGGTGGCAGCGGGCACCCGCGCCGAGCGGAAGAAAGCGGTGCAGGAATCCGCTCAGGCCTATGCGGACGATCTGGCGCGCTTTGCCGCGGCGCATCCCTTCGAGTGGCACCATTTCGAGCCGTTTCTCGGTGAAAAAATTGTCCGGTGAAAGATGGGCGCGGCCGGGCAGAATTTGCTTTGCGCCGGGGTCAAATTAGGATAAAAAGATATTGAAATCTTTAACGGAGCTTTGGAAATGAACGTTCGGGAAGTGCCGCAGGACATCACCTATTACGAGGGGAAAAAGCGCGCCTGCTATGCGCTCAATGACGAGGGGAAATATGTCATTGTGCCCAGTTCCGGCTGGGAGGTGGAAGCGGTGGTCAACGGACTCGCGGTTGAGGAAATGGCGATAGCGCTGGAAGAAACCAGACAGGCGGTGCTGACCGGCGTGAAAAGCCCGCTTTGCTATCACATGGAGCGCCGCCAGATGACGCCGGAGATTCTGGGAAAAACCGCGCGGATCGCGGTTTTTCGGGTGAAAAGGCATTTCCGGCCTGACGTGTTTGCCGGGCTGGGGCCGTCGGTCCTGGACCGCTACGCCAAGGCGCTGGCCGTTTCCCGCGAAGAGCTCAAAACCGTTCCGCAAACCTGATTCTGGAGGGGCCGATTACATGATTACGGAAGTTACCGCAGCCGGGAAACCCTTTGTCCATGTTCATTCAGCGCACTGCGAAAGCGGCGTCACCGCGTCGCTGTTCCGCGACAGGGGCGTGGAAATTTCCGAGCCGATGATTTTCGGCATCGGCAGCGGCATCTTTTTCGGCCATCTGCCGTTTATGAAAATGAGCGGCGTGACGATCAGCACGTTTCGCTCCCAGCCGGGCGCCGTCTTCCGCAAATCCGCCAAACGTCTGGGCGGTAAATTCAAAACCGCGCGATTCCGGAATCCCAAAAAGGGCATGGATGAGCTCCGGCGCGTTCTCGGGACCGGCCAGATCGTCGGGCTGACCACCAATATTTACTGGCTTTCCTACTTTCCCAACCGGTTCCGCTTTCAGTTCAACGGCCATAACATTGTGGCTCTGCATGAGCTTGAAAACGGTTTCCGCGTGAGCGATCCGATGCTGGAGCAGCCGGTGGATTGTTTGGCGGAAGACCTGGAAAGGGCGCGGTTTGCGCGCGGTCCGCTGGAGCCGCGCGGGTTCATGTACTATCCCCAGTCCGTCAACCCCGGTCCCGACCTGCGCGCGGCATGCCTTGCAGGCATGAAAGATACCTGCAACATGATGCTGAAAATTCCCGTGCCCATTTTCGGCATCCGGGGGATGCGCAGCCTGGCCAAAAAAATTGTCCGCAGCCCCGAGAAGCTGGGCTTTATGGGGGCCTGCCGCGAGCTGTCCGGCGTCGTCCGGATGCAGGAAGAGGTGGGCACGGGCGGTGCCGGTTTCCGCTATATGTATGCGGCGTTTCTTCAGGAAGCCGCCGAACTGTTTGCCTCGGACGCGCTTACCCGCCTGTCTTGCGAAATGACGGCCATCGGCGACATCTGGCGGGAATTTGCCGTTGTTTCCGCGCGCATCATCAAGCAGCGCGGACAGGCCGAAGAGACCTTTGAAAAGGCGGGGGGACTGATGCTGGTCTGCGCCGGGCGCGAAGAACAGCTTTTTAAGGATCTGGCTCAGGTGGTGAAAAAGCTCAAGGCATGAACGCACTCGATATTTCTTCCGTGACTTTCCGCTACGACGGAGCGTCCGTTCCCGCGCTTCGGGATTTTTCTCTGGCGGTTGCGAATGGACAGATGCACGCGCTTCTGGGGCCCAACGGCGCGGGGAAGTCAACGCTGATGCGGATTGTTACCGGTCAGCTCCGGGGCCATTCCGGAGAGGTGTCTGTTTACGGCCTCCGCATGCCGGACCCGAAAGCGCTTTCGTTCATCGGGTGCGCGCCGCAGCCGATCTCGCTTTACCCCTCTCTGACCGCATGGGAGAATTTGCGCTTTTTTGGTGTGATGGCCGGGCTGTCGAAGGGCCAAATCGCACAGCGCTCACAATGGGCGCTCGAAAAAACGGGTCTCGCGGAATATTCTGAGACGGCGGTGGCGACTTTTTCCGGCGGCATGCAGAGACGCCTCAATCTGGCGGTGGCGCTCCTGCATTCTCCGAAGCTTCTGCTGCTCGATGAACCATCGGCGGGCGTCGATCCGCAGAGCCGGAATCATATGTACGATTTGCTGGCGGAGTTAAGCGTGGGGGGCGTCACGATGTTGCTTTGCACGCACATCATGGAAGAGGCCCAGCGCCTGTGCTCCGGCCTGACGCTTCTGGATCGCGGCGAGCGGATTTATAATGGCCGGATGTCCGATATTGATAACCTGGAGAAGTTTTTCCTGGAGAAGACAGGCAGGGGGCTGCGTGATTTTTAAACAGCTGATAGAACTGATTCGCAAGGAAATGCTGGTCCTGATTCGTGACCGGCAGACCATCCTGCTTCTTTTTTTGATGCCGGTGGCCCTGATTTTCTTCATGTCGCTGGCGCTGGAAGGCGTGTGGGAGGATAAACTGACCGGACGGAAGATTCCAATGGTGGTGGATAACCAGAGCCGATCTCCCCAGGCCGGACTCCTCGCGGGAAAAATCAAGGCCCATCCGCTGATCGTGCCGATGGAAAAACCGGCCGGCGCCGACAACGACAGACTCTTTGTGGACGGCACAGCGCAGGCCGTCGTGATGATCCCCCCGGGTTTCGAAGAGGGAGACCGGCCGGTGGAAATTTTCTTTGATCCCGTGATGGACGCGAGCTACCGGATCGCCGCCCGCTCGCTCGTCACATCCATTGTCGTGGAAGTGGTCATGGGCGTCGACAATCTGGAGGCGATGGCGGCCGGTCTGGTCGTCGAGCGAACCGGTCCCAACCGGGAGCTGCCGACCCCCTTGCAGCAGACGGTTCCGGCCTATGCCATCTTCGCGATGTTCTTTATCGCTGTCCCCATGTCGGTCGGTTTTTTGAGGGAGAAGAAAGACGGGACGCTCCAGCGTCTCTTCACGTATCCGGTGTCCGCTAATCTGGTGACGCTGGGCAAAATCACTCCCTACTTCCTGATCAACGTTGTTCAGTTTGTTTTGATGATGCTGGTGGGAGTTTTTGTCATGTCCCATTTCATTACCCCGGCGTTTTTCGCAGGGCAGCGCCCCTGGCACATGCTGCCGGTGACGCTGGTGGCGGCGGCCGCTACGACGGGGTTCGGTGTACTGGTGGCGGCGACGGCCAAAACGCCCGAGCAGTCTTCCACGCTGGCTGCGATGGTGGCGATTTTGATGGGCGTCTTCGGCGGCATCATGGTGCCGCACGCGGTGATGCCGCCGGTGATGAAAAAGCTGGCCATGATTTCGCCGATGTTCTGGGCGCATCAGGCCTATCTGGATATTTTTCTGCGGGATGCCGCGTTTGGGACCATCGCGCCCAAATTAATCATATTGACACTGTTTGCGGGAATTTGCTTTTATATTGCGGGGAGGAAGGTTCGATGGATTTAGAACAGGCGTACAGGGATCTGAACGTGACGTCGCGGGAGGATCTCCTTTTCAAGATCAAGGAACTGGTTATCCGGGCCTGCGAAATCCGGGATGTCCGGGCCGAGGATGTGCCCACCGACGTGCCGTTTATCGGCGGACCCGGGCCGCTCAAGCTCGACTCACTCGACGCGATGGAAATCGCGATGGAACTGCGCTATACGTTCGGCGTCGAGTTGAAAAACGCGAGCACGGCCGCGAAGGCGATGCAGAGCTTCGATACGCTGGCTGATTTTGTGATTGCCGCGCCGAAGGTGAAAAAGTGAAACAGGGGAACATTCATATTCGCGGGTGGGGCGCCGTCACCACCCTGGGGTGGGGCGCGTCGGAAGGCGCCCGCCGCCTGATCGCGGGCGATATACGCCCGGCGGGCGTTTGTCGGTCGTCCCATCTGGTCAACCGGGAGTTCAAGGCGTTTGAAGTCCTCTATGACGGCAATCCCCTGGAAAAATCACTCAAGATGATGGACGCATCGATTACCGAAGCCTTTGAGCGCGGAGGCCTTTCCGCGTCCGAAATTGTTGAATCCGCCCTGATTGTCGGAACCACCGGCGGCATCGTCATCCGCAACGAGTACGAATTTACCGAATCCGTCCGCCTCAACCCCGGCAAAGAATCGCCCCCGATTGTCTGCCGCAACCGGGGGCCGGGCGAGGCGGCTGACGTGATCGTTCAGAAATATGGCATTCGCGGCATGACGATGACCTTCAGCATGGCCTGCGTGTCGAGTTCGCACGCGCTGGTTGTAGCGGCGGATCTGCTTGCGCAAAAAAGAATCAAACGTGCGATCGTGGTTGGCTTCGAGCCGCTTCTGAATCTGACCTTGCAGGGTTTTGCCGGCCTGTTGCTTTATGATCCGGACAGGTGCCGCCCCTTCTGCAACCGGCGCATGGGCATGCAAATCGGCGAGGCGGCATCCTGCGTGATTCTGGAAGAAGGCGCAGACGACGGGGCGGGAAAAAGCCGGTTCTGGTATGTCGGCGGCCATCTGTATAACGACAACAGCAGCCTGACCTCCGCGGGCACGGACGGCGAGGTGATTAAGGGCGTTGTTACCAGGGCGCTTTTGAAAGCCGACACGGACCCCGGGGAAATTGTCGCAGTCAAGGCCCACGGCACCGGCACGAGAGACAATGACCTTTCCGAGGGCCGAGGGCTGGCGAGGGTTTTTGGGGAGCGTCTGCCGCCGGTGATTTCGCTCAAAAGCGCTATCGGCCACACGCTGGGCGCGGCCGGGACGGTGGAGACGGCTCTGTGGCTTTCCTGTCTGGAGGAAGGAGTCATTCCGAAAAGCTTCGGCTTTGCCGAGACGGACCCCGAAATCGGTTTTGCGCCGTCACAGGAAAACCTTCCGGCGGCCGACGGGGCGTATTTGTTTACCTTCTTCGGCTTCGGCGGAACCTGCACGGGGTATGTCATTGTTAAAAAGTAGGAAGAGGAATGACAGATAGGAGACTTGTGAAAGAGTTTCATTAAACCATGTCATTCCCGCGCAGGCGGCACCTGCGGAGGGTGTTTTATTTCTGAGATGTCATTCCCGCGAAGGCGGGAATCCACAACAATCATTGATTGAGAAATGAAACAGTATTATGTCTATATTTTGGCAAGTAAAAAGGATGGGACTTTGTATATAGGAGTAACCGGCGATTTGGTTAAACGCGTTTACGAACATAAACAAAATGAGGTAGAAGGATTCACTAAAAAATATAATGTCCACAATCTCGTGTATTATGAAATATATCAGGATGTAAACGAAGCAATTTTAAGAGAAAAGCAAATGAAAAAGTGGAACAGGCAATGGAAGATCAATCTTATTGAAAAAAATAATCCGGGATGGAACGATTTATATAAAAAGATAGTTTAAAAAACTGGATTCCCGCCTTCGCGGGAATGACAGATGGGTGGAAATGACGATTTTTATGGATTTTTAATATCACACCACAGTTTGTATGCGAAGAATGACAGATTTGGCGGATTTTCAATATCACGCTGCAGTCCGTATGCGGAGATGACATCTAAAAGAATATGACTACAAAATTAAAAAATTCTTCACTGCCTGTCCTGGCGGCCGGATATCTGGGACCCGCACTGATACCCAACGCGGACGGCAGCTGGGAAGAGCAGAGACTGCCCGCCGATCCCGACGATCTGGTGCGGAAAATGATGGGCCAGCCGATGCGGCGCGCGGGACGGTTCATCAAGCTCGTCTGCTGCGGCGCGCTCGCCTGCATGTCCCGCGTTTCCGAAGAAGCGCTCTTGGGCCGGAAAATCGGTATTTTCCTGGCCACCGGTCTGGGCAACATCGACGAGATCCTGCCGTTCATCACGCAGGTCTTCAAGTATGACGGCGGATTTCCCAGCCCCAACCAGTTCGCCAATTCCGTCAGCAACTCCGCCGCGTTCTTCCTGGCGAAGTTTTGCGGCATCAGAGGCGTTGTCCTCACCATCTCGCAGGAGGAGCTGTCTTTTGAATCCGCCCTGTGGCTGGCGCAGAGCTACCTGGAGTCCGGCGAGATCGACCTGGCGCTAGTCGGAGGCTGCGACGTGTTCACGCCGTCCGTGGCAGACTACCGGGAGCGGCTGAATCTGGCGCCTGGCCGGTACCGGAGCGCTCCGATGGGCGAAGCCAGCGGCTGGCTTTTACTGGGCGGCGACGGAGAAGGAAAAATCGGAGACATTTTGTCTGTTGAAATTTCGAGCGGATCAACGGACGCGGAAAGCCCGTCTTCAGACGATTTCCTGGGGCAATGTGAAAAATTGGCCGCCGAAAAAGAGGGGTTTCCCAAAGACGATAAAATCAGTAAAGTGTTCCTGCCCGGTTTTAACCTGGCGAATATCGACGAAGCCTCGTGGAGAAACAGCGGCTGGGACGTGGATGATTATCTGATCCAGTGCGGCATTTCCTCCACTGCTTCCGCCTGCGGGCTGGCGCGGGCGCTGCTTTCCCGTCAAGACGCTTTTCTCGTTCACGGCAATTTCTTTTCGTCCGGAAGGCAGGCCCTGATCGCGGCGTCAACAGAATAGCAAATAAATCATGGCGTTACGACAACAAAAAAAACGCATTGCCCTTGTTCATCCCCGAGGGTCCAACTGGTTTCCCGGCAGGCGCGACATCACCGACATCGCCAACCGGATGGTGCCGCAGGGGATGCTCTCCATCGCGGCTTGGCTGACGCGCGACGGGTATGAGGTTTTCGTCTATGACTGTCTCGGTCCCGGCGCGCCGGTGGGTATCGACCGGCAGGCCCGGGATATTCTCGCCTTCGATCCGCAGATTGTCGGATTTTCCGCCACCACGTCATCCTTTCCCGATGCGGCCGGGATCGCGCAAAAGATCAAAACCGCCCGGCCGGATGCCGTCACTGTTTGCGGCGGTGTCCATGCTTCCGCGCTGAGAGAAAAACTCCTGGCAGCCTTTCCTCCCGTTGATTATCTGGCGGCGGGAGAGGGAGAGCAAACAATGGGCGAACTGGCGGCAGGCGTCGATCCGGCAGCGATCGCGGGCCTGATCCGCCGGGAAAAAGGCGTTGCCGTCGCCAACGAGCCGAGAAGGCATATCGCCAACCTCGATGACCTGCCGTTTCCGGCCTACGAAAAACTGCGCGGATTTCCCAAAGACTACCATCTGCCGCTTTTCAGCTACAAACAAACTCCCGGCGCGACGATGATCACCTCGCGAGGCTGCATATATCAATGTTCCTACTGCGACCGCTCCGTTTTCCAGAAGGGTTTCCGCTACAACTCGGCAGCCTACATCTACGAGCACATGAAATATCTGCGGGATCAATTCGGCGCGCGCCACGTCAACATTTACGACGATCTTTTTACCGCCAACCGCAGGCGCATCGTGGAGTTGTGCGAAAAACTCGCGCGCTTTCCGCTGGGCATGAACTTCAACTGCGCCGTGCGCGTGGGCTACACGGACGATGATCTGCTCAGGATGCTCAAGGCGGCGGGCTGCCTGATGGTCTCGCTGGGAATCGAATCGGCCGATCCGGACATGCTTACGCGCCACAAATCCGGCGTGTCGCTCGATGACGTGCGCGACACCGTGCGGCGCATTCAGGCGGCGAAACTTCGCGCTAAAGGCCTGTTCATGATGGGATTGCCGGGAGAGACCGAAGCGTCGATCCGGCGGACCTCTGATTTCATTATATCGCTGGGGTTCGACGACATGAATATGGCCAAGTTTACGCCATTTCCCGGCGCGCCGCTGTGGTCAACGATTCGCGAGGAGGGGACTTTCCAGGAAGACTGGCGGCTGATGAACTGCCTGAATTTTGTTTTTGTCCCCAGAGGGATCGCGTCGAAGGAAAGGCTCGACCGGCTTTACAACGAGCATGTCAAACGATTTTATTCCGATCCGGCCTGGCGCAAGCGGTTCCGGGGCCGCATCTGGGAGCACCGCAACAGCCTGCTGTATCTGCTGAGGCATCTTCCCTCCTTCTGGTCCGCCAAAAACCAGTTCGAACCGGAGTAGAGTCTCTCCCCAACCCTCTCCAGAGAGGGACAGCAGCACCTGAACCAACGCCAGCGGGGGCAACAACAAAACAAGGGGGTTGCAACCACTTGTTCTCAATCGTTTGTTCTGGTTTTTTGGCCCCATCGAAAGAAGACTGCATGGCAATAAAAAATAAGGTTCATCCGACCAACCATCATGCCCGTTTCGGGCACAACGAAAAATGGAAATATCCGGCCACTTGCGGACATTTTTATGTAAAACCGGACAAATCATTTGCTCCTTACATTGTGGCAGAACATTCTTGACACACAAGGGAATACTTCCTATACTGCCGACAACAAAAAACAAGTTCTTATCAATTCAATTTAAACAAAGGAGGTATTTATGAAAAAGATTTTTTCAATTGTTGTCGGTTTGGTCGTGTTGTTGATGCTTCCTGTGGTTTCCTTCAGTGCGGCTCCAGGACCGTATGTAAGCGGTCAGTTTGGAGTGGCCTTTTTGACAAATAGCGATATATCAGTTCCGCCAGTAACAATGACGATAGGGTCTGACCCAGGTTTTGCGACTGGTTTTGCCGGTGGATACAACTTTGGAATGTTCAGAATGGAAGGAGAAATCGGATACCAAGTAAATGACATCGATAAGACCAGCCTATGTGTAGGCGGGATATGTGTATCTGGGCTTTCTTCATCAGGCGATGTGAGGGCTCTGTCCTTCCTGGTGAATGGCTATTTCGATTTTGTCAACGAAACTGCGTTTACGCCATATATCACCGCCGGAATCGGCGCGGCGAGACTTGAGGTCAATGATTTTGCAATCTTGGGAATCCGGATTGGAGATTCGCATGATACGGTATTTGCGTATCAGGTTGGCGCAGGCATTGCCTATACCGTCAATAAAAATTTTACCATTGATTTAAAATACCGGTACTTTGCTACGGCAGATCCCAAGTTCGATGATATCGAAGCTGAATTTGCAAGTCACAATGTCTACCTCGGATTGAGGGTCAATTTCTAGGTAACCGTCTTGCCACCCATATTGCCCGTGGTAGCCAGCTGCTGTATGGTAAGGTAGCCGGGGAAAATATCGGCATTGTTTTTGAAAATTTAAAAAGGATAAGGTACGTTCTATTGTCTGCCGGAATATTTTTCAGTAGTGATCGTAATCTCCGACTACCGATTCGGCGGCTTCCACTGATCGTGCAGCAGTTCTTTTAGTTTGGGTGCCGGATGAGACATAATCCGGCGGAGCATGTCGTTTAAGTATTCCCAGGGATTGGTGTCGCAGTTTTTGCACGACTGAATCAGACTCAGATACAATGCCGCCTCTTGTTTCTGGCCATCGCCATTTTAGAAGATTCCGGCTACATGGCGCGGGCGGCCTTCATCATGGACCGGGTGATGCACAAGATCGGGCTGCATGGAAAAAGCTTCATCCCCATGCTGATCGGATTCGGCTGCTCCGTTCCCGCGATCATGGCTACCCGGACGCTGGAAAACCGTCGTGACAGGCTCGTAACGATGTTCGTGACACCGCTCATGAGCTGCGGTGCCCGGCTGCCGATCTACGCATTGATTATCCCTGAGTTTTTCCCTCGGGTTTGGCACGCCCCCATGCTGTGGCTCATCTATGTCGTCGGCATCGCCCTCACCTTTTTAAGCGCGAAACTCCTTCGCAACACGATCCTCAAGGGCGAATCCGTGCCTTTCGTGATGGAGCTTCCGCCGTACAGACCGCCCACCCTCAAAAGTGTGCTGATCCATATGTGGGAACGGGACTGGCTCTATCTGAAAAAGGCCGTATCCGTCAAACCATTTTTTCGCGATTCAACACCCCGGTTTGGATCCCGAAGAAAGTTCCATCAACACTTACAGCGAGAACAAACAAAACGGATGAAAGGGAAAATAATCAATGAAGCGAATTCAAAAAGGTTTTTTTTAAGATGATGAACAATAGATTTTCCTGCCTCGTTGTGACGGTGGCCTTAACTGTGATGCTCGGAGCTGTTCCAGCCTTTGGAGGTCATCCCTTGATAACCGACGATACTGGAACCCAGGGAAAGGGCAAGACCCAGATTGAATTAACCGGCCAGTATGAGCGTGACGAAGAACAAGGTGTTAAGTCCGAGAACTGGGAGGCCAAGGCGGCCCTGTCCTTTGGACTATTCGATTCGCTGGATTTGGTCCTGGAAGTTCCCTATAATTGGGCAAGCACCGACGATGGCGCAGAAACGACTCGTGATGACGGCCTGGCGGATGTATCTATTGCCTTGAAGTGGCGCCTCTTTGAATACGAAGGATTTTCCTTAGCTCTCAAACCAGCGGCAACGCTTCCCAGCGGGGACGAGGACAAGGGCCTCAGCACCGGGCGGCCGTCATACGGTATCACTGCCATTGCCACGTATGCAAAAGACCCTTGGGCCTTCCACCTCAACTTGGGCATCAATCACAAAGACTACAAGTTTCAGGCCGACGAGGACGCCAAAAGGAGGGATATCTGGAGTGCATCCTTCGCAGCGGAATTCCAAGTCGCCAAAGATTGGAAACTGGTGGCCAATGTAGGGATGGAGCGCAATGCGGATATCGAGTCCAATACGCATCCGGCTTTCGTTTTGGGCGGGGTTATCTATTCTCTGACGGAAGACATTGATATCGGCGCCGGCGTCAAGTGGGGAATAAATGGTCCAGAGGCAGAGATCTCGTTCCTTGCTGGCCTTGCTTTCCGGTTTTGATAAGATAAATGTCCAACTCCACTCTTGTCCAAATCAGGTGATAAAATAAAAGCGCATGTTGAGTCCTGATTTGCTATATTGGCCTTGCGACTGTCACCCTTTACAATAACCTGAATGAAAATCTTGTGTATTTATCAGAATATTTTGTATAGAAGCCGAGGATTAGCGAGATAATCTATACGCAGCGACATAAATAATCAGGCATGACCATTTTTTTGTATTATCCTTGAAGAAAAATCAAGGAGGCAGATCATGCGTAAACTCAAGATTCAAGATGCTGAGCTTATGAAAATTGCCTTTCAACAAGAAATTGTTCGATTCGAAGAAGCAAAATATGACCATCGCCTTCATGGCGCACTGCTGGTCTGTGCGGGCAGATTCTGTTACGAAGTAGCGGAACTTTTTGGCCACAGTCCACGAACGATTGAATATTGGATCGAACGCTTTGAGCAAAGTGGTTTTTCCGGCTTGGTGGATCAAGAGCGTAAGGGGCGGCCGGCTGCGCTTGACGAGCGGATGTGTCGCAAGATCAATGAAGACCTTCGTAAAATTCCCCGCGATTTTGGTTATGAGCAGAATCTTTGGGATGGGAAGCTTCTATTCCACCATTTGGGAAACAGGTATAAAGTGCAATCGGGTGTTCGGCAGTGCCAGAGGCTGTTTCATTCGTTCGGTTTTCGTCGGCGTAAGTCGCGCCCGGTAATTGCTCAAGCCGACCCGGGGGGCCCAAAAGGCATATAAAAAACTGCGCCGAACAGCACGAAGAAAGGATATTGACCTGTGGTGCGAAGACGAATGCCATTTTCAGTAACATGGTTCACGCCGTGCCATGTGGATTCCACTCGAGAATTTCGATCCCATAATTGGCGGCTGCTGTTCAAACACAATTTACGAAATGGATTCATCTCAATTCCCAGTTGCGCCGCTTATGCGCAATTAATTAAGACGCTGTGTGTAAATTACTTATTTGTCCGATAGGATTTTCCCTTTTTCGCGGTTGAATTCTTTTTGAGTAATGGCACCATTATCGAGAAGTTTTTTAATCGTGTTGCTTACTGATCTGAGAAGCAATATGGGGCAATTTTAATGAACTCGTAAAAAGTAACCCAACCCGTCACCCCGGCGAAGGCCGGGGTCCATAACTCATGGTAATTACTGGATACCGGCTTTCGCTGGTAAGACGAAAAGAGTGCGAAATTGACTTTTTACGAGGACGTCAAATTTGGGCTTAAAAAATCCGATTTCGGAACAAAAGTTCAGCATCCGGACATACGAAGGCATCAGCGGCAAGACGGTCAAACCGCCTGCCGTTAAAGATGTATACGGATTTCAGGCCTGATGAAGATCAAACACGCTGATCATGGCGGCGCTCCTTATCAACTTCCCATCCACTTGCGGGACGCGTGCCCTCAGGCTAGGGGATTGAGGGGAGGAGATACAATGTTTACCGTCTATGCCCGGTTGGGCGCAAATCCCATGACGGCGTTGGCGACGATCATCGTGTGCATGTTGGACGTGCCTTCCAGTGTCTCGAACTGTTTGGAGTCCCTGAGGAACCGGCCGCACGGATATTCGTCCGAATAGCCGAAAGAGCCGTAAAGCTTCATGCACTCGTTGGCGTCGTGGACGACTACTTTCGCGCCGTAGAGCTTGGACATCGACGTTTCCATGACGTTGGGAAGCCCTCTGTCCTTGAGCCAGGCCGAGCGGTAAACCAGATAGGCCAGCGTGTCATGGCCGACTTTCATGTCCGCCACCTGCTGCTGAATGAGCTGGTAGCGGCCGATTTGCCTGCCGAACTGGCAGCGTTCGGTGGCGTATTTGGCAGAGGCGTCGAGAATTGCGCCGGAAAGTCCCAATGCGCCCGCGGAGCAGCCCAGACGGGTGGAGTTGAGCTGTGTCATGCAAATCTGGAAGCCTTTGTTCAGTTTTCCCAGCAAAAGATTTTTGGGAACCTTCACGTCTTCAAAGGTGATTTCCGCCGTATCGGAGGCCCACAGGCCGACCTTGTCGTGAATCGGTTTGCGCGTAATGCCGGGCAGGGAGTAGTCCATGATGAAGCAGGAGACGCCGTTGGCACCCGCGTCTTTGTCCGTTTTGACGTAGAGCAGGCCGTGATTGGTCACCGTGCCGTTGGTGATCCACATTTTATTGCCGTTCACCAGATAGTGGTCGCCCTTGTCCTCGGCGCGGCATTTCATGGAGGCGACGTCCGAGCCGATGTCCGGTTCCGTCATGGCGAAGCTGCCGACATATTCGCCGGAGACGAATTTGGGAATGTAATGTTCTTTTTGCTCTTCCGTTCCGAATTTCTGGATGGTGAGCGCCGGACCCCAGCACTGCATGTTGAAGGCCATGCGCCAGGCGACATGCACCCTGGCTACCTGCTCGATGGCGAGCGCGCCTTCCAGAAAACCCATGCCGTTCCCGCCGTATTTTTCGTCGATGCAGAAGCCGAAAAATCCCAGCTCCGCCATCTTGTCGAAGATTTCTTTGCGCCAGAAATGATTTTTTTCGTCTTCATCGACATGCGGCGCGATTTCTTTTTCGGCGAAGTTTCGTGCCGTATCCTGAATCATCTTCTGCTCTTCCGTCGATGCAAAATCCATATTTTTTTCTCCCGGTTCATTGATTGAGCTGGATTCCCGCCTGCGCAACCTAAAAGTCACAAGCGGGAATGACAAGGCAGGAAACAGTCGCGACTGTTTCCTGCGGATGGTTCTACTTTCGTTCGATCACCATACAAATTCCCTGGCCGCCGCCGCCGCAGATCGTTTCCAGGGCGAAGCGGGCGTTGCTCCGCTGCATTTCATAAAGCAGCGTGGTGAGACGCATCGTGCCGGTCGCCCCGATGGGATGCCCCAGCGAGATTCCCGAACCGTTGATGTTGACCTTCGCGTCCATCTGCTCGTCGGAAAGTCCCGCCAGACGGGAGTCCGCCAGGCACTGGACGGCAAAAGCCTCCTGCACTTCGATCAGGTCCATGTCGTTGATGGTCTTGCCGATTTTCCCCAGCGCCTTGCTGATCGCCGCCGGGACGGCCGGGTAGGTAAGGGTCGGGTCGGTGGCTGCAACCGCGCAGGAGCGGTAGGTGGCGATCGGTTTAATTCCCAGTTCTCTGGCTTTCTTTTCGGAAGCAAGGATGACCACGGCCGCGCCGTCGTTTTCCGAGGAGGAGTTGCCCGCCGTGCAAACGCCGTCTTTGTAAACGGCTTTGAGTTTGGAAAGTTTCTCCAGCGTGGTTTCGCGGCGGGGGCCTTCATCGGTTTTGAGGTAAACCGTTTCACCGGTCTTCTTGTCCTTGCCCGTGGCGATGGGAACGATCTCGTCTGCAAACTTGCCCGCGTCCTGGGCCGCAATGGCGCGCTGATGGGATCTGAGCGCCCAGCGGTCCGCTTCCTCGCGGGTGATGCCTTCTTTTCTGGCCGCGGCTTCCGCCCAGGTCATCATGGAGCTGAGTTCGCCGTAGCGCCAGATGGGCTGGCTCATGACGCGGCCGCGCTGGATGCGGTCGTAAAAGGGAAGGCCCCACATGGCGAGCGCCCCGTGGCCGCGCGGCATGAAGCCGTATTTCTCGTGATTCCTGCCGCCCAGGCCCCATTTGATGTCTCCGGGGATGTAAAGCTCCGACTGACTCATCGATTCCATGCCGCCTGCGATGATGATGTCGGCGTTGCCGGTTTGAATCTGCAACGCCCCGTAATAAACGCTTTCCAGGCCGGAGCAGCAGCGCCGGTCGATCATGCCGCCGGGGATGGTGTCCGGCCAGTCGGCGTCCAGGACGGCCATGCGAGCGCCGTTGGCGCACTCGCCGTTCTGGTAAGCGGACGCCATGATGACATCGTCCACCTGAACCGGTTCAATGCCCGCTTTTTTGACGGCCGCCTGCAGGACAACGCTGGCCAGACGGTAAACCGGAACCTCCCGCAGCGCTCCGCCGTACGCGCCGATGGGCGTCCGCGCGCAACTGATCAACACGACGTTTTCCATAAATCAAGCCCCTTTAAATTTTTTTAACGATGCTTGCTTTCAGGCCGCAAAGCGGCGCTTGTTAAAGGATTGCCGACAGTGTGTACCGACACGACGGCATCGCCACATGGGGCACTCGAGTGAGGATTCTCAGCGCCCCACCTCGTTGTTTT
Source organism: Smithella sp. (assembly GCA_012510495.1). Classification (GTDB taxonomy): domain Bacteria; phylum Desulfobacterota; class Syntrophia; order Syntrophales; family Smithellaceae; genus UBA8904. The sequence continues at coordinate 79,231 of JAAZHX010000057.1, forward strand.
TATTTTTTGCCGCCAGATACGAATGATAAACGGGGTCATACATCTTGGATATGATGAACCCGGGCAAATCACTCGGCTCCGCCATGGCGGTCAGTTTCCCGGTGTAGGCAATTTTTGCCACGGCGATCGCGATGTGAAGGGATACCTCGCGGATGCGTGACAAGGACGGGAAAATCCGGCCCTGGTCGAAATCTTCCTTCATGACTTTTTCTTCCACGCACCTTGCGGCGGCCGCAAACATTTCATCCGTAACTCTTTTGGATTCCGAGGCTGTCACGCCCAACCCCACACCGGGAAAGACATATACATTATTTGCCTGCCCCGGCAAGAATGTTCTGCCGTTGAGAGTAACCGGAGGAAAGGGACTGCCGCTGGCAAAGACGGCCCGGCCGTCCGTGAAGCGGTAGGCGTCTTGTGCAGTGCATTCCGATTGTGAGGTCGGGTTGGAAAGAGCGAAAATAATCGGACGTTCATTCAGGCGAGCCATGGCCTGCAGTATTTCGGGGGAAAATGTTTTGGGCTGTCCCGATGCGCCGATAAGGATGGTGGGCTCAATGGCGTTGATCACGGCAAGGAGATCCCGGTGCCGGGAAAAGTCGTGGGCGAAGGGGCGCTTGTGCTGCGCCAGATCCGTCCTTGCGGCCACCACCAGACCTTTGGAATCCACAAACCAGCAACGGCCGCGAGCCTCTTTTTCCGGAAGACCCTGTTCGGTCATTGCGCGGACCGCCAGATGGCCGATGCCCAGGGCCGCCTCTCCCGCGCCCAGAAACACCAGTCGCTGATCTGTAATTTTACCGCTGATCTTACGCAGCGCAGAATAGATACCGGCCAGCGCAATGCTGGCTGTGCCCTGAATGTCGTCGTTGAACATGCAGTATTGATCACGGTATTGGGCCAGCAGGCGGAAGGCATTTTGATTTCCGAAGTCTTCATGTTGAATCATGACATTCGGGAAGACTTCATTTGCCGCCTTCATGAACTCGTCAATGATTTCATCATAGGCGTCGCCCCGCATGCGCGCCTCGGGCAGGCCGATATATTGCGGATCGCTCCACAGACCTTTATTGTCGGTTCCGACATCGATCATGACCGGAAGGCAGCTGGTGGGTTCGATTCCCGCGCAGGCCGTATATAAAGAGAGCTTGCCCACGGGAATGCCCATGCCGTTTGCACCCAGATCGCCCAGGCCCAAAATGCGCTCACCGTCGGTAACCACGATGATGCGCACATGGCGGTGCGGCCAGTTTCTCAAAATTTGTCCGATGTAGCCGCGGTCTTTTTTGGTGATAAACAGGCCTCGGGGGCGGCGGAAAATTCTGCTGTATTCCTGACAGGCAAGCCCCACGGTGGGCGTGTAAACAATCGGGCTGAGCTCTTCGAGGTTGTCCATGAGGGCCTTATAAAACAACTGCTCGTTACGGTCTTGCAGGCCGATCAGATAAAGATATTTTTCCAGGTCGTTGGGCTTGCGACGGAAATTGTTCAAAATATGCTGAACCTGCTGCTGCTGCGACGAGACGCGCGGCGGCAGCAAACCTTGCAGCCCCAGTGCTTTTCGTTCCGCTTCGGTAAAAGCAGTCCCTTTATTCAGATCCGGGTCCTGAAGCAGATTGATGCCCCGGGGGTATTTTGTCTTTATCGTCATAGCCTTACTTTTCTTGTGTCAGGACGCGGATTGTGTCGCCCCGTCATGGTATTTCCCCTGCAGATATTTCTCCATCGTCTGTGGAAACAGGATCCAGCCCAGCAAATCTTCATCGGTGCGCGCCAGATGGCCGATCGTTTTCCTCGCCTCTTCCATTTCCGGCGGCAGCAGGTCTGCGGGTCTCACGGTGATCGGTTCTTGCCCGCGCTTGTAGTTTTTCAGGATTTTTGCGGTCAGTTCTTTGTCAATTGGCACGGCGGTCTTACCGTACAGGCCCAGCACGAGGTCCTTGAGCTGATTGGAAATCCGGACATAGCGGCCGAAGAGAACATTGAGCACCGCCTGCGACCCGATGATTTGCGATGACGGGGTGACCAGAGGCGGGTAGCCCATCTCTTTTCTGATCTGGACGATTTCTTTGTGAATCTCTCCCATCCGATGCAGCGCCTTCATTTCCTTAAGCTGGCTGACAAGATTCGAGATCATCCCGCCGGGAATCTGATGCGCGAGCACGCCGCCGTCGATGATGGAAAGCTTTTGGTTGGCCAGCAGATGTCCGTATTTGGGCGCGATCTGCTCCAGGTGCTTGCTGATTTCCAACAGCCGATACAAATCGATGCCGGCGTCCCTTTCTGAACCCTGAAGCGCCGCCACAATCGGCTCGATGGCGGGCATGGAGGTTCGAAGCGCGTATGGAGCAAGGCAGGTGTCGATGATGTCCACGCCGGCTTCGATGGCTTTCAAATAGGTCATGCTGCCCATGCCGCTGGTGTAGTGCGTGTGCAGATGCAGTGGAACCGAGACGGCCTTTTTCAACGCGGAGAACAGATCGAAAGCGTCATAGGGTGAAAGCAGGCCGGCCATGTCCTTGATGCAGATCGTGTCCGCGCCCATTTGCTCGAGCTCTTTGGCCTTTTGCACGTAGAAATCGAGCGTGTAAATTTCCCCGCCCAGTCGGCTTTCCGTCAGTGAATAGCAGACCGTTCCTTCCACGTGTTTGCCGTTGGCCTTGATTCTTTCCACGCAGGTTTCAATATTGCGGAAATCGTTGAGCGCGTCAAAACAGCGGAAAATATCGATGCCGATTTCGCAGGACTTGTCGACAAACGCCCGGACGACGTCATCCGCGTAGTGCCGGTAGCCGACCAGATTCTGTCCGCGCAAAAGCATGGTGAAGGGAGTTTTCTTTACGTATTTTTTAAGAATTCTGGGCCTCGACCAGGGGTCTTCGCCCAGGAATCGGTGCATTGTGTCGAATGTTGCGCCTCCCCAGACCTCCATGGCCCAGAAGCCGCAACCGTCCATTTCTTCCGCAATCGGGATCATGTCCTCTGTTTTCATACGGGTTGCGTAAATGGACTGGTGGCCGTCGCGCAATGTATTGTCCTGGATTTTTATGGGACGGGTCGAAATTCCTTCTGTATCTTTCATGCGGTACTCCTTCCTTTGTGTAAATTTGCCGCATTCTATTGAGTCAGCAAAGAATATGCCAGCAGTTTTTTTACTTCTTTCCCTGGAGGGCGGTATGGAGAACCGGGCGCGTTTTGGAGTTCTCAATAGATATTATGCTATTACGGTGCAAATGTGATATGCAACAGTTCGGTTTGACGGCGGCAAGACTTGTCTGTCATGTATACGACTCGTTTCCAAAGCATATATTTTGAAAGCGATGCCCAAAACGCCGGCGGGTAAAATTCTGAAAAAAGAACCCGGCAAAATGTGATAAGTATTTTTGAAAGGAGTTGGACGTGACAGCACACAAAAGCATGAATCAATGGAAGGAGGCCGCTCTCCGGGAGATGAAGGGAAGGCCCCTGGAATCTTTGAACTGGGCGACGCCGGAAGGCATTGCCGTCAAACCGATCTACACGGCGGAAGATATGGCGGGGCTGGATACCGTCAACACCCTGTCGGGCCTGGCCCCGTATCTGCGGGGGCCTTCGGCCACCATGTACGCCAACCAGCCCTGGACCATCCGTCAGTACGCCGGCTTTGCCACCGCGAAAGAGTCCAATGACTTTTACCGGAAAAATCTGGCCGCCGGACAGACGGGTCTGTCCGTGGCCTTCGATCTGGCCACGCACCGGGGCTACGACTCCGATCATCCGCGGGTGGCGGGAGACGTGGGGAAGGCGGGGGTCGCCATCGACTCCGTCGAGGATATGAAAATTCTCTTCGACCAGATTCCGCTCGACAAGGTGTCCGTTTCCATGACGATGAACGGTGCCGTCCTGCCGATTCTGGCGGGATATATCGTGGCCGCCGAAGAGCAGGGCGTGGAACAAAAGCAGCTTGCGGGCACCATCCAGAACGATATTCTCAAGGAATTTCTGACGCGCAACACTTATATTTATCCGCCCCGGCCCTCCATGCGGATCGTTTCCGACATCATTGCCTACTGTTCGAAAAACATGCCGCGCTACAACACCGTTTCGATCAGCGGCTATCACATCATGGAGGCGGGCGCGGATTCGGTCCTGCAGACGGCTTTCACGCTGGCCGACGGCAGGGAATACATCCGCGCCGCCATCGACGGCGGCCTGAAGATTGATGACTTCGCTCCGCGGCTTTCGTTTTTCTTCGGCGTGGGCATGAACTTTTTCATGGAAATCGCCATGCTGCGGGCGGCCCGGTATCTGTGGCATCAGATTGTCGGAGAGTTTCATCCGGCCAATCCGCGATCGCAGGTTCTGCGCACGCACGTGCAGACGTCCGGCTGGAGCCTGACCCAGCAGGACCCCTACAACAACATCATCCGGACCACGCTGGAGGCGCTGGCTGCGGTGCTGGGCGGAACCCAGTCGCTGCACACCAACTCGTTCGACGAGGCGGTGAGCCTCCCCACGCCTTTGTCTTCGCGTATCGCCCGCAACACGCAGATCGTCATTCAGGAGGAATCGCAGATCTGCCGCGTGGTCGATCCGTTGGGCGGCTCCTACTACGTGGAGGCGCTGACGGCGTCCATCATCCGGGAAGCGAAAAAAATCATGGACGAAATCGAGGCTCTGGGCGGCATGGCCCGCGCCATTGAAACCGGCATGCCCAAGATGCGCATTGAAGAGTCGGCCGCACGGCGGCAGGCCCGCATTGACCGGGGCAGAGACATCATCGTCGGCGTGAACAAGCACCGGATCGGGGAAGAGATTCCCGTCGAGGTGCTGGACATTCCCGCGAGCGTGCGCGACGGGCAGATGGCCAGAATCCGGGAGATTCGGGCCAAACGCGACAACGCCGCCGTGGTCAGGGTGCTGGAAAAAATAACGCAGACCGCCGAAAAGGGCGGGAATCTACTGGAAACCGCAATTGAAGCGGTTCGGCTGCGGGCCACGGTGGGAGAGGTGTCCGACGCTGTGGAGAAAGTGTTCGGCCGGTATGTCGCCGAGACAAGGGTCATTTCCGGCGCCTACTCATCGGAATATGGAGACAGTGACGTGATCGAATCTTTGAGAAAAAGAACGGAAAATTTTCTGGTGAAGACCGGACGCCGCCCCCGTCAGCTCGTGACCAAAATGGGGCAGGACGGCCATGACCGGGGGATCAAGGTGGTGGCCACGGCCTACGCGGATATCGGTTTCGACGTGGACATCGGTCCGATGTTTCAGACGCCGGAAGAAGCGGCCAAAATGGCCATTGAAAACGACGTGCATGTGGTGGGCGTTTCGAGCCTCGCGGCGGGCCATAAGACGCTGGTTCCGGAGCTCATCGAACAGTTGAAGAAGATAGGCGGGGAGGATATCATCGTCGTGGTCGGCGGCGTCATTCCGCCCGCGGATTACGAATTTCTTTATTCCAAAGGCGTTCGGGGCATCTTCGGTCCCGGCACCGCGCTGACCGATTCCGCGGACAAAGTGCTGGGATTGCTGGAAGAAAAATACGGATAACAACCGACTCACCACCAACGCCTCCTCCGGGCATGTGAGCGCGCTGTCCTTCATCCGCATTTTTCGTCCGACCACGTGCGCCTTCATGTCCAGGAGCATCCGGCGAATGCGTGCAAAGTCGAATCCGTCGCTTTGCCCCTGCCCCGGCACCCCGCATGACAAAAGGCAGATCAAATGACTTCAACGGGTTGGCCTTACCTGGCGTAAAATCCTTTTCCTTCTTTGGCCAGCTTTTCCAGCAACGGCGCGGGCGTCCAGTATTCGGCGCCGACCAGATCTCTGTACCGGAGGATTGCGTCATAGATTTTTTTCAAACCCACCGTGTCGGCATAGAACATCGGGCCGCCCAGATACACCGGGAAGCCGTAGCCATAGAGCCAGACCGCGTCGATGTCGAGGGATCTTGCGGCAATGCCTTCCTCCAAAATTTTAGCCCCTTCGTTGATCATCGAATAAATCGCCCGCTCGATAATTTCCTGATCCGAAATGGCTCTCCGGGCAATGCCCGCTTCCTTCGAGTGACTGATAATAAGCTCTTCAATCATCGGATCGGGCGTCGCATTACGCTTCTCGTCGTACTTGTAGAATCCGGCGCCGGTCTTCTGTCCGTAGCGCCCCATTTCACAGATCTTGTCCAGAATGTTGTTCTTCTGCTCGCGCGGAGTGAGGGTGTCGAACTTGGCCTTGCGGTTTCTCCAGCCCACATCGAGTCCCGCCATGTCGCCCATTGCGTAAGGGCCCATCGGGAAGCCGAAGCCGTAGATGACCCGGTCAATCTGCCAGGGGAGCGCTCCTTCCTCCAGCATGAAGCCGCATTCGCGGGTGCGTTTGGCCAGCATGCGGTTGCCGACAAAGCCGTCGCAGACGCCGACCAGGACCGGCGCCTTGCCGATCTTTTTGCCGACCTTCATGGCCGTGGCGTAAACTTCGGGGGATGTTTTTGCCCCCCGGACATTTTCTAAAAGCCGCATCACATTGGCCGGGCTGAAGAAATGCATGCCCATGACATCCTGCGGGCGGCCGGTGGCGGCGGCGATTTCGTCAATATTCAGATAAGAGGTGTTGGAGGCGAGAACCGCGCCCGGTTTACAGATGGAATCCAGTTTGCCGAAAACTTCTTTTTTGACGGTCATGTCTTCAAAGACGGCTTCGATAACAAGGTCGGCATCCTTCAGATCCTCATAGGCCAGCGTCGGCCGGATCAGGGACATCCGCTTGTCCATGGCTTCCTGCGCAAGCCTCCCTTTGGCCACCGTATTGGCATAGTTCTTTTTGATGATCGCCAGCCCCTTGTCTAAAAATTCCTGCTTCATATCCAAAAGGGTTACCGGGATGCCGGCATTGGCAAAACACATGGCGATGCCGCCGCCCATCGTGCCCGCGCCCAGCACGCCCACGGACCTGATGTCCCGGGTGGGGAGATCATCGGGCAGTCCGGGGATGCGGACGACTTCGCGCTCGGCAAAGAACACATGGCGCTGGGCTTTGGACTGATCCGAATCGTGGAGTTCGATGAAAATTTCCCGTTCCTTTTTCATGCCTTCCGGGAAAGGAAGTTCGGTGGCGATTTTTACGGCTTCGATGCATTTCAGGGGCGCCAGAAAACCGCGGAACCTGCGGGCGTTGGCTTTGGCGAAATCTTCAAAAAGCGTCGGCGACTCGACGGCGGCTTTCAACTGACTCGCTCTGCGAAGGGGGAGCTTCCGGTCAACGACTGTATTGGCGTATTCCAGGGCCGCCGCTTTCAGATCGCCTTCGACAATTTCGTCCAGGATGCCCATGTCTTTGGCTTTAGCCGCCGCCACCGGTGCTCCCGAAGTGATCATTTCCAGCGCCGCGCGGGTACCCGCCAAACGGGGCAGCCGCTGTGTGCCGCCTGCTCCCGGCAAAAGTCCCAGTTTCACTTCGGGAAGCCCGACTTTCGCCGTGGGCAGAGCGATGCGGAAATGACAGGAAAGAGCGATTTCGAGGCCTCCGCCCAGTGCCGTGCCGTGAATGGCCGCGATCACGGGTCTTGGAGAATCTTCAATCAACTGGCACACGTCCGGCAGATGCGGCGCCATCGGCGGGCGGCCGAATTCCCGGATGTCCGCTCCCGCGATGAAGGTTCGCCCCTCGCAGAGGATCACCAGCGCGGCAATGTCCCTGTCGGCGTTGCCTTTTTCGGTGCCCGCCCTGATACCGGCGCGGACCGCCCGCGACAGGGCGTTCACCGGCGGGTTGTTGATTGTGATGAGGCCAATCCTGCCTTCTTTGGAAAATCCGACGACTTCTGCCATAAGCCATCTCCTTTTGTTGCAAATGGTTTTCGATTGAATACAGCAAATACCATACCAGTGAAAAAAACAATAGGGTGCGGGCGTTGACCAGCGCCGGGGAAAAACTGGGCACGTTTAATCTCTCAGGGTTGAATTCCCCGCCGCTTGCGGCGTAAAATAGATGGGTGAGCGAATATATACATAAGAGCCATAACGTTACGGTGCTGATCTACCATTTGGTATTTCCGGCGAAATACAGGCGTGCAATATTTGACAAGGGAGTGGACAATTTCTTGAAAGAGGTCTGCTTAGATATCGAAAAGCGATATCAGATGAAGTTTCTTGAGATCGGGACCGATAGAGATCATGTTCATTTTCTTGTGCAAACTGTACCGACATACAGCGTAACGAAGGTTGTGACAACCATCAAGAGTATTACCGCCCGGGAGATATTGAGTAGGTCTCCTGAGGTTAGAAAGCAGCTTTGGGGTGGGGAATTTTGGACTGATGGGTACTATGCTGGCACAGTAGGGAAGCATGGGAATGAAAATACGGTAACGAACTATGTCAAACGTCAGGGAACTGATTACCAAATATTACATGAGGATCGACAGCTGACGCTTTTCTAATACCCCGCTGCTTGCGGCGGGGTAGTTTATTCGCGGTCCACAAAGACGCGGTTGATGCGCTCCAGTCCGTGTCGCTGACGACGGTCGTGTGTCAAGAGGTAAAAAGAGCTGGTAGATAATTCGTGAATCATGCCTTTCGCGAGAAATCGTTTTTGATAAATGCGAGCAGTTCTCTGGCAAAATCGCTCCAGAGAATCATCCGGTCGAAATCCGGCGGACAGTCCAGTTTCTGCAGGAGCAGTCCGTCACTGTCAAACCAGCGCGGCAGTAAAGCGCCGAAGAAATAGCCCCGCTTCCGCAAAATACTGACGATTTGGCCGACCCACGGTTGCTTCAAGTTAAGGAAAGCCTGGAAAACAACGGCATTTTTCGCGCGCGCCGAATTTTCCAGATCAGTCAGACGGGCGGAAAAATCACTTCCGGCGCTCTCAAATGTCATACGGACAACACCCGCGGATTCAAAAATCTGCATCTCCGCTTCGGTTAATGAGGTTGCCGGAACAGTTTCTGCGGACAGGCAAAGTTCCCGCTGATCATTCAGTCTTGCGTAGATTTTCCGCATAATGTCTTCATACCCGGGAGGCAGAAAAATCCGGTGCGGCTTTGGAATACACGAGCGAAAAAAGCACAGGGTCGCCACCCGCCCTTCTGCGCTTTTTTCTTTTGTATAAGCTTCCGCAGGCATCAGGGCCGCTTCAATTCCGGTTTCAACGTAACCAAAGGCATTGCAGGCTTTTTGCAAATGAGTGTGATTGCACACCGGTTCGCCAAAAATTTCCTCAATGTGCGGCCGGGCGGGAAGAAATTGATTATGGAGAAATTCATTCAGTACCTGATTGACGCCCATGTTTCTGTATTTCTTCAAAACAAGGCCGGCGCCCCATTCATAAAGTATGGGCAGGTTTTCATGGCGAAACAGATGGGTTACGCCGATGATTTTGCCCGCGGGCGTTCGGGCCACAATGGAATAGACGCTTCCTTCCGTATTGGCGGCAATAATAGCTTCCGGATCATAAAAAAGACGGACCGGATAGGAATCTCCGTAAACAGCGCGGAATAATCCGACGATTTCCTCCGCATCCTCCGGGCGGAAATCTCCCACAGAAAAGGTATCTGTTGTGTTTTTCTCAATATTCTTCTGCATTGCCTTATCCTTTCAATGGAAGGTTTATATCAATGCCAGCGCCTCTGCCCGGTTGCGGTCTTCAATGATGAATTGCAGCATTTCTTTGGCAAAATCGGAATAAAGCCGGATTTCGTCGTAATTGGCGGGATTGACCAGTTTTTGCATCAGAAGCCCGTCGGCGTCAAACCAGCGCGGCGCCACCGCAGCGAAGAAAAATCCCAGGCGGTTCAAAATTTCGGTTAAAGCGCCGCTCCCAGGCTGATTTAGCGGCAAAAAAACCTGCAGCACAACCGCGCCGGCATCCAGATATTTCTTGACTAGGCCGGCCATCGTTTCGCCTGCGTCTGCTCCCGCCTCGTGGACAAAGACCCTTAAAACTCCCGCGTCGGCTATAAAGGCGTCAAAGTAGCTGGTTTTGACTTTTTGCGGCAGAACTCCGGCGGCCGTTTTCAACTGGCGGTCCCGTTTTGCATGAACATATATTTTTTTCAGGATATCCGCGTAGGGAGCAGGCAAGAAAACAGTGTGCGGCTTTTCTTTGACGCAAGCGCAGGCCACAACCGCGCTGACGCGCCCGGAGGCCGATTTTTCTGCCTCATAGGATTCGCCAGGCATCAATTCCAGCTCAATGCCTGTTTCTTTTGTTCCTATGCTGATCGCTGTTTTCTGCATAAAAACATGATTCGTAACCGATTCGCCCCAGATTTCTTCCACTCCCACCGCCGGCAAAAGAATTTGCATAATATAGCTGTAGATAGCATTGTTAAAGCCCTTGCTGCGGGCTTCTGCTCTAACCATGCCCTGGCCGCCCTCATACAAACCGGTGTATGCCCCCTGCAGACGATACAGGCCACTATGTCCCAGAATATTTCCCGCCGCATCCGCCACAATAACCCGATACATCATCTCCGCTTCCTGCTGTTTGATAATATAATCAGCATCATACATTTCCTTGATTGGATAATGCTCGCCATAAATTGCCCGATAAAGCGCCACCACGCCCGGCGCGTCCGCATCCCGCATTAAACGCACCTGGTATTCTCCCAATTCTTGTGCCGGAACATTAATTTTCATCATTTTCCTCTCTTCTTTGGCAAATCTTTATCAAAGCCAGGCAAAACAAAACAAATCCCGCCGCCGCGTAAAACAAAATGTTAAAACCGGCGCCGCCCGCGATAAGAGCACCGCCCAGATAGGGAGTGAGAAAATAACCCGCGTCCATGGCAAACAGCGTCATATTCGTGTTGAGGCCGCGCAGCCCGGGCGCTGAGGCGGAAAAAATCAAAGCGTTGAAAACGGGTAAAGAAACACCGATGCACGCGCCATAAACGGCAGCCATCGCGTAAAAGGCAAGAGGCGTCGCCGCATGAGGCAGGATGGCCAGGCTGATGACAAGCGCCGCCAGAACCG
>JAAZHX010000223.1 GCA_012510495.1 Smithella sp.
TGATCAGCGACAATAATTCTTACCTTTAGCGACAAATAAAGATTCCGGACATTAGCAAAAGACAATAGACTATCAGAATTTCCTTAAGTTAGGAGATTTCTGATGGTTACGGATCAACAGGTAAGGAGATTGTTTGACGTGCGGCATAAACATGACTATCAATATCAGGCGGCGGATGTGGCTGGCATGAGCAGTAAAACGGCTGGCAAGTACCTCAAAAACGGCAAACTGCCCAGTCAATGCAGAGTCGAGCATACGTGGCCGACACGGCAGGACCCGTTTGCTGATGATTGGGCGTTTATCGAGAAGGTCCTGCAAGACACCCAGGCGGCCCTCGAAGGCAAGACCCTCTTGGCGTACCTTCAGCAGGCCTTTCCGGGCAAGTATCACAATGGGCAGTTACGGACCCTTCAGCGACGCATTAAAGCCTGGAAGGCGTTGTACGGTCCGGCTAAAGAGGTTTTCTTTTCCCAGCACTATGATCCCGGTCAATGGTCCTGTTCTGACTTTACGAGCATGAACACGCTCAATGTTACGATTGCCCGGCATCCCTTCGAGCATCTGTTTTACCACTTTGTCCTGTGTTATTCGAACTGGCAGGCGGGTCGGATCTGTTTTTCTGAAAGCTTTGAAAGCCTCTCGCTGGGCCTTCAGGACGCTTTGTGGAAGTTAGGGGGCGTTCCTTGTTATCATCGCACCGACAATCTGACCAGTGCTGTCCATAAGGTTGGCCATCCTGACATTTTTACAGACAAGTACCGTGGTCTTGCCGGTCATTACGGGTTTGCATCCTCCAAGACGAACCCTGCCAGCCCTCATGAAAACGGGGATATTGAAAAGAGCAATGATCTGTTCAAAAAGGCGGTTGACCAGTCCCTGATCATTCGCGGCAGCCGGGATTTTGACACGGTGCACGACTATGAAACGTTCCTTCAAAAGATCATCGATCGCATGAATCAGAACTGCCACAAGCGTTTTGCCGAAGAGATTGAGGTTCTTAAAAGGCTGCCGAATCTGCGCTATGATGACTATGAAACAAAGACCTGTAAAGTCGGTCGCGGCGGGACCTTTCGATTGCTGCACAACACGTATTCGGCTCACAGCCGACTGGTGGGTGAAACGGTGAAGGTTCGTGTCTACGCTGACACACTCGAAATATGGTATGCACAGCGGCATATCGAGACCCTACCCCGCCTGCGTGGTGAAAACGGTCATTACATTAACTACCGTCATCACATCGACAGATTGGTTCGAAAGCCCGGAGCCTTCGAAAACTATTGCTATAAAGAGGATCTGTTCCCGACGAGTCAGTTCAGAATCGCTTACGACATACTTCGAGACGCTCATAGTATCCGGCAGGCCAACAAAGCGTATCTCAAGATATTGGAGCTGGCTGCCAAAGAAAGTGAATCGTTGGTCAACGAAGCATTGCGATTACTGATCCATCTTGAAGAGGAGATAAGCGTTGAAAAGGTCAAAGCGTTTATTGATTTAAAGCAAAAAACGCCTGAACCTACGGATGTCACTATTGAATCGGTGGATATTCATGAGTATGACTCCTTGTTAGAGACACCGGAGTGTGTATGCGTATGAATAAACAGCAGCATCAGCAATTAATTGAACTGCTCAAGGAACTGCATCTTCCGATGTTCAGGGAATATCATCAGGAATTTGCTCAGAAAGCGAGTGCAGATGAACTGGGCTATGAGGAGTATCTTTATGAATTGGCCCAACGGGAATGTGAGGTACGAAGAGCCAACAAAATCGCCCGGCTGGTCAAGGCATCGAAGCTGCCGTTGGAGAAGACACTCCAGACCTTTGAACTCGACCGGATGCCTCTAAAGATACGCCGACAGGTCAAAGTGCTCTGTGAGGGCAACTTCGCCGATCGCCGTGAAAATATCTTAGCCTTCGGAAAACCGGGAAGTGGGAAGACGCATCTGCTTTGCGGAATCTGTCATGAGCTTGCACGGCAAGGAAGACAGGTTTACTTCGCTACATGTGATTTGATCGTGCAGGAGCTATTGAGAGCCAAGCAGGAACTGATACTGGATAAGCTTTTGAAAAAGTTGTCGAGGTATGATGTATTGATGATTGACGACTTTGGCTATGTCAAGCAGAACCGTGAGGAGATGGAGGTGCTGTTTACGTTGTTGGCCCATCGGTATGAACGCGGGAGCGTGCTCCTCACGAGCAACCTGCCCTTCAGCAAATGGGAGGTGATCTTCAAGGATCCAATGACAACAGCTGCTGCCATTGACCGGCTGGTTCACCATAGCGTAATCGTAGAACTGAACGTGCCAAGCTATCGAGCTGAACACGCTCGTAAGCGAAAAGATAAAGAGCTTTGAAGTCCAGAATTTTGCCCCCATGGGGGCACCCCCAGGAAACATTAGTTAATGGAAAAGATGTGATAACAGAAGGGAAGATTTATTTGTCGTCAAGAGAAATTATAGTTGACGCTGGACA
>JAAZHX010000159.1 GCA_012510495.1 Smithella sp.
CGCTTTTAACAGAGGCGCAGCCCGTCAACAACAGCAGGCAGATGAGCGCAATAAAAACAAACGACCGGAACCGGTTAAAGCGAGTGAACACCCATATTTTTTCTGACATAGATTTTCCCTCCTTCAAGATGATCGGTAAAATCATGTTTCCGCGCCGAACACGGGCTCAGCCGCCGGCAAGTTCTTTAGCGCGCCTGGCCGCCGCCTCGACAGCATCGATGAGTGTGGCGCGGATTTTTCCCTCTTCGAGAACCCTCAGGCCAGCGGCGGTTGTTCCGCCGGGCGAGGTGACCATGTTTTTGAGCTGCGCGGGGTGCTGCCCGCCTGTAAGGAACAGACCTGCCGCGCCCAGCATCGTCTGGGCGGCAAGCTTTTCGGCAAGCTCGCGCGGCAGGCCCAGCTGCACACCCGCATCGGCGAGAGCTTCGATCATCACAAAACAATAGGCGGGACCGCTGCCGCTGAGGCCGGTGACCGCATCCATCAGACTTTCATCCACTTCCACGGCCAGACCAACCGCACTGAATATGGCCAGCGCGTATTTGATATCATCTTTTTGGGCAAACTTCCCCGCGGTGACAGCTGACGCTCCCTGACCGGCCAGCGTATTGATATTGGGCATCACGCGCAAAACACGCGGACTTCCCGTCAGAAATTTTTCGATCGACCTGGTCGGAACACCCGCCGCGATGGAAATAAAGAGCTTGTCTGCATTGACGACGGGACGAAGATTTTTGAGGGTATCCTCAAACTGCTGCGGCTTGATTGCCAGAATAACGATATCCGCATCTTTCACCGCTTTTTTGTTGTCGGCGCTTGTGTGCACCTTGAGAGAGGAGTGCAATTCTTTAAGCCGCAGCGCGTCTATATCGGTTACCGTGACGCTACGAAAGGGAATCATTTTGCGGGCGATCATCCCCTGCACGAGAATGCCTCCCATCTTACCGCCTCCGATAACCGCGATTTTCTTACCGGCAAACATCGTCGTCATATAACCCCCTGACAGATATGACATTACATGCCCTTTTTAGCCTGGTCATGTCAATATAAATCCAATCTCTCATTGCATAAAAAATTGTTTTTGTGATAGTCAAACAACTCAAGGAGCCGGACAATGATTAAATATTTCAATGTGAACAACAATAAAATAGCCTGTTGGGTCAATCCGGCTGATTTTGGGGCGCACGCTCAGAGTTTCGTTTTCATCCACGGCTCCGGCGGCACATCCGATGCCTGGAGCCTGCAGTACTCAAAACTGCATACGGATTTCAACATCCTCGCCGTCAACCTCCCCGGACACGGCGGATCAGAAGGGACGGGAGAGCAATACGTTGAAGGTTATGTATCGCATTTGAAAGAAATTCTCGATACGGTCGGCCTGAAGCGTCCCATACTGGTCGGCCACTCGCTGGGCGCGGCCATTGCTCTTTCCTTCGCTTTGCGCCACAGGCACGAACCGGGCAGCGTGGTTGCAGTAGGCGGCGGGCTGACCATGCCCGTCAATCCGGACATCTTGAGCGGTTTTCAAAGCAACCCGGAAATGGTCATGGA
>JAAZHX010000323.1 GCA_012510495.1 Smithella sp.
CGGCTTACCAGATTGTTTGATAAGCCGACCGGCGTTGTTTTGAATAAATACGAAGAAGGGCGCGTAAACCCCTCGGAGCGGTATTGTAAGGAGAATGGCCTCCCGGTTTTCGAGAGGATCCCGTTCGATAAAGACCTCGGCATGCACCATTCCGAGGCCCGGATCGCGGCACAAGAAGAGAAGCGGTACGCGGAAATGTTTTCGGGTATCCTCGGGAAAGCGAGCAAAGCCGCTTCCGGAGGTGTTTCATGAAGAAGATATTGATCTTAAGCGGGAAGGGCGGAACCGGCAAAACGACGGTCGCCGCCGCGTTTATTTCGATCGAAAAGGCGCGCGCTTTCGCGGATTGTGATGTCGACGCTCCGAATCTTCATCTGGTGACGGCAAGTCTTCCGGAGCCCGAACTCTTTGATTATTACGGCATGGGTGTTGCGGTCGTTGACCCGGATCTTTGTATCGGGTGCGGTTTGTGCGCACAGTCCTGCCGTTTCTACGCGATATCAATGAGCGCGGATTCCGTTGCGGTCGTCGACGCTCCCGCTTGCGAGGGCTGTGGCTTGTGTGAGCGGCTGTGCCCGGTCGGCGCGATCAAGATGGAAGATAACGTTGCGGGACGGCGGATGCTCTATACGATCACCGGGGAGCCGAATAAAGACGGTGCATCTTCGGCAGGCAAGAGAACAGTCTTTTCGACCGCGGAACTGGAGATGGGGAGCGGCACGACCGGAAAGCTCGTATCTGAGGTCAAAAAGGCCTTGTACGATCATGCCGATAAGGACGTGCCGATCGCGATCATCGACGGATCGCCGGGGATCGGCTGTCCGGTCATCGCGTCGATCACCGGTACGGATCTGGTCCTTCTGGTCGCCGAGCCTTCGATGTCCGGGATCAGCGACATGAAACGTATCGTGGAGACCGCCCGGTTTTTCGATCCCCAAATTGCCGTGTGCGTCAACAAGGCAGACACGAACGAGGGCAAGACCGAGGATATCATTCGCTTCTGCGCGCAGGAGAATCTCCCGTTTCTGGGCCGGATCCCCTTTGATTCGCATGTGACCGGGGCGACGAATGCCGGGACCAGTATCGATCGGATCGATTGTCCGGCGTCGACCGCGATCCGTGCGATCAATGATCGCGTACGGGACATGGTAATTGGGGAATCCCCGGTAAATAACGCGCTCAACGATCGCGTGAGGGCGATGGACATTAAGGACCCCTCTCCTGCGGAGGACAAATGAGCGGTATGAAGATTTATATCTTGACCGATAACGAGACCTGTTCTCCCGGGATCCTTACGGAGCACGGCTTGAGCCTTTTGATTGAACTCGGCGACCGATGGATCCTTTTCGACATGGGGATGACGGATGTCTATCGGAGAAACGCCGACACGATGGGTCTGAACTTACATAAGATTGATTACGCGGTGATCTCGCACGGACATTACGATCACGGCGGCGCGCTTTCCGATTTTCTCGAAAAGAATCCGGCCGCGCCGGTCTACGTCCGGGAAAATGCCTTTTCACCGCATGAGTCGGATCGCGGAGACGACGGGATTTTCGACATCGGAATCGCAATGCCTTCCGATGAGAAAGATAAAAAACGCATTGTTTTGACCGGGCCGGAGCATGAAATTGAGCCGGGGATCACGCTTTTTGCGGTTCCGAAGCTTAATACTTCGATGCCGCTCGGAAACCGGAAACTTTTCGGGGAGGATCCGGACGGACGGCGCGTCCCGGATGACTTTTTGCATGAACAGAATCTTTTGATCCAAAAGGACGGCATATCGATTCTGGTCGCGGGTTGTGCGCACCGGGGAATCCCCAATATTCTGGCGTGGGTGAATGAGCGATTTGACGTCCGTCCGGACTACGTGATCGGCGGCTTTCACCTAAGCCACTCGGCCGATTTCGGAGAGGAAGGAAAGAACCAACTCATAGAGTACGGGCAGGTTCTAAAAAACTCCGGTGCGATATGTTATACTGACCACTGCACCGGCATGAAATCGTTTCGAAAGCTTCGAAAGATCGTCGGTAATACATTGGAATACGCATATGCGGGAAACGCAATCAACATAAGGAACAAGGAGAAAGAGAATGAGTGAGAATTGTGATCAAAACTGTAACGGATGCCAGGAGAATTGTTCGGACCGCAAGGAGGAGTTTGATTTCTCCGCGCCGGCGAATGAATTCAGTCAGGTAAAGAAAGTCATCGGTGTTGTAAGCGGCAAGGGAGGAGTCGGAAAGTCTCTCGTGACGTCGCTTCTGGCGGTACAGATGATGCGTAAGGGTCATGCCACGGCGATCCTTGACGCGGATCTGACCGGCCCGTCGATCCCGAAGGCTTTCGGCCTGAAAGAGCACGCGATGGGTAGCGAGGAAGGCCTGATGCCGGTATATACCAAGAACAATATCGGCGTGATGTCGATCAACCTCCTTCTCGAAAACGAGTCGGATCCGGTCGTCTGGCGCGGGCCGTTGATCGCGGGAACCGTCAAGCAATTCTGGTCGGACGTCATCTGGGGAGATGTCGACTACATGTTTATCGACATGCCTCCGGGAACCGGTGATGTCGCGCTTACCGTTTTTCAATCGATTCCCGTCGACGGGATCATCGTGGTCACGTCCCCGCAGGAACTGGTCTCGATGATCGTGAAAAAAGCGGTCCGGATGGCCAATATGATGAATATTCCCGTGCTCGGGCTGGTCGAAAATATGGCCTACTTCAAGTGCCCGGACTGCGGTTCGGAGCACCGGATCTTCGGACAGAGCCGTCTGGAGTCGATCGCGGCCGCCTACAGTCTTCCGATCCTCGGGAGGATCCCGATCGATCCGAAGATCGCTGCGGCATGCGATGCAGGGAAAATCGAGGAATGCGAGGGTGATTGGCTCGACCGGGCGGCGGATATGTTGATCCGGAGCGTAAACAAGGACGATGAGACTGCGGCGGGATCGACATCGGATGCCGAAAAGGCCGCCACAGAAGAGAAAGGGAGTGGAACGATGAAGATTGCGGTTGCGACCGATCGCGGATCGGTGACTGAGCATTTCGGACATTGCGAGAACTTTATGATCTTTTCGGCTGAGAACGGAAAAATCATAGGGGAAGAAAATTGCCCGAACCCCGGACACAAGCCGGGATTCCTGCCGGTGTACCTGGATGAGCGCGGTGTCAACGTGATCATTTCCGGCGGCATGGGCGGCGGAGCCGTCGACCTGTTTAACGAAAAGGGGATTGAGGTCGTTACGGGCGCTTCCGGTGACATGCGCAAGGCTGCTGAGGCATATCTTTCCGGAGACCTCAAATCGACCGGATCGGTTTGTCATGAGCACAACCATGCCGACGAATGTGAGAACTGAATATCTTTCGCTTCGGAATATACGAGGGAGAACGGATATGTCAAAGAAGGTAGAAGCTCAGATGAAATCGGCGATCCAGCCTTGTCCGAAGGCGATCGTATCGGTAACGGATAAAAGCGGGCGCGATAACGCCTTGGCGGTCGGATATTGCTGTAACTGCAGTTACGACCCGCCGATGGTGATGGTCGGGATCGTTCCGTCGAGGTTTTCGTATGAGATGATTAAGGAAGCCGGTTGCTTTGTCGTGAATTTACCCGGAAAAGAAGGCAAGGCGCTTTTCGATTATACGGGAAGCGTTTCCGGAAGAAATATCGACAAGTTCAAGGAATTCGGAATCCAAAGCACCCGCGCGAGTCGGATCGACGCGCCGATCCTCAC
>JAAZHX010000129.1 GCA_012510495.1 Smithella sp.
CGGCACGCCCTCGCCCGCGTCGCGGAATCGATGCCAGAGCTCGAACAGGTTGCCGAGCGCCGGGTTCACGCGCTCCCCGCCGAGCGCCCGCCACTCCCGGCATTTGAGAAGCAGGTCGTAGAGCTCCGGCTCGACCTCGACCCACTGCCCGCCGGCCGCGTTCAGCGCGTACAGGCCGTTGACGCCGGGGTGCGGCTGGTAGCGGTCAAACGCCGCGTGCAGCGCGAACAGCCGGTCGGAAAAATCGGAGGCGATGCGGTCGAAGGCCGCGCGGTCCGGCGCGCAGGCCGTCAGCGTGACGACCGTGTCGAACGCGCCGTAATACGTTTGGCTGAACTGCGCGTCGCTTTTCCGGCATCCCGAGAGCACGCACGCGACCGCGGTCAGCAAAATCAGACATTTTGCGCACTTCATGCTCCCAGTATAACACATTCTCTGTCAGAATCAATTGAAATCTTTCCGCCGATGCGGTAAAATGGATCGGGGAGGCGAATCCATGCGCAGGAACGACGTTTTTCTGCTGTTGGCGGTGCTCGCGCTCAGCGGCGCGCTGTTTTTCGCGCTGCGGGCGAATTCCGGGCCGGCGGGCATCGCGCGCATTTATCACGAGGGCGTTGAGATCGCGGAGCTTTCGCTCTCGAAGCCCGGCGAATTCCGCTGGGAAAGCGGGGACGACTACGTGCTCGTCCTGGTCGGGGACGGGCGCGCGCGCGTCTCGGAGGCGAGCTGCCCGGACAAGCTGTGCGTGAACACCGGGGCCGTCTCGCGCTCGGGCGCGGCGGTCGTGTGCCTGCCGAACCGCGTGTCGGTCGTGCTCGAAAAGCCCGGCGACGCGGGCGAACTCGACGCGGTCGCGTTCTAGGTAATCACTGATTTAATCACGGGCAGTGATGTGGTACAATAGAGAAAAAAGCGAGTGAACGGAATGGACAAGCAGCAGAGCATGGCGGACATGGAATACGGGAACCGGAAGCGAAGGACGAAGCGGGATGAATTTCTGGCGATTATGGATGAGGTTATCCCGTGGGATGAGTGGACGGCGGCGGTGGAGCCGTATTATCCAAGCGGCAAACGGGGGCGTCCTCCGCGGGGCGTAGAGACGATGCTGCGGATGTATCTGCTGGCGAACTGGTTCAATCTGTCGGACGAGGGCGTAGAGGATGCCATCTACGACAGCTATGCGTTTCGCAAGTTCATGGGGGTAGACTTTCTGGGGGAGGCGCAGGTGCCGGACGCTACGACGCTGTGCAAGTTCCGCAAGACGCTGAATGAAGGAGGGATCACGAAGCTATTGTTTGATGTGACGAAGGCCTTTCTGGAGCGTCACGGGAAGGTGATGCACGGGGGAACGATCGTGGACGCGACGATCATCGAAGCACCGACATCGACGAAGAACGCGCAGAAGCAGCGTGATCCCGAGATGCATCAGGTAAAGAAGGGAAACGAGTGGCATTTTGGGGAACGCCTGCACATCGGGGTGGACGCGGGAACCGGGTACATCCATTCTATGGAGGTAACGCCGGCCAACACGGGCGAGCGGGAAGTTGTGCCACGTCTGATCCGCGAGGACGATGAAGTCATGTACGGCGACGCCGGATATACTGGGTTGACCAAGCGGCCGGAGATTCAGACAGATCCGCACTTTTCCCGTATCGACTACCGAACGAACACGCGCAACCGGCTTCATTGGAAGACCCAGGCTCCCAGCTTTAATTGGGATCGGTACATCGAATACCAGAAATCCCGTGTGCGAAGCAAAGTGGAGTACGTCTTCCTCATCATCAAGCGACTGTTCGGGTATCGCAAAGTACGCTACCGAGGCCTTAAGAAAAACCGAACCCATGCGTTCATCCTGGGAACCTGCGCCAACCTGTTCATGCTGGCACAATCCGGATGGCGCATGGGCTGCGAAGTTGCCTGAGTGGGAGATATGGACGCCCCAGACTGCCTACGAGACCTGCGACCGCGAGATTTTGGGCTGATCGTTACGCCTTAATTCAGAATCACCCTTTTGATCAGTGATTACCTAGGGGCCGGAGCGAGGCGTAGCAGCGCTACGTTGAGCGGAAAGCGACAACGCGGGACGGGAAAAGATCCGGCGCGGCGACGCATTGATGTTTGGAATTAGTATTATTCTACGACAGGGGGCTTTCTTTTTCAATGTACGTCTTCCGGGGATCGGTCCAGGATGCCGAAGGGCGCTCGGGCCGCGCCGCTACGCGAAAACCATGCGTCCGAAGTCCTCGGGGCGGTGGAAGTCCGGGGTCGCGGAGGCCGGCGGATTCCATGCGATGTAGTGCGGCCGGGCGGTCTTGTCGCCGCACTTGTAGCAGTTCGCCCGGATCGCCCGCCCCACTTCCGCGCGGAATTCGGGCAGGAAGCGCCGGATGAACTCGAACGGCACGCGGTACTCGATCCCCCAGCCGCCGTCCATGCGGAACGGCTTCGGCCCGAACAGCTCCTGTTCGTCCGCGACCAGGAGCCTGACCAGATCGGCCCTGCCGCTGCCGAACCCGAGGTACAGGGCGCCGTTCGGGTTCATCTCGACG
>JAAZHX010000114.1 GCA_012510495.1 Smithella sp.
CCGGCATCGGCGCCATTATTTTGGTTGTCAAAGAGCGTTTCCTGGGTCCATGGTGTCGGTTCAGGAATATTTTTGGCCAGGTGACTGAAAATGATCCCTGTGCTTTCAGTATCGCCGCGTGACTTGTTACGAGGACGTCAACCTTGATGAACTCGTAAAAAGTAATTCAAGTCGTCACCCCGGCGAAGGCAGGGGGCCATAACTCATTGTAACTGCTGGATACCGGCTTTCGCCGGTAAAACAAAAAAGCGCCAAAACAGACTTTTTACAAGATCGTCAACTTTCAGTCTTCCAGCTTCAGTCTCGCGTCCCCTTCAAGGAATCAGCCTTTTCTTACTCCTCTTCCCATCCTCTGGCGCGTTCCACCGCTTTTTTCCAGCGGCCATAAAGCGTTTGCCTCTGTTTTACGTCCATGGCGGGTTCGAATCTCCGGTTCACTTTTCGTTTCTCTGAAATCACGGCCTGGTCGTTCCAGAACCCCGTGGCCAGACCCGCGAGGTAGGCTGCGCCTAGGGCCGTGGTTTCTATGATTTCCGGACGCTCCACCGGTACATCGAGAATGTCCGACTGGAACTGCATGAGGAAATTATTTGCGCAGGCGCCGCCGTCCACGCGAAGTTCCCGCAATTCAATGCCGCATTCGCTGCGCATCAGTTCCAGAACGTCGCGCGTCTGGTAGGCGATGGATTCCAGCGTGGCGCGGATAATGTGGTTGCGGTTTGCGCCGCGGGTGAGTCCGACAATGGCACCGCGGGCATACATGTCCCAGTAGGGCGCGCCCAGCCCCGCAAAGGCGGGCACCAGATAAACCCCGTGCGTATCGGGCACTTTTGTAGCGAAATACTCGCTGTCACGGGCATCGTAAATGACGCGCAGGCTGTCGCGCAGCCACTGAATCGCCGCGCCGGCCACAAAGATGCTGCCTTCCAGGGCGTATTCCACTTTGCCGCCCACTCCCCAGGCAATGGTTGTCAATAACCCCTTTTCTGAAAGGGCCGGCTTTTCCCCCGTATTCATCAGCATGAAACAGCCGGTGCCGTAAGTGTTCTTGACCATTCCGGGTCTGAAGCAGGCCTGGCCGAACAGCGCCGCCTGCTGGTCGCCCGCGTCTCCGGCAATGGGGATTTCACCGCCCAGAACGCGCGCGTCCGTTACGCCGTACACAGCGGAAGAGGGCTTGACCTCCGGCAGCATGGAGGCGGGTATATCCAGCTTCTCCAGAAGAAACGCGTCCCATTTCAGATCCCGGATGTTGTAAAGCATCGTGCGGGAAGCGTTGCTGTAATCCGTAACATGGACTTTTCCGCGGGTAAGATTCCAGATCAGCCAGGTATCGACATTGCCGAAGAGCAGTTCGCCTTTCCGCGCCCTGTCGCGGGCGCCTTCGACATGATCGAGAATCCATTTGAGCTTTGTTCCCGAGAAGTATGCGTCCACCACAAGCCCCGTGTTTTTCCGGATGGTGTCTTCGAGACCGGCGGCCTTCAGCTCGTCGCAGATCACGGCGGTCCTGCGGCACTGCCAGACGATGGCATTATAGACGGGCTTGCCGGTGGCTTTGTCCCAGACGATGGTGGTTTCGCGCTGATTGGTAATGCCGATCGCCGCGATCTCTTCGGGGGAGATGCCGGTGGCGGCCATCACTTCACTGGCCGCACCGCGCTGTGAGCCCCATATTTCCATGGGGTCATGCTCCACCCAGCCGGCCTGGGGATAAATTTGTGAAAATTCGTTTTGAGCGATTTTTACCACGACTCCTTCCCGGTCGTAAATCACCGCCCGCGAACTGGTCGTGCCCTGGTCAAGAGCTAAAATGTAGGATTTCTTCATCGGCCACTCCTGAACTTATGAATCAATATTGTCGGGCACTATGACATAATACAAATGGTTTTGCCAAAGAAAAAAGGTAGCGCATGGGGCGGCGGCGCCCTTCGGGGAACCTGCCGCTTCATAAATCAGTTGTACGAGGGCATCACGCTATGAGCTTACGAATGTTCTCTAGCAGGCCCTGTTTATCTTTGGTTGTCAGGATGTTTACCCGTGAGATATAGCATCTTTCAACCGGAACTCGCAGGGCGTGTTCTTTATGTTTTTGTTTCAATATCTTCAAATTGGTTGATCTGAACTGCCCCATCAGGGAATTTGGCGATAATTTCCAAGTCGCCTCCCATCGCTTTGATGAAATTTCTTAAAGTGCTGATATACATGTCTGTCCGCTTCTCCAGTTTGGATACGGCCGCCTGACGGACAGACAATGTTTGTGCCAGTTGCTCCTGGCTCAGATTCCTGGCATGACGCAATTCCTGCAACGGCATTACGCTCAATAGCTCCCTTGTCCTTGCCGCCGCTTTTTTCCTTGCCGCAGGTTTCATCTTTGCTCTCAGAACAGAGTATGGTTTGCTCATTTGGCGCCACCTTCCTCTCTCAGCAACCTTAAATATCTTTCGTAAGTTTTTTCGGCCAATGGCACATATTTATCGTACCAGCGTTTTCCCGCTGTCTTCCTTTCGAGGTGTCCATAATTACTAAGCAACTTCAAGTGACGATGGCATGAAACGGGTGGACACCGGGACGCTGTTTCTCTCTGATTCCTGAGAAGTAAGGCCCCTTTTTTAAGTCGCCGAAACGTCTATGCGCATGAAAAATGATTTTTGGGCTCAGCCGCTTGTACAATTCTTAAAAGAGTCTTCGAAGCATACATAAACCACTGAAAAAGACCCCTGAAAAAGAAAAAATGGGCCTTGGCCCATCTACTCACATTGCAGGCGATCAGCTTGCAGGACAAGGCAAAGAGGACTTTAGCCATCCTGCGGACACGGAGCTTCCCGATTCCGTATGATCGCTTCAATTCAGAAAAGGTGGCCTCAATCCCGGATCGGATTTTATAACGCTCTTTCCATTGCGGCGTTTGTTGATCGCCGTACATCTGATCTCTCAGTCGCAGTTCAGCGGTGACCTCCAAGCGAAAGTCGCCGACTGTCTCCCGAGCCTGACAGCCGCGCTCGCGATGGTTGGGCGCTCGCACCGGACATTGATCCAGCATAGAGCATGCGCGGCAGGTGTTGCCGTCAAAGATGGCATGAAGCGAGCGGTTGGTTTTGTTATTGCTGCTGAGAATACGGTGATCGATTGGCCTGTGCCCCATCGGGCATTTTGTAGCATGGCCGCTTGAATCAAATTGGAATCGATCTCTGCCGACAACATCATCTGCCATAGGACCGCGATTGACCGGCGCCATAAACTCGATTTGCTGCTCGGTGATTTTCAAGGCGGAAGGAACAGAAGGATAACCACCATCGGCAAAAAGCGTTCCCGGTTTTATTCCCGCTTCGCTGAGGCGTTCGATCACGGAAAGGGCTTTGCCGATATCCGATCGGCCTGCGCCATGGACTTCATAGTCGGTGATGATTTCCGGTTTTTCAGGATTATTGCAGGTCTCGGCAATGTGCAGGCTGTATCCCGCGCCTTTGTGACCGTATGATACATCAGGATCATATGGGGATTGAAGGGTGATACCTTCCGATTTTTTCTTGACCTTAATCCTGTGGCTCGTGTTTGAATCGATGTCTTCGTTCGGCTCTTTCTCATATTCGCACTGTTCGGAAAACAGACGCGTCAGCAACTGGTAGGGCTCGGTGGTGTTGACGATTTCATCCTTCTCGAAAATGGAAATAAGGGTATAGAGATACCGGGCCAGTTCTTCCAGTTTCATTTTCTGATCCGCCGAGCCCAGGCCGAACCAGCCTTCGGATTCGGTGGTATGCCATTTTTGAATGTCTTCGGGAACAAGCGACATCTGTTCATCGGTGAGGCTCTTCAGAAATACGCCGAGGGTATCGGAAAATAGCGACATTCTCCCGCGGATGCGGATGTTGGAGATGATGTGTGTGGAATCCAGCCGCTGATCCTTTGTGGAGAGTTCCAGTTTTTTCAGCGCGGAATCTCTGATGGTGTCAAAGGCATTGCGTATAAGCTTCATCTCGGGGTCTTTGGCGGCCAGCCGGCGGCGAAACTCCACCAAAGACCGGCGGGACAGATAATCGTCTTCTTCGTTGATATCCAGCGCGTATCGCCAGCGGATGTCAAAACTGAATTCGTCCAGGGCTTCCTGATCGCTCATGTTGTTGGATTCTTGCAACAGGCACAACCCCAGCAGGCGTGCAATGCTGAAATTGGGACGGCCTGTTTTCCCGTAAAGAAATGCGTATTGATCTTCCTGACGAAATAGGATGGGAAGAATCTCGACTTTGAAAAAGTGCGCCCAGGATGATTGTAATCGTTTACATAGACTGTCTGATAGTTGCGTGTCTATACCGAATAACGTCTGTTGGGGGTTCGTTCGTTTATACATGCGCACTTTTATATCACCAACACCGCTATGGCAAGAGTTACTTCTCAGGAATCCTCTCTTAACCCCTCGTTGTTTTTGAACTACTTTTTTCAATGCTTTGATACAATCCGTATCCCCGTTTCCAGAATTTACTGATTTTTAAGGGCGTTTTCCGAAGGAAAGATATTGAACTGACCGGTTGAGTGTGTTAACAGAACCGGTAACGGATATAATCCTTTTTTAAAAACTCACTGGAGGAAGATATGGCTTTTCAGGAAATTGATAAAACATTGAAATATAAGGTTGCGGATTTGTCGCTGGCCGGCTGGGGCAGAAAAGAGATGGATCTGGCGGAAAACGAGATGCCGGGGCTCATAGCGGTGCGCAAAAAATACGGCCGCCAAAAACCGCTCCGGGGGCTGAAAATCATGGGCAGCCTGCACATGACGATCCAGACGGCCATGCTGATTGAAACCTTGAAGGAACTTGGCGCCGATCTGCGCTGGGCGTCGTGCAATATCTTCTCCACGCAGGACCACGCGGCGGCGGCGATCGCCAAAGCGGGCAGCGCGGCGGTGTTCGCCTGGAAAGGCGAAACTCTGGAGGAATACTGGTGGTGCACGGAGCAGGCGTTGACTTGGCCGGATGGATCGGGACCGGATTTGGTTGTGGATGACGGAGGCGACGCGACCCTGTTGATTCATCAGGGCGTCAAGGCTGAAAAAGATCCGAAGCTGCTTCGGCAAAAAGCGGAGAACAGGGAATTCGCCATCATTATGGAGAGGCTTGCGCAGTCCTTTCAAAAAAATCCCAAACGGTGGCAGAAAGTGGCTGCCGGAATTCGGGGGGTGTCGGAGGAAACAACCACCGGCGTCCACCGACTCTACCAGATGCAGGCGGCCGGCGAACTGCTGTTTCCGGCCATCAATGTCAATGATTCCGTTACGAAATCGAAATTCGATAATTTATACGGCTGCCGGGAATCTCTGGCGGACGGGATCAAACGGGCGACGGACATCATGATCGCCGGAAAAATGGTCGTGGTTTGCGGTTACGGCGATGTCGGCAAGGGATGCGCCCAATCCATGCGGGGATTCGGCGCGCGTGTAGTGGTTACGGAAATCGATCCCATCTGCGCCCTGCAGGCGGCGATGGAAGGATACGAGGTCCGGATCATGGAAGAGGTGGTGTCCGTCGCGGACATCTTCGTGACGGCAACCGGATGCTGCGACGTCATTACGGGCCGCCACATGGAAAAGATGAAGAACGAGGCCATCATCTGCAACATCGGCCATTTCGACAGTGAAATCGATATGCACTATCTGGAAACCAGCAGGGTCTGTCGCAAAGATACCATCAAGCCGCAGGTGGATAAGTGGACGCTGAAATCCGGACGCTCGATCATCGTCCTGGCCGAGGGACGCCTGGTCAATCTGGGCTGCGCGACGGGGCATCCGAGTTTTGTGATGAGCAACAGTTTCACCAATCAGACGCTGGCGCAGATTGAACTGGCCACGAAGAAATACAACGTCGGCGTTTACACGCTGCCGAAGAGGCTCGACGAGGAAGTGGCCCTGCTGCACCTGCCCAGACTGGACGCCAAAATTTCAAAGTTGACGAAAAAGCAGGCGGACTATCTGGGTGTGCCGGTGGAAGGTCCGTTCAAGCCGGATTATTACCGATATTAACCTTATATAACCCATGCATCCTCCGCTTCAGGCGAAACGGGGGGGTGCATTGGTTTCAGGTTCTGACGCGGCAGAAAAGAATCGCTCCCAGTCCGCCGAAGAGGATATTGGCGGTCCAGGCCGCCAGGAAAACGGGCAGCGTTCCGGACCTGCCCAGAGACATGCAGAAGGCGTGAACAATCCAGTAGGAAAAGCCCAGGAATAATCCCAGCGCCAGACTCTGCATGATTCCGCCGCTTCGCTCCGAGCGGATGGAAAACGACATGCCGATCACAACGACAATCAGACACACCAACGGGAAGGCGATCTTGCCCTGCAGATCGACCAGGTAGCGCGAGACGTCATACCCTTCCGCCCGGATCTTCTTCACGTAGCGCCGCAGTTCAAAATACCCCATCTTTTCCGCGTCTTTCTGAATAATCTTGAAATCGTCGGGGCCCTCCGGCAGCGCGATGATTTTTTCTTTCGGCCATTCCAGCGATGGGGGAGCTTCCGGCTGAAAGGTCGTGACCAGCAGATTGTAAAACACCCATGATTGGTTTTTCCATTCCGCCCGTTCGGCGTCGATGCGGGTTTTCATCGTGAAGTTGGGGTTCAATTGGTTGATGGTGACGCCGTACAGAATGTTTTTATCCACGTCGAACATTTTAAAATTGTAAATGGCGTTTTGGCCGCAATACCAGATCTCATCCTGCTTGAAAAATCCCAGGGCCTGCTGTTTCTGCACATCCACTTTAATAATGTGTTCCGTTTTCTGGACGCTGGCGGGTGTGATCATCTCCGTGAAGAAGAACAAGAAGACGGATACGGCCGCCGCGACGGCCAGCACGGGAAGCGAAATGCGGTACAGGCTGATGCCGTTGGCTTTCATGGCTGTGATCTCGCTGTGTTTGGACAAAAAGCTGTAGGTCAGCAACGTCGCCAGAAGGACCGCAACGGGCAGGGTCATGGAAATGACGAAGGGGATGGAATACAAAAAATAGGAAGCCATCTGGGCGATCGCGGCATGGTTGCTCATGAACATCCGGCTTTTTTCGAAAAAATCGATGATCACGAAAAGCACGATGAACGAAACAAATGTAATGAAGAAAAACCTCAGAAATTCTTTCAAAATATATTGATCGATCAGTTTCAAGATTGTATCCTCACGGTCCGGGTTTGTCGCCGCGCAAGAGAGAGCCCAGTCTTCGGGAAACGAAAAACTCCCGGTGGGCCAGATAAAACAAAACAACGCCCAGCAGCGCAAACAGCACATTCGGCGCCCAGACGCCAAGGGCCGGGTCCATTTTGCCGTTTTCCACCAGCGCTTCTCCCCCGATTCGCAGCAGGTAATAGGCGGCAACGATGATGAGGCCGACGGCAAACCCCCGGGATTTTACCGCCCGGTGGCGCGTGATGCCCAGCGGCATGGCCAGCAGTCCGAAGAAAAGACAGGACAGGGGGATGGAAAATTTTTTATGAACTTCGATGGCCAGTTCGCGCGCGGCTTCTTCCGCCAGGCCCGGCTGCTTCATTCGCTCCAAGAGCTCCGAGAGCGTCATCTCCGTGCTGGACTTGGATTCGTCGGTGAAAGATGCGAGCGTCGAAGACAGGTCGAGGTTGATATCGTAGCTTTTAAAATCCACTTTCCGGTAATTTTTCAAATCCTTGCTCACGGTGTGAATCGAGCCTTCTTCCAGTCGCAGTTTCACGATCATAAGTTTCGGATCGGACACCAGGAAGGCTTTTTTGGCGAGGATCGTATTTTGTTCGCCCAGCACGCGGCTGTCCGAGATGAGCACGTTTTCCATCGATTCGCCGTCGGCCGGGATAGTTTCGGCATACAGGAGCAGTCCTTTGAAGTCGGCGTTGAAAACTTTTTCCTTGATGCCGATGCCGGTGTTTTGCGAGGCCAGCTCAAAGAGGAGTCGCTTGGCGGCGAAGTTGCTCTGGGGGGCCAGAAAATATCCGATGACGATGGCGCAGGCGAAAGCCAGCACAGCGGCGACCGCTACCGGGTAAAAAAGCTGGAGCAGGCTGACGCCGGACGCCTTCAGGACGGTGATTTCATTGTCGGCGGACAGGCGGCCCATGGCAATGAGGATGGAAACCAAAAGAGCAATGGGGATGGTAAACAGCATGAAATTGGGCATGATCAGGGCGATCAGATGCCCGATGTCCAGAGCGCTGATCCCCTTGTTGACCATCAGGTCCATGATCTGCAGGATTTTGCCCATCAGCAGGACAAACGTCAGGACAAAGAAAATGATGACGAAGGGCAGGGCAATTTCCCAGAATATGTAGCGGTTGATAATTTTATTCATAGCGCACTTTAAAAATTTTTAAAAAACTATCACGCATCGGCAATTTTACACAAGCAAAACATGCACCCATGGCAAAATGGTTTTTACCTGCCGGACCATATTGTTTTGTTGACAGTCGGGTGTTTTTTTCCTATATTCCCCAAATATTTTGCAGAACTTGCCCGCCGTAGAAGGGAATGAGCATATCATGAAAGTGGACACCATGCGCCGGATCGATTACTATGTCGGCGTTCCCCTTTGCCTGATCGGCACGCTGCTGTATAAAATGGGTCGCTGGTTCGTCAAACCGGGAAAGGCGGTGGTCCGCAGGGTTTTGTTTATCGAGCTTTCGGAGATGGGCAGCGCTATTTTAGTTGATCCGGCAATGAGAAAGCTGCAACACGAAACCGGGGCGGAGCTTCATTTTGCCATTTTCAGAAAAAACAAGCCGAGCCTGGATTTGCTCAAAACCGTCCCGGATGAAAATATCTACACCTTCCGGGACAACGGGCTTGTGCCGCTGATGGTGGACGCCCTGCGTTTCTTTTTCTGGACGCGCAAAAGAAAGATCGACGCCGTCATCGACCTGGAGCTTTTTTCCCGCGTAACCGCTCTTTTGACCGGTTTTTCCGGAGCGCCCGCAAAAGTCGGGTTTCACGCATTTTTCAATGAGGGTCTGTATCGCGGCGGTTTCCTCACCCATCGGGTCTCTTACAATCCTCATATTCACATCGCGGCGAACTTTGTCGCGCTCGTCCACGCGCTGACGGCCGAAAAAGAGGAAATTCCCTATTCCAAGACCAGCGTGTCCGCCGACGATCTCGTTCTGGCCAAAGCGGAGGTTTCCGACCGGGAGAAGGAGGACGTGCGCGCGATCATTCGGAGTTGCCGCGCGGGCTTCGACCCGCAAAAGGATAAGATCATCCTGATCAATCCCAACGCCAGCGAGCTTCTGATCCAGAGGCGCTGGCCGCCGGACTACTACGTCAGGCTGATGAAAATGATCCTGGAGAAGTGTCCGAAGGCGCTGGTTTTGATTACCGGCGACCCCAGTGAACGGAAAGAGGCCGGGCAACTTCAAAAACTGGTGGGCGCCGACCGGTGCGTCAATTTTGCCGGAAAAGTCCGGTTCGCGCAATTGCCCGCTCTATACAGTCTGGCCGAGTTCATGGTGACCAACGACTCCGGTCCGGGGCATTTTGCGGCAGTCACCGATTTGCCGACCTTTGTATTTTTCGGGCCGGAAACGCCGGCGCTGTATGGGTCGCTGGGCAACACCACGCCGCTTTACGCGGGCCTGGCCTGTTCCCCCTGCGTCAGTGCGTCCAACCACCGCAAGACCGCCTGCGCCGACAATCGCTGCCTGCAGGTGATCGGGCCCGATCAGGTTTTTGCGGCGATCGCCCCCCATCTGGAGCGCATCAATGCCCAAGGCTGAAAAATCCATCCTCTTCCTGATTTTGTTCTTTTCTCTGATTCGCCTGATCGTTGCGCCTTGCTTTGGTCTGGGCGTGGATGAGGCGCATTATGTTTTATACGCCAAATATCTGGACTGGAGCTACTTGGACCATCCGCCCCTGGTGGGCTGGCTGCATGCGCCTTTTTACTACAGTTTCGGAACGAATGAATTTTTGGCCCGGCTGCCCGCCGTTTTGCTTTTTGCCGCGACCTCCTGGTGCTGCTACACGATGATGATGCGGATCACAAAGTCCGTTCGCTGGTCGCTGTGGTCCGTTTTCGCGCTCAACTGTTCTTTTATGCTCAACGCCCTGGGCCTGATGCTTCTGCCGGATTCCATATTGCTTCTGCTGGTTTTCCTGCTGATTTTTACCGCGGAGCGCCTTGCGCACGACCAGCGGCCGCGGAACTTCATTTTTCTGGGGATTCTCCTGGGACTTATGGGCCTGGCCAAATATACGGCCATTCTTTTCGTGCCGCCCCTGATCGTTTTTTTTCTTCTGAAAAAAAGATACGATATCCTGTTTTCACCGTATATGTTTCTGGCGGCAGCCGTTGCGCTGGCACTGGTGTCTCCGGTGTTTTACTGGAACGCGATGCACGATTTCATCAGCTTCAAATATCAGGGCGGTCATGTGTTCGGATCGCTCGCGACCGGCTTTAAAAGCATTCTGGAGTCGCTGGCGGCGCAGTTTGGCGCTTACAGTCCGTTTTTGTTTATCGTTGCCGTTTACGGTTTTTTCAAAGTTGTCCGGGAATCCAATGATTACCTGCGCCTGTCCGTCCTGTTCGGCGGGACGATTTTGGCGTTTTTTCTGATCACGTCGGCGTATGAACGAACGCTTCCTCACTGGCCGTCCGCTTTTTATGCGCTGTTCATCCCGATCGGAACCTGGTGCTTGCTGGCGTCGCACAAAAAATGGCAGAAAAATTTTTTGTATGTCGCGGCGGGAATCAGTTTCTTTGCCCTGCTGCTGGCCTACACGGAACTGGCCGGAAAATTCATTCCCTTTCCCGATTACAAGTCTCCTTTCCGGGATATTTACGGCTACCCCGGGATGGCCGCAAAAGCGGATGAACTCCTGAAGCAAAATCCTTCCTCCCGTCCCCGGGCGATTGCCGTGACGAACTGGACCATGGGAAGCCGGGTGATGTATTACAATCTGCCCTACGGACATGAGGTTTTTGTGATGGATGCGCGGCAGGATCAATTCGATGTCTGGCAGACGAAATCACCGCGGGGATATGACCTGCTGTTTCTGAATACGGAGTTTGAGCAAATCGACGTGGCCGGCGCTCTGAAGTGCGATCAGGTGGATTTGGCGGGCCGTCTGGATTTGGCGCTGAACGGATCAAAAGTAAACCGGGCGGCGTTTGTCTGGTGCCGCAATTATCAGGGAGTGAAGCCGTGAAAAAAAGATGGACCGCGCTTGCGCTGATCATCTCGGGCGCCGCTCTGGCCGGGGTCGCTTACGTCTGCATTGACATTCCACTGGTCCATTTTTGCCGCGGACTCGGCCGCCCCGTGCTGGATGCGACGGAATGGATCACCATGGCCGGAGAGTCCCATTGGTACTTCATGATTTTGGCGTCGGCGCTGCTGATCTTCCGGCTGATCGCGAAAAACAGGAAATGGACAATCCGGATGTTCTTCCTGCTCGCGTGCATCTCGGCTTCCGGGTTGATCAATCTTCTGCTCAAGTGGATTGCCGGGAGAAACCGGCCGGTCAATCTTTTTGACCACGGATTATTCGGTTTTGATTTTTTTGAGGCGGGCTATGCGTTGAATTCTTTTCCTTCCGGCCATACGGTGACGGTTTTTTCCCTTGCCGCCGCCCTGACCATACTGTTTCCCCGCTTCGGCGCTTGGACCTTTCTTCCGGCCGCGGTCATTGCCGCAAGTCGGGTGATGCTTACGTCGCACTACTTGAGCGACGTCATTGCCGGCGCGGTGGTGGGTATGGTCTCCACGCTGGGAGTGAAGTACGTTTTTGACCGCGCAAACGCGGACTTTGGCCCGTCGAAAGAGAACCGGAACGCAAGGCGCGCCCCGCGTGACCCTCGGGCCATCCGGCGCGCCGGGGCCGGGGACTCGGCGGCATTGGAAAGATAACGATGATTCAGGAGCAGATTTTCGAGTGAAGAAAAGATACGTTTTGTTGATTGTTCCTTTTTTGCTTTATGTCGCCCTGCTGGGGGTCCTGCCGCAGATGGAGCCGGACGAGGTTCGCTACAGTCTGATCGCCGGCGAAATGAATGAAACGGGCAACTATGTAACCCCCCGCATTAAAAACACCATCTACCTGGAAAAGCCGCCGCTGGTTTCCTGGGCGACGGCGGCCTCCTTTAAAATCTTCGGAGAAAACGACTTTTCCGCGCGCCTGTTTTCCGGTCTTTGCGCCTGGGGATGCATTCTCCTGGTATTCTGGATCGGACGGCGCTTCCGGGATGAAAGAACCGGCTTGTATGCCGCAGCCGTGCTCACTATTTCCGCCTTCCCGTTTGTGCTGGGCAGAATAAATATCCTGGACATGCCGCTCACCTTGTTTCTCTGCCTGGCCGTCTGGCTGGGATACCTTTCCGTGGCAGGGGAAAAGAACCGGTGGTTTTCTTACGGGTTTTATTTTGCCTGCGCCCTGGCTTTTCTGACCAAGGGGATTGTCGGCGTCGTTTTTCCCTTTGCCATTCTGGGAATCTGGCTGGTCTGGGAGAGGCGCTGGCGTTCGCTTCCGCGGCTGATTTCTCCCGTGGGGATTCTGATCTTTCTGGCGGCGGTCTGTCCGTGGCTTTATCTGGCGCAAAAAGAGAATCCGGATTTTTTGTGGTTTTTCTTTGTGCGGGAGCACTTCCTGCGCTTCACGACGCAGATGCACGGCAAGACGGAGCCGTTTTATTACTTTCTGCCCGTGCTGATCGGCGGCACGCTGCCCTGGTCCGTTTTTCTGATTCGCGCCTGGCAGCCTGCAAAATGGAAAGAGGCGTTTTTCAGAAAAGAGGGAAACCGGTTTCTGGCCGTCTGGTTTCTGTTTATTTTTCTCTTTTACACCGTTTCCTCCTCCAAGCTCGTTACCTACATTGCCCCGGTGTTTCTGCCCCTCGCGCTTTTCGCGGGCAACATTTTTTGCAGCTATGAAGAAGCGCCGACTGAGCCGGCCGGGAAGCGGGGAGCGCTTTACCGGCTGCTTTTGTGGGTCCAGTTCCTCGTCATTGTCGCCGCGATGCTTCTGCCGCCGGTATTGAAGCAGTATCATGATCCTTCTCTGGGGCTGGTCATCATGATTTCGGATGCCTGCTGGTGGATTTACGTTCTGCCGGTTTTCGCGGCAGCGGGGCTGATGGCCTTTATTCCGGATTGGACTGCCCGGCAAAAGGGAACAGGCTGGTTTCTTTCTGTGTATCTGCTTTGCTGCCTTTTGCTTGCGGGCCTCCTTTTTCCGCTCAATGACTTTTTGTCGCCCTACCGCAGCGCGCTGGTGGCGAAAGAGGCGATAGCCAGACACGTGCCACAGGGAAAGCTTTTGTATCAGTACCGCGTAAATTTCTACGGCATTGATTTTTATAATAAAATCCGGACGCCGATTGTCGAGGATTTCGGTGAAATGGGCGACGGCATCGCAAAACTGCCGGAGGCCGAAAGGAAAACATATTTTCTTTCGAGACAGGATTTTTTTGAAAAAGTCAGGCAGAAAAAGGAAATTTATTGTATTACACAGCATGAAGCAAGGCTCCGGGAGCTGCGCGCGCAGTTTGCCCGGATGGACATTCTCTGGGAAAACGGCGCGTTTTATCTGCTGCGCATTCGCCATGAAGGCAAAGGATGGAAGCCCTATGAAGATTCGTAAAGATTTCCTGCCATTTAGCCGCCCGTCCATTGGAGAGGCGGAGATCAGCGCCGTTGTAGCCTGTCTGAAATCCGGCTGGATTACCACCGGCGGGTTGTGCAAAGCGTTTGAAGAGCAGTTGTGCGCGCTGACCGGCGCTCCCCGCGCCGTCTCGCTCAGTTCGGCCACCGCCGGAATGCATCTGACGCTTGCGGCCCTGGACATCGGGCCCGGCGATGAAGTGATTACGCCCTCGATGACGTTTGCCTCGACCGTCAACATGATCGCCCTGCATCAGGCAAAACCCGTCTTCGTCGATATTGATTACGGAACACTCAACCTGTGCTGTGACGAGATAGAGGAAAAAATAACCAGGCGGACAAAAGCGATTATTCCCGTTCATTTCGCCGGCGCTCCGGCGGACATGGACCGGATCAACCGGCTGGCCCGGAAATATTCCCTGAAGGTCATTGAAGACGCGGCCCACGCGGTCGGCGCTTACTACAAAGGGACGCACGCGGGCGGCTTCGGCCATCCCGCAATCTTTTCCTTTCACCCGATCAAGAACATTACAACCGGAGAAGGAGGCATGATTACACTGAAGAGCGCCTCGCTGGAAAAGAAATTGCGTCTGGCGCGATTTCATGGAATAGAGAGAGACGCTTGGAAACGGTACGGCAGAGGGGGGAATCCCTCCTACGATATTGCGAACCCGGGCTACAAATACAATCTGCCCGACCTGCTGGCGGCGCTGGGGCTGGCTCAGATGGAGCGGTGGCGGGAGTTCAATGCAAGGCGGCGGATGCTGGCAGGGCTTTACCTCGACGGTCTGCGGGGGACAGAGGGCCTGGATTTGCCTGAAGTTCCGTCCTATGACCACGTTCATGCCTGGCATTTGTTCATTGTCAAGGTCAGGGGCATTGCGCGGGATAGCTTTATGCGGAAACTGGCGGATTACAATATCGGCTACGGTCTGCATTTTTCCCCCGCCCACAGTCTGTCCTATGTGAAGAAACGATTCGGCGTGAAGGCAAAATCGCTTCCCCGGACGAGCCGGGCGGCCGGGAGAATCATCTCCCTGCCGTTATTTCCGGATATGACGGAAAATGACGTTCACTACGTTTGCGCGGCTGTAAAGGAGATTTTGAAAAATGTCTGAAACGCGAATCTCGGTGGTGATTCCGGTTTATAACGAGGAAGCCAACCTTCAGGCGCTGATGGGCCGGCTGCTGCCCGTGATGGAGTCTCTGGCCAAACCGTTTGAAATCATCCTGGTGGACGACGGCAGCCGCGACCGGTCGCTCGCGCTGTTGAAGGAATTTTCGTCTCACCCGTCAATTTGCGTTGTGGAGCTGACGCGCAATTACGGCCAGCATGCCGCCATCATGGCGGGGTTTTCCGTCACGCGGGGCGATATCGTGCTGACGATGGACGCGGACCTGCAGAATCCTCCTGAAGAAATTCCCCGTCTGGTTCGCGTGATGGAAGAAGGGGGATACGACGTGGTCGGGACGATCCGCAGGAGCCGCAAGGATTCTTTTCTGCGCATCCTTCCTTCCAAAATGATCAATATCGTCGCGCGAAAAATAACCGGCGTCAGCCTGCGCGACTGGGGCTGCATGCTGCGGGCTTACAGTCGCCCGGTCGTGGAGCGGATGCTCACCTGCCATGAACAGGCAACTTTCATTCCCGCCCTGGCTACCGTTTTCGCCAAGCGCGTCACGGAAATCGAAGTGGCGCACGAAGAGCGGTTCGGCGGCAAGTCCAATTATCCGCTTTGTAAGCTGATCAATCTTCAGTTCGATCTGGTGGCGTCCTTCTCGGATTTTCCGATCAAGCTGATCATGTACGGCGGGATTCTGATGTCGCTTTTGGGCGTGTGCTTCGGCGCGTTTCTGGCGGTCGCCCGCCTCGTTTACGGCGTGCGCTGGGCGGCGGAAGGTATTTTTTCTCTGTTTGCCATTTTGTTCGTATTTGTCGGCCTCCAGTTTTTTGCCCTGGGTGTGATCGGCGAGTATATCGGCCGGATCTTCCGGGAAGTCCGCAAAAGACCGGAATTCGTGATTGAGCGCGTTTATGGCCGGGATGGGGGCCGTCCGTGAAAGCAATTGTTTTAGCCTATCACAACATGGGGCTGGAGGGTTTGGCCGCCCTCAGGCGGCACGGCTTTGACATCGCCTTTGTCTTCACGCATGAAGACGATCCGGAGGAAAACTGCTGGTTCGGCTCCGTAAAGGAATGGGCGGAAAAGCAGGGGATCGGCTGCGCGACCGACCCGGTCAACTCACCCCTGTGGATTGAAAAAATAAAACGCCTTCAGCCGGATGTCCTTTTTTCCTTTTACTACCGGAACATGGTTCGGCCGGAGGTTCTGGCGATTCCCCGCGTCGGCGCTTTCAATCTGCACGGCTCGCTTCTGCCGTCTTACCGGGGCAGGTGTCCGGTCAACTGGGTTCTGGTCAACGGAGAGGAAGAAACAGGCGTCACGCTGCATTATATGGTGGAAAAACCGGACGCGGGCGACATTGTGGGCCAAAAAGCCGTGAAAATCGGTTTTGAAGATACGGCGCGAACGCTCTACGACAAGCTTTGCGATGCGGCCGGCCGGCTGCTCGACGAACTGCTTCCCCAGATGAAAGAGGGGAGATTTCCGCGCACGAAACAGGACCTGTCCCGGGGAAGCTATTATGGCGGCCGGAAGCCCCAGGACGGGCGCATCGCCTGGGAACAATCCGCCATAAGCATCTACAACCTGATCCGGGCCGTGACGGAACCGTATCCGGGCGCGTACGCCTTTGCCGGAAACGGCGGAAAAATTCTGATCTGGCGGGCAACACCGGTCGTGTCGGCGGACGCAGGCGGGCCGGGCGATGTCATGATCGACGGACAATCCGTGCTTGTGAAAACCGGCGACGGGGCTGTAAAACTTCTGGAGATCGAGGCGTCCGGGGCGAGATGGAGGGATGCGGACATCAGGGACTATTTTCAACAGGGAAAGGTGAAAAAACTTACATGAAGATTTTAATATTGGGCGTCAATGGGTTCATCGGCCATCATCTGGTCAACCGGATTCTGGCCGAGAAGCCGGACTGGCAGGTGTTCGGAATGGACCTGGGAACGGAGCGGATCGGCGCCGCCCTGCACAATCCCCGCTTTAATTTTCTGGAAGGGGACATTTCCATCAACCGGGAATGGATTGAATACCATATCAAAAAATGCGACGTCATCATGCCGCTGGTGGCGATTGCCACTCCAAAGGCCTATGTGGAAGACCCTATCGGCGTCTATCACCTGGATTTTGAAATGAACGTCAACATTGTCAAGCAGTGCGTCAAATACCACAAGCGCGTTGTTTTCCCCTCCACGTCGGAGGTCTATGGCGTGTGCGCCGATCCGGAATTCAAAGAGGACGAGAGCTACCTGTCGGTGGGCCCCATCAATAAAGAACGCTGGATTTACTCCTGCTGCAAGCAACTGCTCGATCGTGTGATTTACGCCTACGGTACAAGGGGGCATCTGGAGTTCACCCTTTTCCGTCCCTTCAACTGGATCGGACCGAGACTCGATTCGCTGGATACGGCCAAGGAAGGAAGCTCGCGCGTCGTGACGCAGTTTATTGCCGAGCTTCTGTTGAAGCGCCCGATCAATCTGGTGGACGGCGGCAGGCAGAAGCGCTGCCTTACTTATGTGGACGACGGCATCGCGGCGCTCATGAAGATTCTGGAAAACAAGGATGATATTTGCAGGAATCAGATTATCAATATCGGCAATCCAGAAAATGAGTGTTCGGTAAAGGAACTGGCGGTTCTGCTTAAAAATTTGTTTCAGGAACACCCCGACCACCGGAAGGATTCCACCTATTCGGAAATCGTGGAAGTCCCGGCGGATGTTTATTACGGCAAAGGCTACCAGGATATTTACACCAGAAAACCCAGCATAGAGAAGGCCAGGAAACTGCTCGGCTGGGAGCCCAAAATCGGCTTGCAGGAATCCCTGCGCCTGACGCTCAATTCGTTTCTGGAAGAAAACCAGGCGGCAACGCTTTAACTAACCGGCTTAAATACGGAAGAATCGATGGGCAGGCTCGGGTTGAAAATCGATGTGGACACGCACAGGGGAATGAAAAACGGCGTTCCGCGTCTTTTGCGCGTCCTGAAAGATTTTTCCGTCCGGGGGACTTTTTTTTTAAGCATCGGGCCGGACAATTCCGGACGCGCCGTGCTGCAGCTTCTTAAAAACCCTCTTTTTTTAAAAAAAATGCTGAAGACCCGGGCACCCGGCCTGTATGGCTGGAAAACCGCGCTCTACGGAACGCTTCTACCCGCTCCGATGATTGCTCTGTCTTTTCCCGCGCTGGTCCGTCAAATCCTCGACGAGGGCCATGAAGTTCAGTTTCACGCCTGGGACCATCGCCGCTGGCAGGATGACCTTCCGAAAAAGCCGGAGCAGTGGATTGAGAAGGAGTTCGCAAAGGGGGTGTGTGGTTTTGAGAAGCTCACGGGGCGGAAACCAACCGCGTTCGGCGCCCCTTCCTGGCTGATTGACGATCGCGTTTTGCGAATCGCCGGGAAATATCCCTTCGAATACCTGAGCTGTACGCGGGCCAAAACACCGTTTGTTCACGTCTCGCCCGGTCTGCCGGAGCTCCCCTCCGATTTGCCCTGCTTTGAAGAACTCGACCGGCAAAATGACCTGGCCACGATCACCGGTTTGATGAACGACGGACACGACCACATCCTTCCGGTGCATGCCGAGGTGGAGGGGGGGATCTTTGAAGAACGCTTCCGGCGACTCTTGAAGGACGCTTTAAGGATGGGGATGGGGATTACGGCGCTTAACGATTTAAAAAATTCCTTGAATACGGACCGGCTCCCCAGGCGAAAATATCGAATGGATTTGCTGCCGGGAAGGCATTCTCCCTGCGCGGTATAAAAGAAGATCCCTTAACCCCTCCCCAAGACATTGAATTTGCGGGACAATAGTCATTTTCCCGTTCTGAAGGTGACGTGACTTGTTCTTGACTTTGATTTTTCCCTGTGTTAGGAATGCAAAACTTTACACCTGTTTGTCTTCTTTAATTTCAGCTGTTCAGGGGGAAAATGTCCGATAAATTTTTCACACTGATGGTTATACCCCGAAGAAAGAGCTCTGTAACCAAGATCTCTCTTTCCGGTAAACTGATTTACGGCCTTTGCGCCGGAACCATTCTGGTGGTTTTTCTGACGCTCTATGTTGTTTATGATTATGCCGGCATTAAAAGAGATCGCATGGAACTTTCCCGCCTTCGGCAGCAGACCGTTCAGCAAACAAAAGAAATAAATGCGTTGGCCTTAAAGATTGACGGCTTTGCCGACCGAATGGAGGAAATCAAGCAATTTGACAAGAAATTGCGAATCCTGGCATCGGAGCAGATCGGGCAGGGCGGAAAAACACCATTGGGCATTGGAGGATCCGATAACGATCAGATTCGCCTGCAGCAGCTTATTGACGAGGACCGGGATCGCCTCGTTTCCGGCATGCATGAAAGCATCGACCGGCTGAACGCGGAAGCCACCGAAAGAGAATCGAGTTTCAATGAACTTTTAAATTTTCTTCGGGAGCAGAAATCCCTGCTGGCCGCAACGCCTTCGATCTGGCCTGTCCGGGGATGGGTCACCTCGGAATTCGGCGTGCGGAAAAATCCGTTCGGCAACGGCAGGGAGTTTCACAAAGGCATCGACATCGCGTCAAGATCGGGGAAAGAAATTATCGCCACCGCGGACGGGTTTGTTCTGGAGGTAGCCTATCGTCCGGGCGACGGCAACGTCATCAAAATTGATCATGGGTATGGGGTTTCCACAAGCTATGCGCATTTATCAAAAGCAGCCGTGAAAGAAGGCGTTGGGGTAAAAAGAGGAGACGTGATCGGATATGTCGGCAATACAGGCCGAAGCACCGGTGCGCATCTTCATTACGGCGTGATTGTGAATGATGTTCCGGTCAATCCGAGAAAATACTTGAAATAATCCAAGTCTTTGAATTGAAAGGATGCAACCGCAACAACGGGTGGAAAGCGGCAGCGTCCCCATGTGCGGGAAAAGAACTGCCCCGGCGGGCAAATGAATGTTTTTGTTAAATGAATAAATATGCTAAAAGCTTCCGGTAACGGTAAAAACCGGTTTTTTTAAAGGTGGTCCATGCTGAACGTGATTCTCAGGAAGATCGTGGGAACTAAAAACGATCGTGAATTAAAACGACTCTCCGTGCTGCTTAATGAAGTCAATCATCATGAAAAGGAGTTGATGACGCTTTCCGATGCGCAGTTAAAGGAAAAGACTCCCTATTTCAAGGAAAAGCTCGAAAACGGTCTGACGCTGGATGATATTCTGCCGGAGGCGTTCGCCGTGGCCAGAGAAGCGGCGCGCCGAACATTGATGATGCGTCCTTTCGACGTGCAGATTATCGGCGGGATTGTGCTGCACGAAGGTAAAATAGCGGAAATGAAAACCGGCGAAGGAAAAACACTGGCCGCAACGATGCCGTTGTATCTGAACGCGCTCTCCGGCAATGGCTGCCATGTGATCACCGTCAACGACTATCTGGCCCGGCGCGATGCGGAATGGATGAGCCCCATTTATTCTTTTCTGGGGTTGACGGTCG
The DNA here is from genome assembly GCA_012510495.1 of Smithella sp. Taxonomy (GTDB): domain Bacteria; phylum Desulfobacterota; class Syntrophia; order Syntrophales; family Smithellaceae; genus UBA8904. The sequence continues at coordinate 20,219 of JAAZHX010000114.1, forward strand.
GCGTCATTGTGCACGGCATGGACGACGACGAACGCCGGAAGGCCTATGGGGCGGATATTACCTACGGCACCAACAATGAATTCGGCTTTGATTATCTTCGCGACAACATGAAGTTCAGTCTGGAGGAATACGTTCAGAGGGAATTCAATTACGCGATCGTCGATGAAGTGGACAGCATTCTGATTGACGAGGCCCGCACACCGCTTATTATTTCCGGAGCGTCGGATGAATCGACGGACAAATACTACAAAATCAACCAGATCATTCCCCGCCTGCGCAAAGACGCGGATTACACGATCGAAGAAAAAAGTAAAACGGTCGTCCTGACGGAAGAAGGCGTGTCTCATGTTGAAAAACTGTTGAATGTCCAGAACCTGTACGAGCCGCGCAATATTGAAATCGTTCACCATGTGAATCAGGCGCTTCGGGCCCACACGCTGTTCAAGCGCGATGTGGACTATCTGGTGAAAGACAATCAGGTGATTATTGTCGATGAGTTTACCGGGCGGGTGATGCCGGGCAGGCGCTACAGCGACGGACTGCATCAGGCCCTGGAGGCCAAGGAGAAGGTCAAGATCGAAAAGGAAAACCAGACGCTGGCCTCCATTACGTTCCAGAATTATTTCCGCATGTACAAAAAGCTGGCGGGAATGACCGGCACCGCCGATACGGAAGCCGCGGAATTCAAGAAAATCTACAACCTGGATGTCGTGGTGATTCCGACCAACATGCCCATGATCCGGCAGGATCACAACGACCTGATCTACAAAACGGAGCCGGAGAAAATCAAAGCCGTCATCGAAGAAGTGAAGGCGCTGAACAAAGCCAGGCGCCCGGTGCTGATCGGCACGATTTCCATCGAAAAGTCCGAGATGCTTTCCAAGCATCTTGCCCGGGCAGGGGTCAAGCACCATGTGCTGAATGCCAAAAATCATGAAAAAGAAGCGGAAATTATCGCCGGAGCGGGTCAGCCCGGGCAGGTCACCATTTCCACCAACATGGCTGGCCGCGGGACGGACATCAAACTGGGAGAAAATGTGGCTGATTGGGGGGGGCTGCATATTCTGGGAACCGAAAGACACGAAAGCCGCCGGATCGATAATCAGCTGCGGGGGCGGTCCGGTCGTCAGGGAGACAACGGATCCTCTCGCTTCTATCTTTCCCTGGAGGATGATTTGCTGCGGGTTTTCGGCGCCGAGCGGATATCTTCGGTGATGGATACCGTGGGCCTTGAAGAAGGCCAGCCGATCGAACATAAATACATTTCCCGCGCCATCGAAAACGCCCAAAAGCGCGTGGAAGGACAGAACTTTGATATCCGGAAGCACCTGCTCGATTACGACGATGTAATGAATAACCAGAGAAAGGTTATTTACGAACAGCGCAAAAAAGTCTTGCGGGGAGAAGACTTATGGACTGATATTGAAGAAATGGTTGAGGAAATCACCGGTGATTTGCTTTTTGAATTTGTCGGCGAAAAGAATCATTTCCAGGATTGGAATCTCAAAGCACTCGAGGACGCGGTATTTCAGCAATTTAAATTCCGCCCCAATATCGCAAACGCGAAAGACCTGACGTCTGCCGATGCCATCCGAAGCCTCATTGTGGAAAATGTTCAGCAATATTTACACGGCAAGGAAAAAGAATTCGGTCCGGATCTGATGACGCATCTTATTAAAGTCATCATGCTCCAGGCGATCGACACCCACTGGAAAGAACATTTGCTGTCCATGGACCACCTGAGGGAAGGCATCGGTTTGCGCGGATACGGGCAGAAAGATCCGGTCAGAGAATATCAGCGCGAAGGATATGCGATGTTCATGGAAATGATTGCGCGCGTCAAAATGGACACGCTCGAAAAGCTGTGTCTGGTCCGGATTCAGACAGAGGAAGAAGTCGAAGAAATACAGCAAAAGCAGAAACAGGATTACATCTTAAGTCGGGGAGAAGACACGCCGGCCCCTCAGACGGTGAGGCGTGCAACCGAGAAGATCGGCCGGAATGATCCCTGTCCCTGCGGCAGCGGCAAGAAATACAAGAAATGTTGCGGAGCTTGAGTTTTAAAGGAGTAGCGGTCATGACGAAATCCACAAATAAGGCAAGTGTACCCGGTTTTTTGGCCCATGGTGTATCTGCCGGCATCAAAGGCGGCAAGCAGAAGGATTTGGGGCTGATCTTTTCCACCATCCCGGCAAAAGCCGCCGCGCTGTTTACCAAAAATACCTTCAAGGCGGCGCCGGTGCTGATTGACGCCGAGAGGATCAAAAGGGGGATGGCGCAGGCCATTCTGACCAACAGCGGCTGTGCAAACGCTGCGACAGGCAAAGAGGGGATGGCGGATGCTCTGGCGGTTTCGGCGGCCGCGGTCAGGCAGTTGAAAATTCCCGAGGAGCATCTGCTGCTTTGTTCTACGGGGGTGATTGGCAAGAGGCTGCCCGTCCGGAAAATTGAATCCGGCCTCGGCAAACTGGTCAGGGGGCTCAACGAATTCGGCATTGAGGACGCGGAAGCGGCCATGATGACCACGGACAAATATCCCAAAATTGCCGTCCGCAAGGGCATTGTCGGCGCGAAAGACATTACGATTTGCGGCATTGCCAAGGGTGCGGGCATGATCGAGCCGAACATGGCCACGCTTCTGACCTATGTGATGACCGACGCGCTGATTGACACCAAGGCGCTCAATACCGTCTTTCATCAGGCGATCGATTTAACGTTCAATGCCGTCAGCGTGGATGGCTGTATGAGCACCAATGATACGGCCATTATTCTGGCCAATGGTCTGGCCGGGAATAACCCGCTGGAGCGAGCTCAGGCAAGACTTCAGCGGTTCAGGGAGATGCTGACGGATGTGCTTGCCGAACTGGCGCAGGCTGTGGTCAAAGACGGCGAGGGAGCGACCAAATTCATCACCGTCGTGGTGGAGGGGGCAAAGTCAAAATCCGACGCCAGGCGGGTGGCGTATTCCGTCGCCAATTCCAATCTGGTCAAAACCGCCTTTTTCGGCGAAGATCCAAACTGGGGAAGAATCCTTGCCGCGATCGGCGCGTCAGGTATCCTGCTGGAAAAGGAAAAAGTCAGTTTGTCGATTGGAAACATGACCGTCTTCGTCCAGGATGCGCCCGCCAACCTGCCGCCGACCGGACTGAAAGAAATTTTTCGGGACGGCAATATTGAAATCCGCATCGGCCTTGGAGGCGGCGACAAGTCCTATTCAGTATATACGTCGGACCTGTCCTACGATTATGTGAAAATCAACGCTTCTTATTCCACATGAGGAACGTATTGAAAAAACGTTAATTTTATTGCCGAAAATGTTATTTACGCTTGATCAATCAATGGTTTTGTGATAATTGCCCCAAAATTTCACACACCTCCTGATTGACGGCAGGTTGCTTGAGTTTTCAAGTTTGCCGGCAAGACGACGGGGGTGGCGGAAAAAAACAAAGGAGAAAACATTATGTCAGCCATTTCCATGAAACTGTTACTCGAAGCCGGTGTCCATTTCGGGCATCAGACCAACAAGTGGAACCCCAAAATGAAGCCTTATATCTTTGGGGCCCGCAACAACATTTACATTATCGATCTGCAACAAACCGTGGGCATGTTCCAGTCCGCCTACAATTTTGTCGTGGATACGGTCGGCCAGGGCAGAGAGATCCTCTTTGTCGGGACCAAAAAGCAATCCCAGGAGGCCATTCGCGAAGAGGCGACGCGCTGCGGCATGCCTTTCGTCAATCAGCGCTGGCTGGGCGGCATGCTGACCAATTTTGTCACCCTCAAAAAGAGCATTGATCGCCTCAACAGCCTCACCAAGATGTTTGGCGATGATTCCGTGAAGGCTTTTCCCAAAAAAGAGATCACCAAGCTGCAAAAAGAGAAGGACAAGATGGAAAATGTTCTGGGCGGCATCAAAAACATGAAAACGCTGCCTGCCGCCGTTTTCATCGTGGATCCCAACCGCGAGCGGATCACGGTGCGGGAAGCGAAAAAATTGAATATTCCTCTGGTGGCCATTGTCGATACCAATTGTGATCCTACGGACATCGATTATGTTATTCCGGGAAATGACGACGCGATCAGGGCCATCAAGCTGTTCTCTTCAAAATTTGCGGACGCGGTGCTGGAAGGCAAGAAACGGTTTGAAGAGAAACTGGTCGCACAATCCAATAAAGAAGCGGGAGCCCCGGCTGCGGTCCAACAGGAAGCAGAGACGGATATTCCGGAAAGCGTCGAAATGGAAAACGGTTCGGACGCGTCTGCTTAAGAGAAGCATTCACAACGCACCTGCGCGAAAAGCATATTCAGGCAATAGAATTTCAGGAGGATAAGACAGTGGAAATTACGTCAACCATGGTGAAAGAATTGAGAACGAAAACAGGCGCCGGCATGATGGATTGCAAGGAAGCGCTTGTGGCTGTAAACGGCGATTTTGAAAAAGCGATTGATTTTTTGAGAAAGAAAGGGCTTTCGGCGGCGACCAAACGCTCGTCCAAAGCGGCCAAAGACGGAACCATTGCGTCCTATATCCATATGGGCGGCAGAATCGGTGTGATGGTAGAAATTAATTGTGAAACGGATTTTGTGGCGAAAACCGAGGATTTTCAGACCATGGCCAGGGATATTGCCATGCATATTGCCGCATCCAATCCGTTGTGTGTGCGTCCGGACGAAATTGACGAAGATGTGCTCGACCGGGAAAAAGAAATTTACCGCAGCCAGCTTCGTGAGGAGAAAAAGCCTGAAAAAATTTGGGACAAGATCATTGAAGGCAAGCTCAAGAAATACTACGAAGATGTTTGTCTGGTGGAACAGAAATTTGTCAAGAATCAGGACATTACTGTCGGAACGCTGATCAGCAACATGATTGCTAAAACAGGCGAAAATATCGTCATTCGCCGTTTTGCCCGCTTTCAACTCGGCGAGGAATTCAAAAAATAATGAGCAAAAAGACAAAAGCCGCGTACAAAAGAATCCTTTTAAAGCTCAGCGGTGAAGCTCTTCTGGGTAAACAGCCCACAGGTGTCGATCCGGATGTGGTCGGCTACATTGCCGATGAAATCAGGTCGCTTGCGGAGCTGAAGATTCAGATCGGCATTGTTATCGGAGGCGGTAATATTTTCCGGGGCACGGAAGCCTGCACCCGGGGCATGGAACGCACGACCGCCGATTACATGGGGATGCTGGCGACGGTGATCAACAGTCTTGCCCTTCAGAGCGCGCTGGAGTCGAAAGGGCTTGCTACGCGCGTCCTTTCGTCCATTGAAATGCGGGAAATTGCGGAGCCTTTTATTCAACGCAAAGCCCTGCGCCATCTGGAAAAAGGCAGAATCGTCATCTTTGCCGGCGGAACGGGAAATCCCTATTTCTCAACGGACACGGCCGCCTCCCTGCGGGCGATGGAAATTCGGGCGGACGTTATTCTGAAGGCAACAAAAGTAGAAGGGGTTTACAGTGCGGATCCCGCCCTGGACCCCTCAGCAGTGATGTTTAAAAAGATAAGTTATATCGATGTGTTGACTAAAAACCTTAAAGTGATGGATTCAACGGCCATTTCGCTTTGCCGGGACAACCGGCTGCCTCTCGTTGTCTTTAACCTGCAGAAAAAAGGCAATATTTACGGTGTTGTTTGCGGTAAAAAAATTGGAACATACGTAGGAGAATGATCATGAAAGAGCAGATTTTTTCAAAGTTTACAGACAATATGGAAAAAACCATCTCTTCTCTGGAGAAATCATTCAGCAGGGTAAGAACCGGACGGGCGTCGGTTTCCCTGCTTGACGGAATCAGGGTGGACTATTACGGAACGCCGACCCCGATTGCCCAGGTGGCCAATCTTTCCGTGCCGGAAAGCCGTTTGATTGTCATTGCTCCCTGGGACGTCACGACGATCGGCGCCGTCGAAAAGGCCATTCAGAAATCCGACCTGGGATTGATGCCCTCCACGGACGGCAAAGTGATTCGCCTTTCCATTCCGCAATTGACGGAGGAGCGGCGCAAAGAACTGGTCAAAGTTGTGAAAAAAATGGCGGAAGAAGGAAAAATCAAGCTGCGCAACGAGCGGCGCGACGCCAATGAAGCGCTGAAAGAATTAAAAAAGAACAATAAAATGTCCGAGGATGAAATGCACGACGCGCAGGACGAGGTTCAGAAATTGACGGATCGTTATATCGAAAAAACGGACAAGATTTTTGCGGCTAAAGAAAAAGAAATCATGGAGATTTAAGACGGACCGTAACCGAACAGGCGCCAATGGGGAGTGTAAAACTCCCCATTTGTTTTTGATGCCGGTTCATGTTTTCCGGCTGACGGCGCCGGCCCGACAGCCGGTGTAAACACACGGACAGCCTCCATTTGGCCGCCTGCTTTTCCTGAGCATGGCCGGACATCAGGGGACAGACCCTATGCAAAAAATAGATCCCGATCATCTTCCCGGACACATCGCCATCATCATGGACGGCAACGGGCGGTGGGCCAAACAGCACGCCCTGGGGCGGATTCGGGGACATCAAAAAGGTGCCCAGGCGGTGCGCGCGGCGGTGACGGCGAGTCGGGAACTGGGGATTGCCTGTCTGACGCTGTTCGCCTTTTCTTCGGAGAACTGGGGCAGACCCGGCGATGAAATCAATGCTCTGATGGATCTGCTGGCGGATTATCTGGACAAAGAAGCGCCGACCCTCCAGAAACGGGAAATCCGGCTGACCACCATCGGAGACATCGATCGCCTGTACGAGCCCGTGAAAAAAAAGCTGCTTGACGTTAAAAAACTGACGCAATCCAATGACAAGATGGTTCTGAATCTGGCGTTGAGCTACGGCAGCCGGGATGAGATTCTCGCGGCCGTCAAAAAGATGCTGGCCGACAGCCGGGAAGGAAAACTGAATCCCGATTCCGTGGATGCGGACGTATTCGGACGCTATTTGTACACGAGCGAGCTGCCCGACCCCGATCTGTTGATCCGGACGAGCGGCGAATATCGCATCAGCAATTTTCTTCTCTGGCAGATGGCCTATACAGAGCTTTACTTTACGGACGTTTTATGGCCTGATTTCAAAAAAGACGATTTATTAAAGGCGATTGCCGCCTATCAGCGCCGGGAAAGACGTTTCGGCTTAACCAGCGATCAGGTTTCCGGCAGGAAATAACCGCCCAAAGGAGCGCGCGATGGCTACCCAGAACTCCAATCTCCAGCGATGGCTGACCGGCCTTGTTTTGGCCGCTGTGCTGCTCCTGATCATTGTCCGGGGCTCGCCGGCCGTACTGACCGCCGTCATTACCCTGGTAATTGTCATCGGCCTTTGGGAATACAACAGCATTGTTTTCGGCCCCGGGCACAGGGCGGAAAAAACCGAGAGTCTGATTGTCGCCGTTTTGATTCCCTGGGTCGTGCTCGCGGGCAATGCCCAGTGGATTGTCGCGGTTCTGACCTTTGCGACGCTGATGGTTTTCATGGTTTTTCTGTGGCAGGCCAAAGGGCCTTCCCTGGATCTGTCCTCCGTGATGAAAGTACTGTTCGGCATTTTGTACATTCCGCTTTTGACCTCGCACTTTGTTTTGCTGCGGCTGCTGGAGAACGGCGTTTACTGGGTTCTCTTGGTGCTGGTGATCGGCATTATCGGAGACACGGTGGCGCTGTACGTGGGCAAGTCCCTGGGCAAAAGAAAGCTGCTGGAGGCAGTCAGCCCCGGTAAAACCGTGGAAGGCACGCTGGGGCTCATCCTGGGCGCCACCCTGGCGACTGTCGTTTTCGGCTGTTTTCTGTTCTCCCAAATTCACTGGGTCCATTTTCTGATCCTCGGTTTTGTGGGCAGCATCATCGGCCAACTGGGTGATCTTTGCGAATCCGCCATCAAAAGAAGCCACGGGAAAAAGGACGCCAGCGCTCTGCTGCCCGGGCACGGCGGGTTGATGGACCGGATGGACAGCCTGATCTTCCTGGCGCCTTTTGTATATTATTACCGGATATTTGTGATTGGCTGATGAAAAAAGTAACGATTCTGGGCTCTACAGGCTCTATCGGTGTCAGCGCGCTGGATGTCGTAGCAAAAAATCCGCGAAAATTTCGCGTGGCGGCTCTCGCAGCGGGCCGTAATGTAACGCTTTTGGCCCGGCAGGCGCGGGCGTTTCACCCCGAAGCCGTTTCCGTTCAAACATCGGAGGATGCAAAACATCTTCATGCCCTTCTGGGAAGCCGGAACCCGGTGCGCATTCTCTACGGAGAAGCGGGCGCGCAGGAAGTTGCGGCGCATCGGAGCGCCGACATTGTTCTTTCCGCCATTTCCGGCGCGGCGGGCCTGAAGCCCACCCTGGCGGCGATCGAGGCGGGGAAAGACCTTGCGCTGGCGAACAAGGAAACCATGGTCATCGCCGGGCATCTGGTGACGAAAAAAGCCAAACAAAAGAAGATCTGCGTTCTCCCCGTGGACAGCGAGCACAGCGCGATCTTTCAATGCCTTGCCGGACAGAATCCGAAAAACGTAAAAAGGATTATTCTCACGGCGTCCGGCGGTCCGTTTTATTCCTTATCGCGGACGGATTTGAAAAAAGTGACGCCGGCGCAGGCGCTGCGGCATCCGCGCTGGAAAATGGGCGCAAAAATCACGGTGGATTCCGCGTCTCTGATGAATAAAGGTCTGGAGGTGATTGAGGCGGAATGGCTGTTTGGCGTGGACGTCTCCCGCATCGATGTTTTGATTCATCCGCAGAGCGTCGTGCATTCCGCAATCGAACTTCTGGACGGATCCGTTCTGGCGCAGCTGGGCATTGCCGACATGAGGATTCCTATTGCGTATGCATTGTCCTATCCGGACCGTCTGACGAACCATCTGCCGGAGCTGGATCTGGCGAAAACCGGCAACTTAACGTTTTGCCTGCCGGACACGAAAAAGTTTCCCTGCCTTCGTCTGGCGTATGAATCCGCGCGGGCGGGAGGCACCTCCCCGGTGGTTTTAAACGCGGCCAATGAGGCGGCGGTGGCTGCGTTTCTGGAAAATAAAATTTGCTTTAATGATCTTCCCAAAGTAATAGAAAAGGCCCTGGACCGGCATTCGGTGAAACAAAACCCGTCGCTGGAGGAGATTCTTCATGCGGACGGGGAGGCCAGAAGAGAAGCGGCCGGTATTCTGAAAAAGCTGCGGAGAGGATGATCGATTGGTTACCTTCATTTCATTTATTGTATTGCTGGGAATTCTGATTTTTGTACATGAACTGGGGCATTTTCTGGCCGCGCGCGCCGGGGGCGTCGGCGTCCTGAAATTTTCTCTCGGGTTCGGACCCAAAATCTTCGGGAAGAAAATCGGCGAAACAGAATATGTTCTTTCCTGGATTCCGCTGGGCGGATTCGTCAGACTGCTCGGCGAATCGGGAACGGAAGAACTTCCGCCGGAAGACGCGAAACGGTCTTTTTACAAACAGCCGAGATGGAAGCGTCTGCTCATTGTGCTGGCCGGTCCCGTCTTCAACTTTCTGCTGGCCATTGTCATTTTTTTTGTGGTTTACCTGTACGGCCTGCCTAACCTTCTCCCGGTCATCGGAGAGCTGTCGCCGGATTCCGCCGCCGCGCAGGCGGGCATCCTTGAAGACGACAAAATTCTGTCGATCAATGGCCGCCGGATAAGCTTCTGGGACGAGATCCGGCCCGTCATCCGGAAGTCCGGAGGACGGGACCTCGCCATTCTGGTTCAACGCGGCGCTGAAGAGAAAACCTTTGTCGTCAAACCGAAACTCTCGAAGACGAAAAACATTTTCGGCGAAGAAGAGTCGAGCTACTTAATCGGCATTGCACCGGCCGGCCGGACGGTCATCGAAAGGAAAAACCCGTCGGCGGCCATGGTTTCAGCGGTGGGCAAAACATGGGAGATCAGTAAACTCACCGTCATTTCCGTGGTAAAAATGCTGGAAGGGGTGCTTTCCCCCCGGACGCTGGGCGGACCCATCTTCATCGCCCAGGTGGCGGGAAACCAGGTGAAGGAAGGTATTATCCCGTTTATTCTTTTCATGGCAATTCTTTCCATCAATCTGGGGGTCATCAATTTGTTTCCTATCCCCGTTTTGGACGGGGGGCATATCTTCTTTTATCTGATCGAGATGACGGCCCAAAAGGAAATTCCGGTCAAAATCAAGGAATGGGCCCAGCAAATCGGGTTTGTCATTTTGTTGATGCTGATGCTTTTTATCATCATGATCGACATCGAGAGACTCAATATCAAACCCCTCAACGATCTTTTAAAGTTCTTCAAGTGATATGCTGACCCTGGCTTTCGATACGTCTTCCAGGACCGCGTCGGTCGCTCTGCTTCGCGACCGTCACGTTTTATACAACGCCATCCTGCACAAAGACCGGAACCATTCGGAAGTGCTTCTTCCAGCCATTGACGAAGCCTGCCGCCTGTCGAACGTTCCCGTGCGGAACATTGATTTGTTTGCCTGTACGATCGGCCCCGGCTCTTTTACCGGATTGCGCATCGGGGTCAGCACGCTCAAAGGCCTGATGCTGGCGACGGGCAAACCGGCGGCGGGGATTTCCTCGCTTGCCGCTCTGGCCCTTAATGTGGGGGAGACGGACGCCGTCATCGGTTCGATGATGGACGCCGGCCGCGGTCAGGTTTATCTGGCCTACTACCGGTACGGAGAGGACGGCGTCCTCCATCCGGTCGGGGAACCGCAGGCCCGGGATCCGCGCAGCGTGGAGGATCCTTTTTCCGAGCCGGTTATCTATGTCGGAGACGGCGTCCTCCGGTATGCCGGGTTGATTGGTCCCCTGTCCGCGCAGAAAAATAAAATGGCTCCGGCCGAACAGCAGTTCATCAGCGCCGCAGCCGTTGCAGATCTGGCGCTGGAAAAATACTTCCACGGGGATTTACTGGATCCGGCCCGGTGCGCGCCCGTTTACCTGCGTTCGGCGGATGCCCTGCCGGCAGCGGGCAACGGATGACGGCGCGGTCGCTTGCCGCGGCTTCCCGGAAGACAGGAGGAATTCTTTTGCTCCCTCACAGTTGCTATGCCATGATGACCAAGAATATCAAAACGATCCTTGTCGCACTGATCTTCATTTCAGCTTGTGTTTTGCGGCCGGACGGCGCCGGTGCGGAGAATGTTCTGCCGGGAAAGATCCCGTTTTCCCTCCTGATGAAAACGGAGGCGCCCATTTCTTCCGCCGCAGTTCGGAAAATCCATCCGCACGACGCGGGCGCCTTTACGCAGGGACTGCTCATGATGGACGGTTTTTTGTGCGAGTCCACCGGCTTGCTGGGCCAATCGACACTGGCCTGCAAAGAAATTGAGACAGGCAAAATCATGAGGCAGGTTCAACTGCCCCCGGAGTTTTTCGGAGAGGGCATCGCGCTTTTCAAAAACCGGATTTATCTGCTGACCTGGCAAAATGAAACCGCTCTGGTGTATGATGCCGCCTCGCTTCGGGAAATCAGAAGAATCCGATACAAAGGAGAGGGCTGGGGGTTGACTTCCGACGGGAAAAACCTGCTGATGAGCGACGGTTCCCCGGTCATCGTCTTCCGCGATCCGGAATCCTTTAAAATTCTGAGAAGCATTCGTGTTTCCGACGGGGACAGGCCGGTTTCCCGGCTCAATGAACTGGAGTTTATCCGGGGGGAGATCTGGGCGAATATTTACATGGAGGACGTCATCGCCCGTATTTCGCCCCAAACCGGCAGGGTTTTGGGCTGGATCGATCTGTCCGCGCTTCGTTCTTATCTTTCCGCCAATGCACGCGTGGACGTGCTCAACGGCATTGCGTGTGACGAGAAGACAAACCGCGTTTTTGTGACCGGCAAATACTGGCCGCATGTTTTTGAAATTCAGTTTTCGCGGTAAAATTCTCAACGGCAGTCCGGCCCTCGAGACCCTGTCGCAATTCCTCCCTCGCCCGTATACGACTTGACCATCCGATATTTTTACACTATAAGCGTCGCAACCCGTCAACGGATGCGGGATCTTTTCAGGAGGAATCAATGAGAGTGGTTTTATTGGGCGCGCCGGGCGCCGGCAAAGGCACCATAGCCAAACTGCTTGCGGAATTCGACGGCTCCGTGCCGATTTCCACGGGAGACATTTTGCGCTCTGCCGTGAAAGAGGGGACGGATCTGGGGAAAAAAGCGAAAGAGTTCATGGACAGCGGAGATTTGGTCCCCGACTCCCTGATCATGGAAATCATGGAAGCGAGGCTGCGCAAGCCGGATTGCCGGAAGGGCTTCATTCTGGATGGATTTCCGCGAACGATTTTTCAGGCCCGGGAACTCAAAAATCTTCTGGCGAAGTTGAGCGTCAAACTGGATTTTACGGCCAATCTGGAAGCTCCGAGGGATATCATTCTGGATCGTCTGACCACACGCAGAACCTGTTGCAACCCGGACTGCCAGGCCATTTACAACATTAAAAATAATCCGCCGCAGGAAGACGGCGCCTGCAAATTGTGTCATCATCAGACGATGCAGCGCGACGATGAAACCGAAGAGGCCATTGCCAACCGTCTGGAAATTTATCATCAGAAGACCGCGCCACTGATCGGCTATTACGAAAAAGAAGGATTGTTAAAAAATTTTCTCTCACTCGTCGCTGATGACACGGTCTCAGAAATCAAGAAGGCCATAAGCGCCTGAGCGCAGTTCTTTCAATGATCAACTATGAAACCGAACTCAATTCCGAACAATACCGCGTTGTAATGGAAAAAGGGGGGGCGCTGCTGGTTTTGGCGGGTGCGGGAAGCGGGAAAACCAGGACCCTGACCTACCGTGTGGCACGCCTGATCGAGTCGGGCGAGCCGGCACAAAGCATTCTTTTGGCCACCTTTACCA
>JAAZHX010000206.1 GCA_012510495.1 Smithella sp.
GGTTAGCGCAGCGAGTATCGCGACAGCGAATAACAAAGTACAGGTAATACGTGATAGACTTGCTTTCTTACTCATGATCAATCCCCTTAAAAAAATGTCATAAGTTACAGATGACGTTAAAACGTTGGTGAATTATACCCGTATGAAGACAAACTTGAAAGCTTTATATAGAAGTTTTTTTAAGAGACAGAATAATTTAAAATGAAAATGGCCATCGCAGATTCTTGATACAATCCTGTACAGGAAATTATGTCGTTTGACAATATAGTACAAATCATTTATATTTATTCTATAAAAAGAGATTTATTATCCTTTTTAATGTGGGTGTATAGATGATATAAGAACTGTATTCATAACTTAAGAAATCAGGATGCCGGAATTTGTACATGGACCAGCGAAAATCATCTTTCGGCCTATTATCTCTCGATGTTCAATCCCCGGCTCAACCGAGACTTTTCAGTTTACCTTCGAGGATAATCAACTTATAATGGAGATCGTGGCACCGACCGGGGGCCGTATAGGACCTCCAGGAATGACGCAGCAGCAATCGCGAAATCTGAACTTTACAGGAACTCAGAAAACCGATTAATTAGTAATCTTGTTGGAAGAATTAAAACAATTAATATCTAATCCGGGCAGGTTATTATGAAGAAAATGTTATCGACTATCGTTATCCTTTTAATATGCAATATGACATTTGGAGAAGTTGTAAAAGATGTGCTTGGAGACAATAATGGAAGCAAGATCAATCTCTATACCTTGACGAATAAGGAGGGGAATGTATTGAAGCTGACCAATTATGGGGCAAGAATCGTCAGGATTGAGGTTCCCGATAAGGATGGTGTTAAGGATAATGTGACTACCGGGGGTGAAACACTCAAGACGATCATCCGCGGCGATGCCTATGGAGGAGCAAGTATCGGGCGTTTTGCCAACAGGATCGCGAACGGAAAATTCACTCTCGATGAAGTTGAGTATAATTTACCTATTAATAACAGGCCGAATACCCTGCATGGCGGCCGGAATGGTTGGTTCTCCAAGGCCTGGGATTCAGAGGTCGTCGAAGGCAGCGAACAGCCCTCCGTAAAATTCTCTTATGTCAGCCCCGATATGGAAGAGGGTTTTCCGGGAACAATCCATGTTTCAGTGACCTACACATGGAACGATAAGAACGAAATCATCATTGATTATGCCGCCACCACCGACAAGAAGACAGTTATTAATATGACCAATCATGCCTATTTTAATCTTCACGGCGTCGGCAAAGGATATATTTTTGACCATATTCTAACATTGAAAGTGTCGAAATATACGCCCTTGAATGCAACCCAAATACCCACGGGCGAGATTGCGTCGGTCAAGGGGACTCCTTACGATTTTACCGAACCCCATCCAATCGGATATAGGATCGGGGAAACATTTAACGGTTCTGTATTTCAGGGCTATGACGACAACTATGTTCTCGATACCAATGAGGGAGTCATTGCTACAGTGTATGATCCTCAAACAGGACGCGTGCTGGAAGTTATCACCGATCAACCGGGGATGCAGTTTTATTCCGGCAGCGGGGGGATGATGTGGAAGCGAGCTGTCGATAGCGGCAGTGTCCCGGCCAATACCCGGTCAGCATTTGCGCTGGAAA
>JAAZHX010000291.1 GCA_012510495.1 Smithella sp.
ATGCTCACCTGGAACGAGATCGAAACCCGAGCCATCGCCTTCCAGCGCAAGTGGCGCGCCTCCCCCGGCACCGAAAAACAGGATGACATCAAATTCATCCAGGACTTCCTCCACGTCTTCGGTGTCGACTGGCAAACCGGCTTTCCCCAACACCAGATCATCCTCCCCAGCGGCAAACCCAACTATATCGACTACCTGCTCCCCGGCAAGATCCTGATCGAAATGAAATCCAGGGGCGAGTCACTCGAAGCCGCCCACACCCAGGCAATGAACTACGTCCGTGGGCTCAAACCCGAAGAGATCCCCAGCTCATCATGGTTTGCGATTTCTACAAAGTCCAGGTTTTCAACTACGACAAAAAACACCCTTACAAACCTTTCAAAATAACCGAATTACGCAGACACCTGCGCATCTTCAGCCGCCTGGCTGGCTTCGATGCCGACTCCGAAGCCCGCACAGAGATCGAGTTAAACACCGATGCCTCCTACAAGATGGCAAAGCTCCACGATGCCCTCAAAGAAAACGGCTATTCCGGTCACGAGCTCGAGGTCTACCTCGTCCGCCTGCTCTTCAGCCTTTTCGCTGACGATACCGGCGTGTTCGAAAAAAGCACTTTCTACAATTACATCAAAGCCTCCAGCTCCGATGGCAACGACCTCGGTGGCAGGCTCTCCATGCTTTTCCACACGCTCAACACGCCGCCCGAAAAACGCATGACCACCCTGCCCGAAGAGCTCAGGCGCTTCCGCTACATCAACGGCTCGCTCTTTGCCGAACGCCTGTCCATGCCCTTCTTCTCTTCCAAAATGCGCTCCATTCTGCTCGAGTGCTGCGACTTCGACTGGACCCAGATCAGCCCCGCCATTTTTGGAGCCATGTTCCAGGGCGTAATGAACCCCCAGGAGCGCCGCGAGCTGGGCGCACACTACACCTCCGAAGAAAACATCCTCAAAGTCATTCGTCCCCTCTTTCTCGACGAACTGCAGGAAGAATTCGAGCGTTCCAAAAGCACCATCACCGAGCTGCAAGCCTTTCACCGCAAGCTCGCCTCCCTCACCTTTCTCGACCCTGCCTGCGGCTGCGGAAACTTCCTGATCGTCACCTATCAAAAGCTGCGCCAGCTTGAGTTTGAAGTCCTCAAACTGCTCAGCGAATCCGGGCAGATGGTCCTCTTCGACGACCCCACCAAGGTCACCGTCGACCAGTTTTATGGCATCGAATTCGAAGAATTCCCCTGCGAGATCGCCAAAGTCTCCATGCTACTTACCAAACACCTCATGGACCAGGAGATCAGCCATTATTTCGGCGGCAATTTTATCGACTATCCCATCCGCGACAACGCCAGCATCATCAATGCCAACGCCCTGCGCCTGGACTGGAACGAAGTCATCCCTGCCTACCGCCTCAATTACATCATGGGCAATCCTGCTGGTAATTATGGACTAATAGCGTAAAAATATAGGTATCATACGGGTTTGCGGGCTTTTAAGCCTGCTTTAATTTTGCCCAAAA
>JAAZHX010000105.1 GCA_012510495.1 Smithella sp.
ACCTACAACGGGTCGGCGCTGAAGAAGTCTACGGCCGGACTGGAAACGGTGGAGCTGGTCATGGAAAACAGGAACTTCCGGCTGGAAGTCGTGGCCCGGCGGGACCATGCCACAGAATTGGCTTCCCCGCTGGCCGGCTTCATGGACGGACGGATCTCCGAGAGCATGACGTCGGTGATTGAGGTCACCCTCACCGACCTGAAGCAGGGCACCATTATACTGAAAGACAGCGGCCGCAACGGCGCCCTTGAGGTGGCCGGACAAATTGAAGAGATCACAATACCAGCCTGATGTAATATATGGCGCCGGCGCTGTTTCCGGGCAAGGCCCGGAATTTTACCCTGATGTGGGTTTTGTCTTTCACCATGGTATCGGGAATGTCGTATTTTACCTCCTGAAACCTGCTCTGGTTCCATCTGCCGGTGTTGTCCTCGGTGATGAGTTTTTCGTCGTCTATGAAAATGTCGAATTTCCGGTTTCCCCACTCGGCACCCCAGTAACGGACCATCAGGCTCAGTCCGGTTTCCGAATTCGTGGCCATGTTGTAGCTGAAATAGCCTCCGTTTCGGGCATCGCGCCAGAACTGGTCATGGAAAGTCCCGCTGTTGGATTTTTCTTTTTCCATCTGGTGGTCGGCTTCGGGTTGCTGTTCCCCGGGGGCCACAAAATCAACGGTTCTTTTCTGAAGTTCCATCTTTTCGCTCTCCACAATTTCCAGGGAGTCGAGGTAGGAAACATACTGCGACGGGGTCAGCCACATCCAGTAGATCATGTACCGGGAATCGTGGATCCGGGAAAAAGGCTGGAATTCCGGGTGGGCGTTGTTGGTTGTCTTCAGTTCCGGGGCGGTAAACGTGAAAGGTTTATCCTTTACGGGGATGAGTTTTCCGGCAATTTCACCGGGGCTGTTGGCAATAATCACCGGTGCTTTATCCACCGGAAGGCGTTCGCCGCCTGCAATGTGCGCCCAGCGTCCGTCATCGGCCACCAAGCCCTTCAAATCTTCGTCACCGGTTTTGGCACCCAGCAGGATGGGACCATGCATAAGGGCGATGTAATTGGGGACATTGGGTAAGGGTTCCACCGACGTGTGCATGGGGAGGAAGACCTCCACCCGGTCCCCTTTTCTCCAGGTTCTTTCAATCCCCACATACGAGGAGGGGCGGGCATCGTAATTGAAGGGTACTCCGTTGATCAGGATCTTCAGTCCGCCTTCCTTCACCCAGCCGGGATAGCGCACCATGAGGGTAAATTTCGATTTTCCCCGGGTTATCTTCAGGGTGGTGGTTTCTTCGTCGGGAAACCGGGTTTCCTGCACCATTCTGATCCCTTTTTCGCGCCAGCGGAGTTCCGAGGCCACAAACAGGTTCAGAAAGAGGGAGTCATGCTGATGGGTGTATATCAACTGGTTGTATTTGCCATGGTTTTCCATGCCGCTGCCCACGCAGCACCACATGGCCTCGTTGGGTGCCGAGTAGACCCGGTAATGGCGGGGTCGTGCCGGGGTGAAATAGACATAACCTCCGTGTTCAGGGTGTTGGGTGGACAGGATGTGGTTGAACATCGTGCGTTCGTAGAAGTCGGCATAGCGTGCCTGGGGACTGACCCGGAAGAGCGCTTCGGTGAGCTTCAGCATGTTGTAGGAGTTGCAGGTTTCGGGTTCTTCCACGTCGTCGACAAAATCGGTACACGAGGTCACGCTGGGAAAGTGCTCCCTGCGGCTGTTCCCGCCGAAGGCAAGGGAGCGTTTACCGGTCACGGTCTCCCAGAAGAAGGTGGCCGCCCTGGCATACCGCTCATCACCTGACAGTTCGGCAATGCGCTGAAAGCCGACCACTTTGGGCACCTGGGTGTTGGCGTGCTTGTTGTCGAGGTTGTCGCGGCCTTCAGCCATGGCGTCGAGCAGCATGCGGTGAGAGAAGCGTTTTGCGGCTGTCAGGTATTTTTCATCCCCGGTCATCAGGAAAGCGTCGGCAAAAATTTCGTTCATGCCGCCGTATTCGGTGTCGAGCATCGACTCCATCTGGCGGTCGGTAAGCGCCGAAGTGATGTTGATGCCCCAGTCGCAGAATTTCAGAAAA
>JAAZHX010000008.1 GCA_012510495.1 Smithella sp.
ACCCCTGACTACGGCTGAACCCCGCTTAATACGCAAAGCGATTGATTCTTGATGCGGTCTGTACCGCATCGCCTCGTTTAACCGTAGCTGAAGCTGTTGTTTAGCTTTTGTACCGATGCGGATTTTAGGCACAAGATTTCCATTGCGACCCACTGTGAGTTTGAGGTCAAAGCCAAGGAAGCTAAAACCATCTCGGACATGTGTAATATGTGTCTTTTCCATTGAAAGACTTAAACCACATTCGGTTTCAAGAAATTTTCCAATAGAATCACGTAGCCCGCTGACGTACCGTTTGCTTGCCCGTGTTACAAAGACACACCAGTCGTCGGCATATCGAACAAACCTGATATTCGGTTGTTTTACATCCCAACAACGCTTTTCTGCCTGTTTGCCATATTTGCCCTTGCTATGCAGGTACCAGTCCAGCTTGTTAAGGACTGTGTTGGCAAGCAGTGGTGATATTACACCGCCTTGCGGTACTCCCTTGACGGTTGGTTTGACAACGCCATCGACCTCAACTCCGGCTTTCAAAAACCGTTTGATAAGGTCGAGGAACTTATTGTCATGAACCTTTTCTCTCAAAACTTTCAGTATGGCTTTGTGAGAAATCTCATCGAAACACGCCTTAACATCCCCTTCAATCACCCATGTAAACTTGAGTTTCATGAGGTGCTGACAACGATGTACGGCTTGATGTGTGTTCCGATTGGGCCTAAACCCATAAGAGTTTTCGTGGAAATCGACCTCAAAGATTGGCTCAAGGGCCATACGCATGGCCTCCTGCACAATCTTGTCCCTTAGACAAGGTATGCCCAACGCTCGCATTTTGCCGTTAGCCTTTGGTATCATGACCTGCCTTACTGGTTGAGGTTGATAGTTTCCACGCTTCAGTTCCAGGCGCAGTTCTTCGACTCGTCGTTCGAATCCTGAACGGAATTCTTTGACGGTCACGCCATCTACGCCCGGCGCTTTGCCATAGGAACGTTTCATGACCCGATGGGCTGCCTCTGACAGCCATATCGGGTTATGCATCAAGTCCATCAGTTTGCGTACTCTCAAATCGTACGGATTTGACGGAAACAGCGGTGTTTCCGACACCTGATTTTCTCTATGCGTTCTTGATTGTTCCCATAACCTTCTTTGGACTTCGTTAATATTCATCAGAAACCCTTCTGTATCGAAAATATTGCAGTTGTCCAAAACGAAACATTCTGCAACCCTTCGCCATGTGGACGGCTTTCCCGTCCTCGGACTACTACGGTTGCTCCGCCACTTAGCCGCCTCATCGGCAGAGATTTGATTGCTACAAGCAATCTATCTTATGCGACTGCCATACTCGACTAAGCTTCCCTGGTTCCTTTGTTGACACTCAAACGCTTCTGTTTAGATTCCAATCTTTACATACCCATCAGCGGTCTGCTGTTCTCTTAAACACCGGTAAATAATTGGCCGCTTTACCGACTTTGAACTATCGCGTAGTTCGTAGGATTCGTGCCGACATCAATAACACTTGTCCGTTTAAGCTATTGCCTATTCCAGGGTCTCATTCCCAGACGGCTCCAGTATTAGCGGCAATAGGGGCGAAGTTTCCCAAAGGTATTGATTGGTTCCTTTCGTAATCATGCAGAAGCTCTACATAGCAGGACGTGCAACGGAATATGAAGCCTTTCCTGTGTCCCGCGTTCTCGACAGAATTCTTTCGCCTCTCAGCTCGCATGACCTGAGAAACTTACTGTCTATGTACGATGGCTGGCCAAACAGCCAAGGTTGCTTCCAAGCAAATGCTTGAATTTAACATTGTCAACAAAGCATCGTGTGCCGGGCTGAATGTTTCAGCCCTGAAAACACACTACATCAGGCATACAATATCCGCTTCGCCGGCTTCCATGTTCAAGGTCACATCCTTGACGTTGCCGACCAGCGTCAGCGTTGACGGCAGCGTCGGCCCATCCCCGGTGATAGCTGCGCCAAAATACAACGCTGCATTCATCCCTAATAAAAAGTCCATTGTTCAAAACTCCTTTCAGTCGTTTTGAGCTTCCAGCGGCCAGCGGCCAGCCTTCAGCAGGGTTTATTTCACAGAATCCCGCCACAGTGCGGGGAGTGCTGCTTTTTCTTTTTCAAACGCCGGCCCCATGTACGGGCGGGAGCGGACAGTCACATTCTTCTTATCCACTGTCACTGTACCGCCGTACTCAAGGGCGCTGGGTGCATCGCCGCGGTTATTCTCCGTCAGCCGCATCGGGCCGATGACCACGCTCTTTCGGG
>JAAZHX010000283.1 GCA_012510495.1 Smithella sp.
ACCATAACCAGAACAGTTAACGTTTCCCGTATTATAGCAGTTTGAAATCGTGAGTGATGTGCTGCTTGACACCAAACCTCCTGCATGGTTGGGACAGGAAACATTTCCCTCGTTGTGGCAGTCTTGGATGCTGCCGTTAGAGTTAAACGCCACCAAACCTCCCGCCATTCTATTGCTAAGCACATTTCCGGCGTTCCAACTTGCTATAATGGTTCCATAATTGTTGTTCCCCACCAAGCCGCCGACATAATATTCTCCTGTCACAATTCCCTTGTTGTGGCAATCAACGATGCTGCCTTCGTTCAAACCCGCCAGGCCGCCAACGGTATTGACTCCATTAACGCTTCCACTGCTTGAACATTTTTCCATGGTTCCATAACTTAGCATTCCCACCAAACCACCAGCATCCCTGTATGTATTACTCACGCTTCCGCTGCTGTGGCAATCGTATAGATAGCTATTGGGATAGCTGTAACCCACCAAGCCGCCAGTTCGCTGGTATCCGCTAACGTTCCCGGAGGAATGACAGGCATCGATTCTGCCATAATTTTCCCCCACCAAACCACCGGCATTGGACAAGGCGGACAGGTTTCCGCTTGCGTAGCAATGCATGATGGTGGATTTGTTCCGACCCACCAAGCCCCCAGCGACGAGGTAGGAATTTGTCACAATCCCGGTGCTATGACAGTTTCTGATGACGGCATCACTGTGTCCAACCAAACCGCCGGTGGTGTTCGTACCCGAAACGTCTCCGGTGTTTTGGCAATTTCTGATGGAACCTGCTCCACCATTGCTATTGCCAATCAATCCGCCGATATTCAGACTGCCTGAGATGTGTCCGGAATTGGAGCAATCATGGATGAGCCCACTTTCATTGTACCCCACCAAGCCGCCTGTATGATGATTACCGACCACGTTTGCCATGTTGCGGCTGCTTCTGATGGTCCCCTTGCTGAAACCCACCAAACCGCCCACTCGATGGTCACCATGAACTGTTCCGCCATAGCTACAGCAGTTTCTGATGCCGCCTTCGCTAAAAGCCACCAAACCGCCCACATAATCTTTGCCTGTCACATCAATGTTTTGAATGTCCAGATTCCGGAGGCTTCCTTCCAAATAACCGAAAAGACCTTGAAAAAGACCATCGGGTCGATTGATGTAAAGCCCCGAAATCAGATGTTCATTGCCGTTATAGTTACCTTCAAATTTTGACTGGGTGTCTCCAATCGGCAGCCAGCCTTCGTCCTCATTGTAGGGAGCCACGTCCAAATCGATATCAGCAGTTTGAACAAACCACGAAGCCAGATGGTTTCGCACCTGGTTCAAATGCTCTGCCGTAGCCACCTGCCAAGGGTCCTGCGGAGTTCCCGAACCGCCTGCAAACTGGGCATATATGGGAAATGAAATCACAGATATCAGAGCCAGCAAACTCCAAAACATCATTCTTTTTTTCACGTCAAACTCCTTTGATGGCTCATTTGAGCACCACCAATCTGGTGCTGGCAATCTTACGGTTTCCTTTTTCCAAAGTCAACAGATAAACTCCATTGGGCATAAGTTTCCAAGCCTCACCGGGCAGTTCAAAGATTTGCTCTTTAATGAAATATGGAATCTTTGCTGAATATAATTTCTGACCGCGGATGTTGTAGATGGTGTAGCTCAAGTCTTCTCCCAGTTCGTTTTTAACCGAGATGGCAGGCTTTTGACTGGCAGGCTGCGGGTAAGCACTGATGCAGGCTTCAGGAATGGGTTCAACAAGGTCGTGATTGCCAACTTCACCATAAAAATACTTCAAATACGGATAGCCGTTGTTTCTTGTTTGATCCACATCCGGCGCCCAGATTTCCCAGTCCCAAGCCACGTAAGTATTATTGCTGTGAGGAAATTGCATCTGAGCAGTGAGCCTTCCTTCGCCTCCACCGCTTCTGGTTTGCCCGGATTTTTGCAACTTTCAACTCGCTGTTCGGAAATTTTCTCTCTTTTATTGTTCCGCTGCTCATCATAGGTCTTATCACGCCTGCAATTGGTGAGCTGGGACAGGGAGCCGGGAAATTGCTGGCCATTACCGCGCTCATAGCGTATATTTCCACCCTATTCTCGGGCTTCTTCACTTTTTTCTCATGCCAGGCGGTATTTCCCCATATACTCTCCACAGG
>JAAZHX010000058.1 GCA_012510495.1 Smithella sp.
AAAAAGCCACCGCATTTGGCCTGAAAGGGGAGGTCTACCCTACGGTAGCCGCAGCCTTCACAGCCGCCAGGGAAGCCGCCGGCAGGGAAGACCTGGTTTTCGTCGGTGGCAGCAACTTCGTGGTCGCCGAAGTGCTGTGATCACATTTTCCTGAAAACAAGGATGGGCTCCATAATAAAAGAGTAATTTTGTTAAACACCGGAAAACAGGTACCTGTGGGAATCTGTCACTTCGGCCATTCAGGCCGTGATGGGCAGTATTCCGGAATAAACCATCAATGCAAGAATTTTAACCAATGAAATACCCATGCATCATTCAGGCACCAACCACGATGATTATGCCATTGGGAACAGCATGTTTTTCACTTGATTAACCAGAATAACGAAATTATTAAAACCCATGAAGCGAATTCTGTTTTTAGTTATGGCTGCGGCCATAGCCCTGGGAGGCCAGGCGCAGGAAAAAAAATCCCCATCCCCGGAATATCCTCTGATGGTCACTTTCACTGCACAGCAGGACCATGAAAACATGATGAAGCAGCTGGGCATCACGGTACTGCGGCCGGGACCCAGCGGCAATGAATCGGATCCCAACCATGCCAACTACGACGAGACACTGGCCAATCCCTGTCCGGAACTGCCTGAAGTTCTCACCACGAAAAAAGGGAAGAAGGTGACCACTCCTGAGATGTGGTGGGAAGTACGCAGGCCTGAGATTGTGGAAGAGTTTGAAAGGGAGGTGTACGGACGGCTTCCGGCCCGCATTCCGGAAGTGACCTGGACGGTGAAAACCACCGACCGCGAATTTGTCGGGTGGACTCCTGTAATTGCCAAACAGTTGGTGGGGCGTGTCGACAACAGCGCATATCCGCTGATCGACGTGGAAATCGACATGATGCTGGTGGTGCCCGCCAATGCCAGGGGACCGGTGCCCGTGCTGATGATGTTCGGGCGGCCTTCTTTTCCGGCGCCGGCCCAGCCTTCTTCCGAAGACCTGGAAAAGCTGAATGAGGCCTTCAGGGCCATGATGATCGCCCATGATCCCTCGATGAAGGAGATTTTTGACCGCTATCCGGCCTATACGCCCATCACCCGGGCGGCCATGCCGAATCCATTTGCACCCCGGGGGCAAGCGGAGCCCTCACCCACCGAACAGCTCCTCGCCGCCGGCTGGGGATACGCCACCATAGATCCCAATTCCATCCAGACCGATAATGGCGCGGGCATCACCCGGGGGATCATCGGACTGGTCAACAAGGGACAACCCCGGAAACCAGAAGACTGGGGCGCTTTGAGGGCCTGGGCCTGGGGAGCCGCACGCGGACTCGATTACCTGGAGACCGACCCCCTGGTAGATGCCAAAAAAGTGGGCATCGAAGGGGTATCCCGCTATGGAAAGGCCGCCCTGGTCACCCTTGCCTTTGAACCCCGCTTTGCCATGGGATTGATCGGTTCCTCGGGAAAGGGAGGCGTCACCCTGCACCGCCGTAACTTCGGAGAGGCCGTGGAGAGCCTTACCGGCGGAGAATATTACTGGATGGCCGGGAACTATATGAAATACGGCGCCGAAGAAGCTTCCTTCGGCAGAAAAACCGGCTGCGACCTGCCCATTGACTCCCACCAGCTACTGGCCTTGTGTGCCCCCCGGCTGGCGTTTATCAGCTACGGCATACCGGAAAAAGGAGATGCCAAATGGCTCGACCAGCAGGGCAGCTGGATGGCTACCATTGCCGCCGGAACTGTTTACAAGCTCCTGGGAGCCCGGGACCTGGGGGTTTCCAACAATTACATGACGGAGAAAATGCCCCCGGTGAACACCGGACTCCTCGACGGCGAACTGGCATGGCGCCAGCATGACGGAGGCCATACCGACGCCCCCAATTTCAAACATTTCATCCCCTGGGCCCTGAAATTCCTGAAATAAAAGTTGGAAAAACCTGTGCATTGCCAAAAGGCATATTGCGGCAAAAAGGCTCAGCTTTGCCGGCAATCCTGCTAATCTGGGTTTTAATCTTTTTGTTTTCGTTTTATCTTACTTTTAGTAACAACCGGACTTGGATTGGATTATGGTATTTTTCTAGTAGCTGTTTTTAAGGTTTACTGAATAACGAACAGGACGGATTTCACCATTCAGAACCTCAGAAAAAAAGACCCAAAGTGAAACTCTATGAAAAAACATACCTTCGAGTTTCTTGCCGATAACAACAAATCTGACCCTGGATAACAGCTCCCGTTCAAGCATTTCCAACTCTTCAGGCAATATGGTTGTTTCTTTAAGTAATAAGAAATGTACACCAAGGATTTGGCCCTTTTCATCAACATCAAATATTACGGTAACATTATCTTTTAATGTGGCAAGTTGTTTTAGCCTGCCGGCCGTAAAAGACTGTTTAAATGCCTCAAGGAAGGGATCGTGCGAGATCATACTGACGTAAGAAAATTCTAACGCATCCCAGTTGTACTGATCCCTGGTATTCATGGGCTCGATATAGTTGCTATTCCTGACGGACAAATGCTTATCAATTTTATCAACAAAAAAAACCGTTTCTCCTGCCTTTACCTCCGATGCTTCCCAAACGCTTTGTGTTGAGCCTGATAGTGCCAAAAGGAATATTGTAGCAAAAAGGTTGAGCTTTGCCGGCAATCCTGACAATCTGGGTTTTAATGTTGTTGTTTTCATTTTTATTCTCGTTTTAGTTACAATCGACCTTGGATTGAATCATGGCATTTGGGGAACCAAAGCCAGGCAACAGGTAACCTCCGTAAAATGAGTTATACTCATTGAAGTATCCTAGCATGGTGTTATACTGCTCCCTGAAGGCTTGGGTAATTCCCTCATAAGCATTGTTGGTTATCCAAGTTTCGTATTCATCAAATAATAAAGGGGGAAAGTTGACATTTCCACTAGTCATACCAC
>JAAZHX010000246.1 GCA_012510495.1 Smithella sp.
GGCCGCTTGATTACGGCATCGATCTGGTGATCCACAGCGCGACAAAATACCTTGCCGGCCATAACGACATTCTGGCGGGTGTGCTCCTGGGGAAAAGAGAGCTGGTCGGCAAAGTCCGGGAGCTGCACAAATCCATGGGGGGTGTGATTGATCCGCACTGTTGTTATCTGCTGCTTCGAGGCCTGAAAACCTTTCCCCTGCGGGTGAAAACGCAAAATGACAATGCGCTTACGATCGCCGAATATCTGGAGCGCCATCCGAAAATCGAAAAGGCGTATTATCCTTTTCTGAAAAGCCACGCCCATTATGCCATTGCTCAAGAGCAGATGAAAGGCGGAGGCGGCGTTGTCACCTTCACGATCAGGGGCGATCTGGATGCGGCGAAAAGATTCATGGATTCCCTTGGGATGATTTACATCGCGCCTAGTCTGGGCGGCGTGGAGACGCTGATTACGCATCCCGCCACAGTCACCTATTACCGTTACACCCGCGAGCAGCGCTATAACCTCGGTATTGTGGACAATCTTTTCCGGCTGGCGGTCGGCATCGAAGACGTGAAGGATATTATTGCCGATCTGGAAAGAGGGTTCGCCAACATTTGATGCGTGTCGCGGACCGCCGGATTGCATTCCCGGTCGTTTTCACTTTAGCATTTCCTTTTAACCGTTTTGGGTCAACTTTCGGATAATCGATGTTGTGGATGGAGGGTTTTATGCCGGATGCAGTCATTATCGGGGCGGGGTATGCGGGAATGAGCGCCGCGGCGCTTCTGTCTCACGCCGGCCGGAAGGTGGTGGTTCTGGAAGAATCCGAAATGGTCGGCGGCCGCGCCCGCTCATTTCGGGATGAAGAAGGGTATCTTCGGGAATATGGGGCGCATTCGCACAGGCTGGCGCACAAAGGCATTGCCAACGAAGTGTTTAAAAGGCTCGGGGAGGAGATCGATTTTCTGCCCGAATCCAAAGACGGCAAACTGATTTTCCGGGGCAAGCTTTGGGAGAGACCGGAAGGGCCGATCGGCTTTTTGAAAACGCCGCTGTTGTCGATTCGCGCCAGGCTGGTGCTGCTGGCATTGTTTGCCAAAATCAAAAAGACCGATCCGGCCGACTGGTATCACAAGACGCTTCTGGATTTTTACAAAACCTCTTTCCGGAACAGGGAAGTCGAAGCATTTCTGCCGTTTCTGGGGATGACGATCATGTGCCCCGATCCGGGCAAGGTCAGCGCGGGCGAGGTGATCGACTTTTTAAAGAGGGTCCTGGCGGCCGGTGTGGGCGTTGGAGAGCCGCGCGGCGGGTCTGCCGGAATCTTTCAAACACTGAGCCGGCACATCGACGGGGGCGGAGAAATTCACCTGCATGAAAAGGCGGAAAAAATTATCATCGAAAACCGCCGGGTCACGGGCGTGAAAACCGGACGGGCGATCTATCCGGCGCCGGTTGTTCTTTTTGCCGCCAGACTTCCCCTGATTGCCGATCTGCTCGACCAGGCACTGCTGCCCGCCGCCGTTGCGAATTACGCGAAAAATATCGAGCACAGCTCCGGCTTGGTCATTGATTTCATCACGAACAGGCCGGTAACCGGCATTCGTTCCGGAATTCTCGGCGTGGACGTGCCGGTCTGGGCGCGCTTTCAGTCCGCTGGGGATTCTTCCTTCACTCCCGCCGGAAAATATCTTTCCAGCTGGGGAATCATGCTGCCGTGGCACTTCGACGGCGACGCGAGCGTCGTTGCCGGGGCGGAGCAAAAAATGAAAAGCGTCATTTCCACCGTTTTCCCGAATTTTCTGCCTGCGGTCGTCGATGAGAGAAAAATGGTCGCAACGGTCATGAACGGGAATGTCCTGACGCCCGCGCAGTCCAAACCGAACCGGCCGGATATCGAATGTCCGGGGATCAAAGGACTCTATTTTATCGGCGATACGGTGAGAGGTGACGGCTGTTCAGGCGACATCAGTTTTTCTTCCGCGATGAAAGCCGCCGACAAAATCCTGAGCGATCGGAAACCATGCCGGCGAATCCGGAAAGCATATCGGTAACGCTGGTTTTCGTTCTGACGGCGTTCGCAGCGGGGATGCGCAGACTGCAGCCGCTGATGATTTCCGCCATTCGGGGCGCACTGGCCGTTCATGAACCCGTGCTGGCGGCTGTCCGGGCGTCATTGGGGACAGAAGAAAGCGTTGCCGGATCGGAAGATGGCCGTCGGGAGCTTTTGCGTGCCTGAGATTTTCTGCTTCAGACCATCAGGAATTTCGGCAGGGGAGAGGACCTTCAGCACGCCGCAGCAGCAGATAACAACAGTGCGGATCAATCACACCCCCATGGATTTGTGCAGCTCCCGGACTTTGCCGACCAGCTCTCTTTTCCCCAGGAGCACACCCGCCAGAATGTCGTTATGGCCGGCAAGGTATTTTGTCGCGCTGTGGATCACCAGATCGATGCCGTAATCAAGCGGCC
>JAAZHX010000153.1 GCA_012510495.1 Smithella sp.
AACCTGTCCTACATGCTGGGCGGCGGTTATTTCTTCACCGGCGATTACTTCCAGGCAGGCAATGATGCTCTTGACCTCAACGACGATTTTATCATCATCAACAAGTTGACTCTTGCCTTTTAAGAGCCATGTAAAATCCGGCAAATGCCGGATGAACAGTTAAAACCAACCCCGGGAGGAAGTTTCCTCCCGGGGTTTTTAGTGAGGCAAGCTGAAGACGAGTGCAACGAAGTCTGAAGCGTAAGCCGAACTATCCCGCAAGCGAAGCTTGTCGGGATTGTGGACTTCAAATTTCAGAAGCGAAGCGCACTAGAACTTGATGGTTGAACTATCCCGCTTTAGCGGGATTCCTGAATTTAAGAATCAACAACATCGCAGTAATATCTGGCTGGACGAATTACCCCAGGAGCGCAGCGACGTGGGGTAATGAGCCTTGACTATAATCTTAGAGCGAACTATCCCAGTCCCGCAGGGACGTGGGAAGTGACACTCGCTTGAAGCGCTAGTGGAATTATCCTAGGAGCGAAGTACCCTAAAGGGCATCTTCGACGACGTAGGAAATGAGACCCGCTTGGTGCGAAGCGGAGTGGGATTGTGAACTTCATTTTATAAACGCCTGCCACCGAATCTAGTAAGCCGAACTATCCTAGGAGTGCAGCGACATTAGGAAATGACCCTCGCCGGTAACAAGCCCCTATTCGGTGGGATGCAGCTTGAATTTTGAATCCAGAACCGTTTTTTCTATTCACTATTCACTATTCACTATTCACTATTCACCATCAACCATCAATCATCAACTGCCCTTCACATCTTTTGACTAAATCCTGCAAAATGTGGTAAAGCAATTTCAACGCATCACATCCTCCACTGGCCGCGAAGAATGTGATGTGAAAATATTTTTAACAGGACCACTGCCATCAACAAAATTTCCGGAAATACGACAGGATTAAAAGCGGCGCACATCAAACAACTGGAGCGCCTCGGATATAAAGGTATCCCGCCGGAAAACATCATTACGAATGATCTTGCCCGGCAGGTCTCTTCGCTGTCCCGTGAAATCAACCGGCAAATCGGCCTGCTGATCAGCCGCAAGGGCGAAATCAGCAAAGTTATTCTCGGCGATTACAAAAGCATATTCATTCCATCGCTGGACGGATTCCGTTCTTCTTCAGTGCGTTTTAAGGGACTGCGTCTCATTCACACACATTTAAACGGTGAAAATCTATCCGATGAAGATATGACGGACCTGTCCCATCTGCGCCTGGACCTCATCGGCGCGCTGGACGTCCGGGAAGACGGATCACCGGGCCTGTTGCACTGGGCGCACCTGGTTCCGGAAAATCCGGCGGGAGACTACTGGCTTTTCATGAAACCGGAGGAACCGCACCAGATCAAAATTAATTTTCTTTCCTTCATTCAGGCGCTGGAGGATGAGTTTGCAAAAAAACAGGAAGCATACAACACCGAGTTTGGAACCAAACGGCAGTCGTTTGAAAAGGAAGCTGCCGCATTTCAGGAAAAATTGCAACGCGGTGGTTTTCTCACCGAGCAGCGTGCCAT
>JAAZHX010000233.1 GCA_012510495.1 Smithella sp.
GTGTGCAGTTCGTCAATAAACAGAATAATATTCGGCTGTTCGCTGCACTCTTTGAGGATACCGCGGATATCACTTTCAAAGTCGCCGCGGTACTTTGAGCCCGCAAGAATGTAACCGATATTGATTTCCACCACAGTGGCCCCTTCCAGGAAATCCGGTATGTCTTTCTCCAGCAGCCGCAGCGCAAGGGCCTCGACGATCGCCGTTTTTCCAACGCCCGCCTCACCGATCAGGACAGGGTTGTTTTTGCCCTTACGCGCAAAGATTTCCATCAGTTCATTGAGTTGCGCCTGCCGTCCGAAAAACGGCCCGATTTTGCCCGCACGCGCTAAAGCGGTGATGTCTCGGCCAAATTTATTGAGATACGGCATGGATGATGAGATAGAAACCGAAGCCTCCGTTTGCTGGCTTTGATTATTGGCGCAGGGGAAATAAAGATTGATGCCGCGCAAGATAGCGTTCCGAGTGCGATGCACATCAAATTGCTTTTGCTCTATCAGGACTTTGATGACGGGAATCTCCATCTCCAATGCCGCATAAATCAAGTGAATAGTGCGCAACTGGGCATTCCTATCTCCTTTCGAAATCTCATTGAGAAATTTCTCGGCCTTGTAAAACATTTTTCGCGAAGCGGCGGATCGATGTATCAGTGATGACGTTTTCGCTTCCGGCGACGAAGCATACGAGGCCGCATGTGCGGTTACAGTTTTTCGGCTAAACCGCATGGCACCGCAGATACGCGGCGGGATGTTGATTTCCGCAATAATTTCTTTTCTGTCAAATCCTCGACTAACCGCCTCCTCCACAAAAGCCGCGTAGTGGGCACTGGAAAGCTCACACATTGCCAGGAGGAAATGCTCCGGCTCAATGTGCGCACAATGCATCCAGACAGCCTCAATACTGGCCAGATTCCATACCAATTCCACCACAGGCGAACATTTCATGGATTATTTCCCTTGTCAGTAATCGTTATGTTTCAGTCCACAGCAAGCCATTTTTCGGCCAGAAATCTGAGATCCAATAGATTAGTAATTCCATCCTGATTGATGTCGCCGGGCCGATACGGACCGGTGGGGTTTGAATGCTTAAGCCAATCCATCGCAAGCTCACGCAGGTCTGCGACATCAACAATCAAGTCCTTATTGATATCGGCCGGATCAGAATAGAGATAATTCGACAATCCCGCCTTCAGTATTCGATGTTTATCCCAGAGGCCCCAGTGTGCCTCGACCTGGCCGTACTTGGACTTCCACGGCTCATCAAACGCCTCAAAGAGGAAATATTTGATGTCATGCTTTTTGGCCAAATAGACAAACTCTTTCAGGAATCGTCTCTGGTTTTCAAGCGAGGCAACGGCTGCGCCATACGCCGGGCCTTCCGAAGGCCAGCCGACTTCAAGAAGGATGACGGGTTTGTCCGGATAGCTCTGTTTGAGCAGATGATACCTGTCGATGGCGTGCTGGGCGGCGTTTTCAATGGCAACCCCCTCCCAGTAGGGATGGATGTGGGCGCCGATAAAATCTACGACTGCCGCCAAATTCGGATGAGCCAGCCA
>JAAZHX010000175.1 GCA_012510495.1 Smithella sp.
GAGAAAATGGCCACATCAGACATCACAATGGCGGACTTTTTTATTTTTATGGTTGATTTTCAACCACTTAGTGGTTAATATTTAGGTATGTACAGCCGAAATATCACAGACAGTATCGTTGAGGCCTTGCAGGATACCCCGGTGGTGCTGCTTAACGGTGCCCGGCAAACCGGCAAAAGTACCTTGGTGCAATGGATTTGCCATCATAAACACCCCGCTCGTTATCTGACACTGGACGATATGAATGTCCTGTCCGCCGCGACGACAGATCCAGCCGGTTTTCTGGCCGGGTTTGATGGGCCACTGGCGATCGACGAGATTCAGCGGGCGCCGGAGCTTTTTTTGGCCATTAAGGCCAGCGTGGATAAGGATCGTCGGCCCGGACGCTTTTTACTGACCGGTTCGGCCAATGTGCTGCTGCTGCCCAAGCTGGCCGACACCCTGGCCGGACGGATGGAGGTAATTACGTTGTGGCCGTTTTCGCAGGGGGAGCAGCACACGCGAAAAGAGACGTTCATCGACGCGGCCTTTGGCGTTAACCTTGCGGGGTTTCAAACGCCGCCGCTGTCGCGCAGTGAACTGTTTGGCCGAATCCTGGCCGGCGGATTTCCTGAAGTGATCTTACGTGCTTCTGACACACGGCGGAAGGCATGGTACAATGCGTACCTGACGACGATTTTGCAACGTGATATCCGCGATCTGTCGCGCATCGATGGGCTGGCGGCGATGCCGCGTCTGATGTCTATCCTGAGCGCACGCGCCGGTAATCTGCTGAATTTCTCCGAGCTGTCCCGCACGTCGGGGCTGCCGCAATCCACCCTGAAACGCTATATGGCCTTGCTGGAGGCGACGTTTTTGATTTTGCATCTGCCAGCCTGGAGCGGCAATCTGAGCAAACGGCTGGTCAAATCACCGAAGCTGTACATCAATGACACGGGGCTGCTGGCGTCTTTGGTGGGGATGGATCAGGATCGCTTGCTGACCGAGCCGGCGTTGGCGGGCGCCCTGGTGGAAAACTTTGTGGTGATGGAGCTGATCAAGCAGCTTTCCTGGAGCGGCCGCAAGCCCCGGATGTATCATTTCCGCACGCAGACCGACGGCAAAGAGGTCGATGTGGTGCTGGAAGACGCCGCCGGCCGACTGGTGGGCATTGAGGTTAAATCCAGTCATACGGTCAAGGCCGACGATTTTGCAGGACTCAAGACGCTGGCCGGTGAGACGAAAGACCGGTTCAAGCAGGGGATTGTTCTGTACGGCGGCGCAGAAGCGATACCCTTTGGCAAACAATTCACGGCGCTTCCGATTCCTGCCCTTTGGGAGTTGTCTGCTTCCTGATAATGTGTCCGTGTAAATCAGTTCAATGTTTATAAAACCTGCCAGCAGTTAAAAAAAATATGGAAATAGAAATAGATTTTTCGATGGATACCCTTCTGACAAAGATTGAAGAGTTGCTCGAGTGTGCCGAAAAAATCAGATTATTATCTGAGCCGTTGACATCTATAGACCCAACGATAAAATAAAACATGCGACCTGAAAATAAAGATCGCATGTTTAAGATGTCACTGATGCGATGGAAACAGCACAATGCGTTTGTGCGCAGGATCAATCGCCAAACACAGCTGCGGATCGCAGAGCATCGGTAAAAAGGTATTGCCTTCTTCGTCGGACGACAGCCAGACTTGAAAGTCTTCTGTAATCTCGTTTTCAAATTGAACTAAAAGCTGCTTGAAGCTGGCGACGGTCATGATTTGCTGTTTGGCCATGATCCTCACCTCCCCACCGGTTCTAACACCTTGATGGTTTTAGGCACCAAAATTTCTTCTTCGGTGATGCGATAGCTGCGGCAGGTCGAGATGTACTCTCGGACAATTGAATCGCAAAGCCGGTCAAATTTCTGGATTAGTTTAACGCGGTCTCGGATATCATCAGTTGACCAGTCCCGAAAGTCCTCATCCATATCAATGTCTTTGCCCGGCCAGGTAAAAATCTGCATATGCGTCTTTTGGAAGTTCACCCTAGCCCTGGCATCACAGCGCCCACAGATGCCGGTCTGATTGTCAGGAACTGCTTGATAGTTCAACTGGCCACAGTGGGTGCAATAGCTTTTATAGCCGCTGGTCTGGATGCCGCCTTTATACAAGACCACATAGCCGCCGCTTCGCCCATTTATCCCGGCCTGCCATTGCCAGTTGTATGACCTTCCAAAATCAGCTAAAAGGTCACTAAGCTCTTCCTGCCATTCAGTAAGTTCGAGGAGCTGCCACCAGGTATCATTGTCAATGTCTGCCGGTTTTTCGATGTTGTAGAGCTTGATGTTGTTAGCATAGCTGGTCGAGCGGTTCCACGAATTGAGGGTGTGATACCGATAATGTTTGGTTAAAAACGCGATCATCTCACCGCGTTTTTTCAGATTGATGTTTTTGTAAAACATGATTTTTTCTCCAAAAATGGGGGTTGACAAATATCTCTTGGCTCAATACGATATGGTTGCTCCTTCTGCCGCCTGCGGTTATAGCCCTGGGCAGTCGCACTGACTGCTTTTCCTCCTTCTGGCCGCAGGCGGATTTTTTAATGGGCATTGGCAGCATCATCGCTGACATACATTTCCGAAGCCAATAGGTTGAGTTGAATATCCCCATCGATCGGCATTTGCCGCAGGTATTTGGTAAATTGTGCCAGCATCAGACC
>JAAZHX010000020.1 GCA_012510495.1 Smithella sp.
ATGGTGAATGGTTGATGGTGGATGGTGGATAGTAAAAGAAGATGCAGGGAACAGTCGTGATCGTTCCCCACATTTCACTCATCGCTCCTCTTCGTATTGCCTATTGCCCATCATCCATCACCCATCACCCATTACCATCCCCCATCGTCTGAGCAAGGAACGGCTTAAAACCGTTCCCTGCTTTCCACTTTCTACTCTTTACTGGCACAAAATTTGATATGGGTATGAACGAGATTTGATGAACTCGTAAAAAGTAACTCAAACCGTCACCCTGGCGAAAGCCGGGGTCCATAACCAACTGTAGTTACTGGATACCGGCCTGCGCCGGTAAGACGAAAAAAGCGCGAAATTGACTTTTTACGAGGACGTCAGATTTGATTTGTGATATGAAATCCGTGAAAGTGAGGCTTACGATTTGAAAGGGTTATTGACAACTTCTATGCGCAAAAAAATTTTCTTTCTCTTTTTGCTGTTTTTCATCCCTGCCCAGAGCGTTTTTGCGGCGGACGACATTAAAAAGGGAGATGTCCTTTCGCTTGGGCAGTGCATTGCCATTGCCCTGAAAAATCACCCGGCCCTCAGCGCGGCCGCCGGCGCCGTCGATCAATCGGAGAGCAAAATCGGCAAAGCCCGCTCCGGATATTATCCCCAGCTCTCCCTCCAATCCGGCTATTCGCGCATCGGTCCGCCCTCGTCGTCTTTGAGCAACAGCTCCTACGACTACTACTCCAACGCGCTGAACCTCAATCAGACACTGTTTGACTTCGGCAAAACCTCCACAGCCGTGGACATTCAAAAGCTGGGCAAGCAATCGGCCCAAGCGGATTTTCAGGACACCGCCACTGCGCTTACCTACAGCGTTCAGGAGGCCTATTTTTCCCTGCTCAAGACCAGAATGAGTGAAATCGTCGCCGTGGAGACCGTCAACCAGTTTCAGCAGCACCTTGAAATGGCCCGGACATTCTTTGAAACCGGGAAAAGCTCCAGGATTGACGTGACCAGCGCGGAGGTCAATTTGAGCAACGCCCGCATCCAGTTGATTTCGGCACAGAACGCCCTTCTCGTCGCGCGAGTGAATCTGAACAAGGCCATGGGCGTCATTGCCGCCCCCGAATATGAAATTGAGGATAATTTCAATACGGAAGCGAAAGACATTCCGTTTGAGGCCGCTCTTGCCCGGGCCTATGAAAACCGGCCGGACATTCAGTCGATCGTTTTGAAAAAATATGCGCTGGAGAAAACGATCGATTTGAATAAAAAGGACTATCTGCCCATTCTTTCCGGAAACGCCGCCTATGGTTACGCGGGACAGGACGCCGCCCTGAATCAGTCCTGGAATGTCGGCGTCGCCCTTACCTTTCCTTTCTTCACGGGCTTCTCCACCCGGTACGCCGTCGAAGAGGCGCGGGCCGATCTGGAGATCGCCAAAGCCCATGAGGAGGCGCTTCGTCAAAACGTCTTTCAGGAGGTCAAATCCGCCTGGCTCAACCGCCATGAGGCTTTTGAACGGATCGAGGCGGGCAAGCTCACCGTGCGCCAGGCCGAGGAGTCTGTGGAACTCGCGCAGGGGCGTTACGCGACCGGAGTGGGCAATTCCCTGGAAATCGTGGACGCCATGATTAAACTCAACAATGCCAGAATGACCCACATCGCCGCTTTGTCCGATTTCAACATCGCCGAAGCCAGCCTGGAGAAAGCCATGGGAGCAAAAACACCATGAAGAAAATTCTTGCCGCAAGCGTTATCCTGATCCTGATTCTGATTGTCCTGTTTGTCGTTTTCAGCCGCCGCGATCCGGCGCCGCAGTATGTCACCCAGGCAGCGGATCGGGGCGACATCCGCGCGACCGTTTCCGCTACGGGAACCGTCAATGCCGTCACGACCGTTCTGGTCGGCACACAGGTGTCCGGTACGATCAAAGCGCTGTTTGTCGATTTCAATTCCACGGTCAGTCCGGGGCAACTGCTGGCCCAGATCGATCCCGCTTCCTTCGAGGCGCAGGTGGCCCAGGCCGCCGCCAATCTGTCGCTGGCCCGCGCCAATCTGGAAAAGTCCAAAGTCGCCCTGCGCGATACCGTATCTACCTTTGAACGAAACAAAATTCTTTTCGGGAAAAACTTCATCTCCCGGCATGATCTGGATACGTCTGAAACCGCCTACCTTTCCGCACTGGCCCAGATCAAAGCCTCCGAAGCGCAGGTGGAACAGACCCAGGCAGCGTTGAATCTTGCCCGAACCAATCTTCGCTACACGCGGATTATTTCACCGGTCAAGGGGACGGTCATCTCCCGCAGCGTGGATGTCGGGCAGACCGTCGCCGCCAGTTTTCAGACGCCGACGCTGTTTACCATCGCCCAGGATCTGACCAAAATGCAGATCGTGGCCAATATCGACGAAGCGGACATCGGCCGTCTGCGCGTGGGCCAACCCGTCACCTTCACTGTGGACGCCTATCCCGATCTGACGTTTCGGGGAGATGTTTCAGAAATCCGCAACTCGCCGACCACCGTGCAGAACGTGGTCACCTACGACGTGATCGTCAAGGTTGACAACACGGACCTGAAGCTCAAACCGGGAATGACGGCCAATGTCTCGATCGTCATCGACGACAAAGAAGGAATCCTGCGCGTTCCCAACGCCGCACTGCGGGTCAAAATCCAGGACAAGTCCTCCTCTGCGCCGACGTCGAAAGGACCCGGCGTCTGGGTGCTGGAAAATCATCAACCCCGGCGCGTTGTGCTTTCGATCGGCATCAGCGACAACCGTTTCACTCAGGTCGTTTCCGGAAAGATATCGGAGGGCGCCGCGGTCATCGTGGAAGTCAAAAGCAATGATCAGAAAAATGCCGCCGGGCAGGTTCCGCGCTCCGGTCCGAGGTTCTAACGGCCATGGCGCTTATTGAAACGAATCAACTTGAAAAAAAATACGAGGTCGGGGACAGCGTCGTCTATGCGCTGGACAAGGTATCTCTTCAGATACACCAGGGGGAATTTGTGGCGGTGATGGGGCCTTCCGGCTCCGGTAAATCGACCTTCATGAACATCATCGGCTGCCTGGATGAGCCGACCGCCGGCGCGTATCGCCTTGACGGCATTGACGTGGGGTCTCTCAACCGCGACGCTCTCGCGGAAATCCGCAACCAAAAAATCGGGTTTGTGTTTCAGGGCTTCAATCTGCTGTCCCGCACGACGGCGCTGGAAAACGTCGAAGTCCCCCTGCTCTACAATAAAGACGGGAGCAAAAACCGCAGGGAGCGCGCGCTGGAGGCGCTCCGGACGCTGGGCCTGGAAGAGAGGCGGCGCCATCATCCCAACCAGCTTTCCGGCGGACAGCAGCAGCGGGTGGCGATCGCCCGGGCGCTGGTCAACAACGCGCCGCTCATCCTGGCCGACGAACCAACCGGAAACCTGGATACGAAAACGAGCGTCGAAATCATGGAGCTTTTTGTCCGCCTCAATGAAGAGAAAAAAATCACCATTGTTCTGGTCACCCATGAGCCCGGTATTTCCGTTTACAGCAAACGCATCATCCATTTCCTGGACGGAAAACTGGTCAGCGATTTGGAAAACAAGCGATGATGAACATTCTTTCAACCGTCAAAATTTCTCTGCGCGCGCTGCGCGTCAACAAGATGCGTTCGGCCCTGACCATGCTGGGCATCATCATCGGCGTGGCCGCCGTGATCACCATGCTGGCCGTAGGCCGAGGCGCCAGCAATAAGATATCCGAGCAGATTGCCACCGTGGGCAGCAACCTGATTATAATCCTTCCGGGTTCGACCACCGCCAGCGGCATCCGTCTGGGAAGCGGCGCCACCCAGAATCTGACCCGCGCCGATGCCGAAGCGATCAAACAGGAGTGCTCCGCGGTCGCCACGACCGCCCCTATCCTAAACGGCAGCGCTCAACTTATTTACGGCAATGCCAACTGGCCCTGCACGGTTTTCGGAACGGATGAAAACATGCTGGAAGTCCGCGAATGGTTCCTGTCTTCCGGCCGGAACTTTTACGATCAGGAGGTCCGCAGCGCGGCCAAAGTATGTCTGCTGGGGCAAACCGTCGTGGATAATCTTTTCGGCAACGACGACCCGCTCCACAAGACGGTTCGCATCAAAAAAGTGCCGTTCGTGGTGATCGGC
Source organism: Smithella sp. (assembly GCA_012510495.1). GTDB lineage: Bacteria > Desulfobacterota > Syntrophia > Syntrophales > Smithellaceae > UBA8904. The sequence goes on from JAAZHX010000020.1 coordinate 4,139, forward strand.
GTTCTGGAGAAGAAAGGACAGTCCATGATGGGGCAGGATCAGGACGACATCGTCTATGTGCCGATCTCCTCCGCGCAGAGAAACCTCTTCGGCAGATGGTTCCCCGGAACAGTTCGTTCGATCATGGTCAAGGCCCGAAGCACGGACGATCTGGATCGGGCGGAGCAGCAAATCAAGGAACTCCTCAGGCAGCGGCACCGCATCGTCGCGGACCAGGAAGACGACTTCACCGTCCGCAATCTGACGCAGATGATGCAGATGGCGGAACAGGCTTCCCGCGTCATGGCGCTTTTGCTGGCCGCCATTGCCGGTGTTTCGCTTTTGGTGGGGGGCATCGGCATCATGAACATCATGCTGGTCTCGGTGACGGAGCGAACCAGAGAAATCGGCATCCGCATGGCTGTGGGCGCCAAATCCTGGGACATTCGCCTGCAATTTATCATTGAGGCGGTGGTGCTTTCTCTCATCGGCGGACTGGTCGGAATTTTACTGGGCATCCTCTTCGCGGAGCTGCTGTCTTCCTTTGCCGGCTGGACGATTCTTATTTCAAGTTATTCCGTTCTTCTCGCTTTCGGCTTCTCCGGACTGGTCGGCGTCTTTTTCGGTTTCTATCCGGCCTACAAGGCGTCCCTGATGAACCCCATTGACGCCCTGCGGCATGAATAAACGGCAAACGCGCCGCCGCCGAATAATTGTATTGACCTGTATCCGCATTTACGGTAAAAGCGGCGGCACAGAGGCAGGATTTGAATTTAATTTTTACGAGTTCATCAATTTTGACGTCCTCGTAAAAAGTCATTAATCCTGTCACTCCCGCGAAGGCGGGAGTCCATAACCCTTTGAATTACTGGATTCCCGCCTTCGCGGGAATGACAACAAAGGAGCAAAACAGACTTTTTACGAATTCATCAATTTTGGACATCAATAAAAATATCGATAAAGGGAGGCAGGGAAAAAGAATGAGTATGGAAATTACAGCCCCCATGCCGGGGAAAATCGCCAGTATTGAAGTGAGTGTGGGCACGCAGGTGCAGGAAGAAGAGGAAGTGATCATCATGGACGCCATGAAGATGGAGATCCCCATATACGCTCCGGGCGCGGGAACCATCAAGGAAATCAAAGTCAAAGTGGGCGATTCCGTCAACGAAGGTCAGGTGCTGGCCATCCTGGAATAAGCGGATTTTTTACAATTTGGACGATCAGGCCCGTTTTGTGATTTTCACCATCGCAAAACGGGTTTTTGTTTTCTGTTGGGACGGATTCTTCCGTCTTTCCTCCGGCTTGGGGGTTTCCGCCATTTCCGGTTGACATTGGGATGTCGCCTTTTTATACTGCGTCCACAAAAGGGAAAACCAAATACAGGATGGCGGCGTTATGGAAAAAACAATTACGAAAGTTTATGATGAAAAACGTTCCGTCATTAAAAAACAGGCCGCCGTCCGCTCCATTTTCAAGAAATATGTCGGCTGCCAGTTCCAGGATCTTCCCAACTCCATGGATGCAGACCTGGGCTTTTATCTGAGGACTCCATAAATCCTGATGCGTTCACCAACGATCCATCCGCGCAAGATCCGGGCGGGAGAACCATGAACGATGCTCTGGCGGCCATCGGCCTTGCGCCGGTTCTCATCGCCCAGGCGCTCTATGTCCGGCGTGTGACTCCCCGGCTTCCCGAGCCTTCCGGGGAACGATCCGGTGTTTTCGGCGCCGGCCCCCTCCTCAAACTGCTCATTGTCGGCGATTCCGCGGCGGCGGGCGTCGGCGTTCCTCTTCAGAACCAGGCGCTTTCCGGTCAACTGGCTCGCGCGCTGGGCGCGGACTTCCGCGTATCCTGGAAATTGATTGCCCAAACCGGTCATCGGGCAAAAGATGTGCTGGCCGTTCTGGAAGAGACGGTCCCGGAGAAGTTTGATGCGGTGGTCACCTCCATCGGCGTCAACGACGTCACCCACGGGACCGGCAGGAAAACCTGGATTGCAAGGCAGGAAAAAATCATCCGCCTGCTTCTTTCCAGATTTCATTCTCCGTTTATCGTTTTGTCCGGTATTCCACCTATGCACCTCTTCCCTGCCCTTCCCCAGCCTCTGCGCTGGTATCTGGGCTCAAGAGCGCATAAATTCAACAGAGCATTACAGGAAACCGTTAAAAGTTACGACCGTTGCCGGTTTGTGCAGATTGATTTCCCTCTGGAAGCGTCCTATATGGCTGATGACGGCTTTCACCCCGGCGCCCGCGCCTACGCCTTTTGGGCCGACCATCTGGCCGACATCATCCGACAGCACAACGATCAGGCCTGATTCCTGATCAATCTTTCAATGGCCGCGGCGGGATGGCGGCTCCATCCCGAACCATCGACGGAAATCGCCCGGAGAAGCTGCATCGCCCCAGGCGCTGTTTCCCCAGCCGCCGGGAATCGAGAACCCGCAGGGATTCGGCAAAGTCAGAATAAGGCAAAAACGTCTGCATGATGAATTTCTCAACTACCTAAAAAAACGTGTTCATACGATTTTCAAATTCCACTGGTAAACAAGTACATCTAACGCTTTTTTTCTACTTCTGCCAATGTGGCGAGGATTATTTTTTCGGGACCATACTTGTCTCTTATCTTGTCCATAACCTTGTCGATTTGCTTATTTTTGTCGGATCGAACATTTGCCTGCTGCGGATCAAAGAGCGACAACTGGTCAGGAAATATGTGCTCATCAAAACCGGAGATGCTGATTCCAATTAATCGCACCGGACGGCCCGCGCTCCAATTTTGCTCGAGCAGACTGCAACCGGCCTGATATATTTCCCTGGTGACGGATGTTGCAGGAACGGTCATTTGTCTGGTCACATGACGAAAGTCTGAATATTTGAGACTAATCTGAACGGTCCGACCTTCCTTCCCCTGCTTTCTCACAGTCATCCCGACATCATCGGCAAGTTCAAGCAGAATAATTTTAGCTTTTTCAATATCTGTTATGTCTTCCGGCAATGTTTTTTCACGTCCGATGGATTTAACATCATCCTCCGTATGAGCAAGAATTATTGAATGGTCAATTCCATTGGCATGCCAATAAATCTCATCACCGACTTTTCCCAAAGCATGATTGATAATACTGGCATCGGATTTTGCCAGCTCGCCTATTGTCTTTATGCCTATATGGTTCAATTTTTCAGCGGTTTTTGCGCCTACGCCATACATTTCTTTCACGGAAAGCGGCCAGAGCTTTTCCGGAATGTCCTTTTTCCACAGTTCGGTGATGCCAAGAGGCTTCTTCATTTCAGCGGCCATTTTTGCCAGAAATTTGTTTTCCGCAATGCCTATTGAACACCAAAGCCCAAGACGGTCTTTGATTTCATTCATTATGCGTTGTGCGGCATCCAACGGTTTGCCAAACAGTCCTTTACTTCCTGTCATGTCAAGCCAGGCTTCATCGATGCTGTTTTGTTCGATATCAGGAGTATAATTCGACAGCAAATCCATAACTTCCTCTGATTTCCGCCCATAGAAATGATGATCCGGGGGAACTAAAGTCAATTTAGGGCAAAGTTTCAAAGCTTCGTGATTAACCATAGCGGTTTTGACGCCCTGTGCCCGTGCCTCATAATTTGCCGCAAGAATGATGCCGGTGCGCTTCTTCGGATCGCCGGCGACAGCGGCCGGGATTCCGACAAGAGAAGGGCTCCTTGTCATTTCACAGCTGATAAAAAAAGCATTCATATCGACAAGAAATATGACTTTCTGCATGACTGTCTCTTTTATCAAGAACGCTTTGCTCTTCATTATTTATAATGGACGGCAAGCCCTACCGTCTCCTGATCCGGGTGTGTCCACTCCACCCGATGCTTCTGATGCCGGTCAATACGGATGTAATCGCCGGGTATCAGCGCAAGGATGTCTTCCCGCCCCTCGAAGCCCAGAAAGGCGTTTCCCCTGAGCAATATCACCCATTCGTTGTCCTCCTGATCATACCAGAATCCATCAGGTGAAGATTGAGCGCGGGAGACGATCCTTTCAATGCGGAGGCCGGGCGCCTGGAGAATCGTCTCTATCTGCTCGTGTGGGGAACGCAACAGCATCTTCCACTGAGGCTTCCCCGCTTGCGGTTCATCCCCACGTGTGTGGGGAACGCTTGCATTACCTTTCTTGCCTTGCGAGTGTTCTAGGTTCATCCCCACGTGTGTGGGGAACGCCGTGATCGCCGTTGGCAAGTGGATACCGGCTCCGGTTCATCCCCACGTGTGTGGGGAACGCGGTATCCAGCCTTTATGTCATAATCAAGTAATCGGTTCATCCCCACGTGTGTGGGGAACGCGCCGTTGCGCAGGACTGTCGGGAGCGTATCCTCGGTTCATCCCCACGTGTGTGGGGAACGCTTCCTTGCTGTTTAACATAGTGTTAAATC
>JAAZHX010000007.1 GCA_012510495.1 Smithella sp.
ACCTGGCATCGCTTAGCAAAGCCACATCGAACAATATTCTTTGCAATGGCTCTTGCCATATAGGCACCACTGCGGTCAACTTTGGTCGGGTCTTTTCCTGAAAACGCACCTCCACCATGAGCGGCTAATCCGCCATAGGTATCAACCATGATTTTTCTTCCCGTAAGACCGGTATCAGCTGCTGGTCCTCCTTCAACAAATCGTCCACTAGGATTAATGAGGATCTCAGTCTCATCGTCAAAGGGGTATTTTTCAAAGACAGGCCAAAGCACCTGTGAGATGACTTCATTTCTTAAAACATCTAGATCTTTATCTGCACCGTGTTGAACGGAGACAACGATGGTCTTAATTCGTTTTGGTTTGTCACCTTCATATTCCACCGTCACTTGAGCCTTACCATCTGGGCCAATGTCTTTGATCACACCATTCTTCATCACCTTATCTAGCTTTTCGCAAATGGCATGGGATAAGACCAAGGGGAGAGGTAGTTTCTCACTGGTTTCATTGGTGGCATAGCCATAAACGGTGCCTTGGTCACCCGCTCCTAACATGGAATACCATGACATATCACCCTCACGAAATTCCAAGGCCCTATCTACACCACCTGCGATATCTTTACTTTGTTGATGGACGTAGACAAAGACTAAAAACTTTCTAGGATTGTAGCCCACATCCGTCAGAACACGGCGAACAACACCCCTGATATCAATTCTCTTTGAGCAGGTGATCTCACCAGCAACAATGATGTGTCCTTTGGTAGCCATCACCTCGCAAGCAACACGAGAAGATTTATCTTTTCTTAAACACGCATCTAAAATGCTATCTGAAATAAGGTCACATAGTTTATCGGGATGACCTTTACATACACTTTCACACGTTCTATATTTTTTCATTTTATTTTCCTTTCCGAGCAGATAATAAGCGCTCCATCAAATCGTCTTGTGGACTTCTTCCACCAAACTCCACAGAGCAGTTTTCTTTTACAATTTGGTAAATCTGATACCAACACTGGTTGACCTGTTTCATGTATTCACGACTCATCGCAACGTAAGGTGATGCGATGGCAGCGGAAGTGGTTGGATGCTTGGCAAGAAAGCCATACTCTGAAATGCACTCTTCGCACTGAATCCAACGAGAAACACTCATGGCATACTGCTCGATTAACTGGTTGTTTACTAACATTTCGCAGCTACGATCTTTCAGCCACTTGTAAGTTTCGATATATATATCTTCTGCACAGAGGTCTTTGCCATTTTTCTGAGTAGCCTTTAAATAATCTTTTACAGCTGGCACATCTGCACCTTCTATATCCGTTGGTTCTGGCAGTACCAGAGCACCATTTAATCTGCCATCAGCGATTTTGTCGGTTAGAGCCTTTGATTTCCTTCCTGCACCAACACGCTGACCGCCTCTTGCTGTACCATCTTTCGCCATGTTTTTCACCCCACTTTCCTAAAAGTCTTTAATACCCCCTTTGATTTCTGATTTTTACACGCGAAGC
>JAAZHX010000141.1 GCA_012510495.1 Smithella sp.
AAGATCAAGGCCGGTGATATCGTCAAAGAGATCGCCCCGGTTGTCGGCGGCGGCGGGGGGGGACGGCCGCAGATGGCTCAAGCCGGCGGAAAAGACCCCGGCAAACTGCCCGAAGCGATGGAAAAAGCTAAGGAAATGGTTCGACAAGCCTTTGCGCAATAAGGAGATAGAGAAATGGGCTTCGACTGGGGTCAGCCTCTGCGCGCAAAAAAGCCGGACAATCGCGATGGAGTGTGTTTGTCCGGATTGGTACTTCGTTTCGTCGAAAAAAGTCTTTAGATGCGGGGCGTGCCGCCGCTGACCAAGCGAGCCATCCGCTCGGATTTGCGGCGTTTGCGGCGGTTCTTCTCGGAGGGCTTCTCGTAGTAGCCATTCCGCTTGATGTCGCGAATCAGACCTTCTTTTTCGCACATCTTTTTGAACCGCTTGACCATCTGCTGGATGCTCTCACCCGCACGTGACTTCACTTTAATCATAAATAATCAAACCTTCCCAATACGGTTATTTCGTAATAAACAGTCCTGAATCTCACAAAAGAGGAACTTCACAATTTACACATTTATCGGGAAATTGCAAGTCAATTTTTGAAAATTTTGTTCGTATAAAAATATTTTCCGGCACGATATTGGGTTTGAATTGGCTTTGTTTTTTTCAGTCATCAGTTGTCAGTTATCAGTAAACAGTTGTGGAATATGATCTTATGTTTTTGCAAAAGAGGATATTGGGTTTGTTTGTTCATTTTTCAGGAGTCAGGAGCCAGGAGTCAGAAGGTCAAGTTTTACTTATTTTTACCACCGAGGATACAGAGGATACTGAGGGTAGGTTTAATTTTGAATTTTTAATTCTTGATTTTGAATTGATCTGAATTATTCTGATCATGTTTTTTTCTCCTGCGGGCGGTGTGCCCGAATCGGGGGGTATTATAGCATGATGTTTTGTGAATAGCAAACATTTTGTTTTTTGGCCACGAATCAGCACGAATGGGCACTAATTATTTTTTTTGACGGGATTAACGGGATTTTTTGTTTTTTAGACACTGATTGACACAGATGGGCACGGATTTTTTAACCACGAAGAACGTGAAGGGTCGAAAGGGAGGGGTAACACCTTTTCCAAAAAAGAGTTCTGTTTGATTCAAACAGAAAAGGTATTTGAGCCTTTTTCGTTTTCCTGAAATCGGCGGATTTTGAATTATTCCATCCACACGATACGGGTCGGCGGCGTCTTCATGTATTTAGGGTGTCGTTCTCGAACATTCGACAAAAACCTTAAAAAAGTTCTTGATTCTTTTTGGTGGGGGTGTATTGTATAAATAATGTTTCGGAAAAGCGATTAGGGCGATATGAAAACTACATGAACGTTTTATGGGCAACTGTCATGAGTAGACCTATTAGCAGAGTGGAATCCTTTGGAGGCTTGGATATCGGTGCACATCCATAATTCTTATTGAATTCCTTTTGCGATGATTAGCAGATTTCTGTCTAGGGATAGGGCAATAGCGTTTTCGATGGGCCTGCCCCATACAGATTTCGCATGGAAAGCGGTCATACAGTGGGTGAATTTGAAAGACCCGAATATTGAGGTGAGTATCGAGAAGGTATTGGAATCGGAGGTCTCTTTTTGTAAGCCATGATTCAGTTGGCGTTAACCCCAAATGCAGCAACTTTAAAAACACAGGAGGTATTAAAATGAGGCATTTTGTTACTATTTTGTCCGCTGTTTTTTTTGGAATTTGCACGTCTAATCTTGTTTTCGGAGCAACTGTTCTTGAACAAAACGTTTTTGATCTTGAAGGGAATGCAATTGGAACCGTTACCTCGGATGGAGACTTTATTCCGCTATGCACAGATCTTGACGGCCGAAGTCTATTCGATGACACGGATGCCTTGACAAACCATACCGGTACCGAATTTTCATCGCTTCCATTACAGACGGCATCAACAC
>JAAZHX010000064.1 GCA_012510495.1 Smithella sp.
ATTGGAGAGGGGCAGTGGTGAGCTGTCCAGTTTAGACAAATTTAACCTGACTGCCGAAGCAGCCGGTTGATAAGCCTCTGCCTCCAGAGCGTTGAAATCTTCAAGGCTGAGATACGGTCGGTAGCGTTCGAGGGCGTTCGTGAATTCTCCCGTCATTTTGCCGGCTCCTTACGGATGAAGAAAAGCAGCTCATTGCCAACCTGGCGGACGTCTTGCTGCCAGTTGGTGCCTTTGAGGGTTTTTTCTACCAGGTGTCGGTGGGTGGCTTCCAGAGAATGATGACCTTTCAGGTCCATTGCCGGCAGGCTGAGAATGAAAGTGTGGACATCTGTGTTTTCGATGAGGATGCGGGTTGCGCCGGGCTGTCGTTTTTCCAAGCGATGGGCTTCTTTGAAGAAAAAAGCACAGTCAGCACGCTCTGGCGGTGGGTTGAGCAGGATATCCTGTTGGAATGCCTGGGCTCCAGGGAAAGCGATCTGAAAAAAAGCCTGCAAAAAACCAATTCGTGCACCGTTGATGTCGTAGGCTTTGAAGCTGACGTCGGGCTGAAGGTTCATCCAGGGCAGGCAAAGCGGATCCAACGCGCAAGCCAGGTCCAGGATACTGTTCGGAGCACCAACCGTTTCATGGATCGTGCCAAAGAACTGGTCCAGGTGAGGGAGGCGCTCTTTTGTCGAAGCGTGTCTGCTCATAATTTCAAGACAGTAGGCTTTTAAGCTTTCCGGGTGCTTAAGAGTTGGGGCGATTTTCTGGAGCTGGTGTGTTTCCTGTTTGTAATCAATGTCCTCAAGGTAAGGTGCAATGACGTTATGCAGGGCTTTCCGAAAGTTTGTTTTCAGCTCTGCCAGGTCTTTTGAAGTTGGCAAATTCACAGAAATCAGATCTCTGAGCAGGTCGTCTGGCAGCAGCAGGTCGCGATATTTGCGTGAGCTGTGCACCGCCTGAATAAGCTTGTGGATATCATTTTCGGAAAGCGTTTTCATCGTGATAACAGGTAGGCGGTCTCGTTGGGGAAATCAAAAGACCGGATCTGAAAACCTTTGCCGGCGGTTACGCGTTCGAGATGTTCAGCATAGGTCTGCTTCATTCCCTTGGAGCGACCGCTCAGACTTTTGGATGGATAGGAGACCAACAAATGATCTGCTTGCACCTGCTCCAGCAATCGGGATGAAGCGTTTGGGTCGACCTGGTCGAGGATTGGCAAAAGTTTCAACAGGAAGGCAATCTGGACGGGCTGCTGTGGGATGGATTCGAGCAGATTGCAGGTGAAGACGCTTCCAGGCTGCGCGGTGAGCGTGAAAAAATTTTGCAGGAAAACGGTTAGTGGTTCGACCACATCACAGGCATGATACTCGCAGTGATCGGCGAGCGGCATCCAGGGAAGTGCCAGGGGGTTGAGCCCACAAGCCAGATCGAGCAGGGAAGCGATCGGAGCGACAGATGCCAGGCAGCTCTGAAAAAAACGCTCGAGAAAAGGCAAGCGCTCGTGTGTGGAGGCGTGCAGTTTCATCATCGCTTTACGTGCTTCCAGAAACTCTTCGGACCGCTTATCTGGCATAGACTCGAAACTTCCCAGCCACTTCGCGTAGTCTAATTTAGTAGCGAGGAAGGCTCCGGTCAAACGGTGCAGGCGGGTGCGGGTGCTTTTAAAGGCAGTGCGCTGATCTTTTTGGTTCTTCAACTC
>JAAZHX010000169.1 GCA_012510495.1 Smithella sp.
GAGGAAAATCCGCCTGGGGACCGTGCCTTGTAAAGGCACTACAATCATATGGCGTCAACTGTTTTTTAGGATAATGTACATCTGAGTTTGGGAAATGCACGGGAATTGATAGTGATTCGGTTCTGATGAAAAGTAGTACCTGAATCCGTGAAGTAAAAAATGCATCGTCGCTTTTACGGATTCAGGAACCCTGATTTTGAAAAAAAACGACGATTTTTTCAACCGGCCGCATTGGCGGCCAGCTCATGTTGCTTCGAACTTGCTTCTATGGACTCATTTTTGCCTCCTTCCGGTGTTTTTTGCGCGAAGAACACATGGCATGGGCGCAAGCGTCCCTTTCGTGCCGCCTCGCGGCGCTACCAGCAGGAATGGCTGTTGGCGTCCCCAGTTCAACATCGTGCGTAAATCTCCTTCATTACAAGGAAGTTATGGCAATTCTTGCCGAACTTCTGGAAGAGCTGGTTGGCATGCCTGACGATCTTGCAGCCGACCTTGATGTAGTCAAGCAGCACCGTGCGGAGGCGATAGCGCACCCGGACCGGTTTTTCCTCTTTTCCTTCTTCATCCGCGGGCGGCGCCGCGATCTCCAGCGCCGCCTGCCCTATGGAGCGGAGGCAGTTGAAGGCCATGGTCGCCAGCCCGAGGACGAGGGCGTTCGTCTTCATGTTCCCGCTGGGGAGAAGCTCGATTCCCATGTCGCACTTGAGTTCGCTGTGGAACTGCTCGCTGGTCCCGTGGTCGCGGTACAGGGCGGCGCACCGGCGCACGGAATACGGCAGGTTGGTCCACCAGCTGCTGAGCTCGACGGAGGGCATCAGCAGCGCCTGCCCGTCGGCGAGGACGGTGCGCTCGACGGCCTCCACGACCATGAACCCCCTGTATTCGGGGAAATTGGCCGGGGACTTGTCGCTCCTGACGCCCCGGTAGATGGTCTTCCCCGGCCGCACCTGCTGGGGATCCTCGTAGTGGCGGATGCTGTCGAGAAGCTGTTCCGGGCTTTCCGAGCGCAGGTTGCGCTTGACCAGGAATTTGACTCCAAGCTCCGAGAGCGCCTCGATGAAATCGCTTGAGTCGTGCCCGGAATCGACGCGCACCAGCAGCTCCCCCGCCTTGTATCCCGCCTCCAGCATGATGCCGACGCACCGCTTGAGGAATTCCACCGCGCCGTTCTCGCCGTGCTGGCTTCCGGGGCGCAGTTCGTTGGCGACCATGAAGCCCTCCCGCCCCACATAGCAGAAAATCGGGGCGTAGCCGTTGACCTTGCGGTAGGTCGGGGAGACGCCTTCCTTGCGCGAGCCGGTGTCCTCGAGCACCGAGACGTCGATGTCAAGGGGTATCAGCTCCTCGCCGTCGACGTCGATCCGCGTGAGCCGGACTCGCGACAGCAGGTCGCCGACGCTTGCGTCGAGAACGCTCCGCCAGTCCCCTTCGGCGAGCGCGTCCAGGCGCTGGCGAAAGGTTTCCTGCGAGGGGACGTCGCCGCCCACGAGCCTGCGGAAGAGAAAGTCGGAACGGAACTTTTCAATGTCGGCGTAGCCGCTGTCGCCGGCGGCCATGAGGCCAATGCCGCTGCGGACAATTGCGGACGTCGGATAGAGGGAATTTGGCGCCGCGGGCAGTTTGGCGTCCCAATCCTTCATGCGGATGTTTCCATCCAGCTGCTTTTTTACAAGGGAAAAACCGCCATTCGAGTTGATTTCTTCGGAACCCTGCATAAATTTCATTGTTGACAACCTCGTTGGTGAGTGGAACTACGACTTTAGGATGATATCGTAATATACTGCAAATCAACGGGTTGTCAACTATTTTTGACCTTTTTTCTGGGCGTTACTTCACGGATTCAGGTCATAAATCCGCATTCATAATTCATAAATCCGCATTCAGCATTCTTCGTATTTGATTGTGCCTATAGTCGGTGTAA
>JAAZHX010000297.1 GCA_012510495.1 Smithella sp.
ATTTTATTAGCAAATTGGACCGCGTGGCGATCAGCGCCGCCATCTCCCCTTCCCGGATCTCCATCCGTCCGGCGATCCCCTTCCTGATTTCGGCGACGAGTTTGCGCTTGTGGTCCGAAACCGGACCTTCATAGGGCTCACAAATTGCTGATGTGTTCGGATGACCTGCACAGGATGGTGAGCAGCTAAGAAATCGCTGTTATTTTATTTAGCATCACAGGACTAATTTTTGCCAACAGGATCATCGTAAACGGTTTTTCTGTCCGCTATTCTCAATATCAGAATGATTACGGAATCTCTGTTTATGGCGTAAATGATGCGGTATGATTCGTAGCGATAACGATCAAGACTCTTAAAGATTTCCTGGAGCGGCTGGACGGGTGGAACGGTTGAGTATGTGATCAGCGACTTGCCGAAGTAAAACGGATGGGCAAATTGGCAGACAAAATGATTCTGCTTGACGAAAATCCGTTTGTATTTTTAATAATTCGTGATTATATTACACAAGATTTTCGTGAAACCATGAAGAGACGATTTTACAAAGTCAGGAGGCGTATAAAAAGTGGATGCAAAAAGGTATGAATTAAATGTTGAGCTGGCGCGAACGCTTAAGGGTGGCGTCATTATGGACGTCACCAATGTAGAGCAGGCCAAAATCGCGGAAGAGGCGGGCGCGGTCGCCGTGATGGCGTTGGAGCGCGTGCCGGCGGACATCCGCAAGGACGGCGGGGTGGCCCGTATGTCCGAACCGGCCATGATTGCCGAAATCAAGAAAGCCGTTGCCATTCCGGTCATGGCCAAAGCCAGAATCGGCCACTTCGTGGAAGCACAGCTTCTGGAAGCCCTGCGCATCGACTACATTGATGAAAGCGAAGTCCTGACGCCGGCGGATGAAGAATGCCATATCGACAAAACGAAATTCTCTGTTCCCTTTGTCTGCGGCGCCCGCAACCTGGGAGAAGCCTGCCGCCGCATTGCCGAAGGCGCGGCCATGATTCGCACCAAGGGGGAAGCGGGCACGGGCAATGTCGTGGAAGCCGTCCGCCACATGAGGGCCATGAACCGCGAGATCCGTCAACTGGCGCAGATGCCGGTTGAAGAAGTGACCGGATTTGCCAAGGCCAACGGCATTCCCTATGAGCTTGCCCTGAAAGTCAGAACGCTGGGACGTCTGCCGGTGGTCAACTTTGCCGCGGGCGGCATTGCGACGCCCGCCGATGCGGCGCTGATGATGCAACTGGGCTGCGACGGGGTTTTTGTCGGCTCCGGCATTTTTAAATCCGCCGATCCGGCCCGCCGGGCGCGCGCCATTGTCAGAGCGACCGCCCATTTCAACGATCCGGAAAAAGTACTGGAAGCGTCGATGGATCTGGGCGGGGCCATGCCGGGCCTGGAAATCGGCCAGATTCCGCCCGAGCAGATTCTGTCCGGGCGGGGCTGGTAGCAAAATTTTTTACCGGGAAGGCGAAAGCCGGACGAAACCGGCTCTGTATTGCCCCGTAACCCCCATGTCTCTTGTCCGCGTCATTGAAGATACGTTTTTTTCCGTCTGCCGCTACTGGGGCGGCCTTCAAAACACTTTTGACTGTTTTGGCCCGGTCCGGGCGATGCAGACGGGGATCGGCTCGGCCGATCTGAACATGGTCTGGAGCGAAGCGCCCCTGACTCGGGAAGACGCGCCCTGGATCCGGCAGGTTGAAAAATATTATGAAAAGGCGTCCCTGCCCTACTGGTGGTGGGTGTTCCCCTGCGCGAAAACCGCGGAAACGATTCAACTGCTCAAAAACGGCGATTACACGTATCTTTTAAGCACGCCGTGTATGCTGGCGGATTTAAGCGAGCTGTCTTTTGAAAAACCCCGCAAAATGTCGCTAACCATCAGACAGGCCGGCAGCAGGCAAGATCTGGCGCTGTGGAAAGAAGTGACCTTTGCCGGTTTTGATTTTCCGGAAAGCGACCGGGCTTCCTATGATCGTTTCATCGGCGCCTTCTCTCCCGATCCCGGTTCTTGCCAAAAAGCCTTTCTGGCGTATGACGGCGGCAAACCGGTCGCCGCCTCCCTGCTTTTTCTGGCGGGCGATGCCGCCGGCCTCTACTTCACCACGACACTTGGCGACTATCGCTGCCGGGGCATCGGCCGGGAGCTGGTGTTGGCAACGCTGCATCACGCCCGCGCGGCGGGTGCCCGCGTTGCCTCGCTTCAATCGTCGCCGGACGGCCTGAGCGTCTATAAAAAGACGGGATTTAAAGAATGCTGCCGCGTGGACATTTACGGCCGGAAGGAGTGAGAGGCCAAAGCGTTTTTTTCAGGCGCTGCTTCCCGCGGCGTCCGGACAGGATTTTGCTTCAGGAGCTTCCCGCCCCGGCTTTGTTTTTTTCTGAGAAAACCGGATCACTTTTCTTGCGGTCCAGACGCGGAGCAACAACACGAGCACAAGACAAACCACCGGCAGCAGGACGGCCAGAATCAATCATCCGCAGGCGTTTCCGGACGCTTGCGCAAAATCCGCCTTTGGAGTAAAGAGAAGCATCTCTCGCAAAAGGATGACAAAGCCATGAAAAAGACGCTACCCACGCTTGCTGCGGAAAGGCTCTACGCGATCGAAAAAGAGAAATTCGTTCCCGTGTCGCAGTATTTCGGCGAGGACACCTTCAGCCACGCGGTCATTAAAGAAAAGCTTCCCAAAGATGTTTTTAAAAAGTTGATGCAGGCGATGAATGAAAACAAATCGTTGGACGAAAAGACCGCGAATGTCGTCGCCCACGCCATGAAGGAGTGGGCGCTGGAAAAGGGCGCGACCCATTTTGCGCACTGGTTCCAGCCCATGACGGGCACCACCGCCGAAAAGCACGACGCCTTTGCCGATCCCTGCGGCCCCGGCGCGGTGATAGAGCGGTTTTCCGGCAAGCAACTGGTGCAGGGAGAGCCGGACGCGTCTTCTTTCCCCTCCGGCGGCATCCGGGCGACCTTTGAGGCGCGCGGTTATACGGCTTGGGACATGTCGTCGCCCGCCTTCATCAAACGAAACGGAATCTCCACGACCCTTTGCATTCCGACCGTTTTCATATCCTATACGGGTCAGGTGCTGGACAAGAAAACGCCGCTGCTGCGGTCGCTGCGCGCCCTGAATCAAAGCGCGGTGGGGATGCTGAAACTGCTGGGGGCAAAAAACGTGAAAAAAGTCCAGGTCAATCTGGGGATCGAGCAGGAGTATTTTCTGATCGACATGGATTACTATTACAAGCGCCAGGACCTGGTGCTGGGCGGCCGGACGGTGGTAGGCGCGCCGCCCGCCAAGGGGCAGGAGCTGGAGGACCAGTATTTCGGCAGCATCAAGGAGCGGATTTCCTCCTATATGCATGACGTGGAGGAAGAGCTCTACAAGCTGAGCATTCCGGCCAAGACCAGGCACAACGAGGTCGCGCCCAGCCAGTACGAAATCGCGCCGGTGTTCGAAGAAGCCAATCTGGCCGTTGATCACAACCAGATGATTATGGAGACGCTGAAGTATGTCGCCAAGAAACATCGTCTGGCCGTCCTGCTGCATGAAAAGCCGTTTGCCAAAATCAACGGCTCCGGCAAGCATGTGAACTGGTCTCTTTCCGACGACCGCGGCAACCACCTGCTCAATCCCGGCAGGACGCCCCAGGACAACATCCATTTTCTCGTATTTTTGATTGCGACGGTCCGCGCCGTTTACAGGCATGCGGATTTTCTGCGCGCGACGGTCGCGTCTTACGGCAACGATCTTCGTCTGGGCGCCAATGAGGCGCCGCCGGCCATTCTCTCTGTGTTTTTGGGCGAACAGCTGACGCGCATTCTGGACAATATTGAAAAAGGAACCGTGCATCAGGCGACGAACGCGGAAATCATCGATCTGGGCATTTCTTCGCTGTCGATGGTCAGCAAGGACTACGCGGACCGCAACCGGACGTCGCCCTTTGCCTTTACCGGCAACAAGTTTGAATTCCGCGCCGTGGGCTCGTCTCAGTCCGTTGCCTGCCCCGCCTATGCCCTCAACACGATGGTGGCCGAAAGCCTGGATGAACTGGCCGAAAAGATCAAAGCCAAGGGCTCGAAGAACATCAATCAGGCGGTCTTCGACGTCCTGAAAAGCGAAATTGCGCTGTTGCGGCCGATTTTGTTCAATGGCGACAACTACACGAAGGAATGGGCGGCGGAAGCGAAAAAGCGGGGCCTGACGAATGAAAAAACAACGCCCGGCGCGTTGAAAGCGCTGATCACCGACCGGGCGTTGAAACTTTATGAAAAATACCAGGTGCTTTCCAATGCGGAGCTGAAGGCCCGCTATCTGATTCACGTCGGGCGCTATATCAAGGATCTGGAAATCGAAGTCAACTGCCTGACCAACATCTGTCTGACGCAGGTGATTCCGGCCGCCGCCGCCTATCAGCAAAAACTGGCGCGGACGATTCTTGATGCCAGAGAGGCCCTCGGATCCGCCGCCGTGACTTCCTCCCAGGCGGAGCTGCTGAAGAAAATTCTTGATTTCAGCAACGACGTTTATATGGTCTGCAAAGAAATCGCAGCCGGAATGCAGACCGCCAAAGCCATGGACGGCGAGCAGAAAAAAGCCGAGATGCTTTGCGCCAGGGTCAAACCGAAAATGGACGAACTGCGCGAAGTTGTGGACGCCTTGGAATGCCTGGTGGATGACGAACGCTGGCCGCTCCCGAAGTTCTGGGAAATGCTGTTTATCTGTTAAGAGGATCGGAGGCTCGGTCGGGCGTAAAGACCCGGCGCGCTATTGCCCCTCTTTGCTATTCTCCTTCTTTGGGATGATTGCGTTCTGTTTAGCTTCCATACGCCAAAAGAACACATTTGTCTATCCGCGGCGTCGCTTTTTCTTTTGCAAGAGGCGCTCCAGGCGATCCAGCCCTTCCCGGATGTTTTCCAGGGACGTGGCGTAGGAGAAGCGCAGAAACCCTTCGCCCCCGCTGCCGAAGTCAATGCCGGGCGTCACACCGACCTTCGCTTTTTCCGTGATCCGGAAAGCCTCCTGATAGGAGTCGGAAAAAAATCTGCGACCGTCGGCAAATACGTAAAACGCACCGGTGGGTTCGACATGGATCACAAAACCCATATCCGTCAGGCGTTCCAGCATGTAGCGGCGGCGTTCATCGTAGGTCCGGATCATGTTCCGGACGGCCGTCTTTGTTTTCGAAAGCGCCGCAATTCCCGCCCATTGAATGAATCCGCCCGCCGAAATCATGAAATTCTGATGGATGCGCTGCATGACCGCACTGAATTTTTTGGGAAAGATCAGGTAGCCCAGACGCCAGCCGGTCATTGCGTAGAGCTTGGAAAAGCCGTTGATGACAAAAGCCCGGTCGGTAAACTCCAGGATGGAGTGCGCCCGGTCCCGATAGACCAGCCCGTGGTAAATTTCGTCGGAAATAATGTACGGCGCGTCAAACCGGGCAATGTCCCGCAGCTGTTCTTTGTTCATGACAATGCCGGTCGGATTGCACGGAGAATTGATCATGATGCCTTTGGTCCGCCGGGAAAGCTTTTTGGCGATGTCCTGATGCCGGTATTGAAATCCTTCTTCCGGGTAGGTTTGAATTTCCCTGAGTTTGCCGCCCGCTGCCAGAATGAAATTTTGATAGCAGGGATAGCGCGGGTTGGAAACAATGATTTCATCGCCGTGGTCCAGAAGCGCGAGCATGGCAAACAGCAGAACCGGCGACGTTCCGGTGGAGACAAGGACCTGGTCGGGCGAAATGGATACGCCGTACTCCTTCCGATAAAAATCGCAGATCGCCTGACGCAACTCAAGAAGCCCCAGCGCGTGTGTGTAACGGGTTTTGTTGCTTTTCAGGGCGGCGATGGCCGCGGCGCTGACCGCTTTCGGCGTCGGAAAATCCGGCTCGCCCACTTCCATGTGGATGATGTGTTCGCCTTTTCGTTCCAGCTCTTCGGCTTTGGCCATGATGTCCATGACGATAAAAGGCGTGAATCCGGAAGCGCGTTTTGAAATCATACAATCCTTAATTTATTTGCAGCAAACGGGCTTTTTCGTTCAGCCGCCACGGCGCTTTGCCTGTCGGTTTGGTTGTGCCGGCTGGAGCGGCCGGCTTTCTTGCGGCTTTTATTTTCGGGGAGGTTGTTTTCATTGGTTGCCCTCCTTGAGGCAGGAGAAGAGAATCTTGACACGACGCTTCGATTCATAATTACCTGAAAAAAAGGCTGGTGTAAAGGACGCAAAATTGTTGCCGACAGCCTTGTTCAGCGAACCTTCAGGACGATCTTGCCGATATGAGCGGCCGATTCCATGAGGGTATGAGCCTGCGCGGCTTCGGCAAGCTCAAAGACGGCGGAGATCAAAACCTGCAGCTTTCCCGCGTCAAAGAGCGGCCAGACGTTTTTGAAAAGGGCTCGAGCGATGGAGGCCTTTTCCTCCAAAGAGCGGGGACGGAGCATCGAGCCGGCGAAGGTCAGGTTCTTGGTCAAAATCGGCAGACAGTCCAACGTTGCTTTAGCGCCCTGCAGGAAGGCGATTTGCACAAGCCTTCCGTTTCGGGTCAGAAGACTCAGGTTCTTCTGAATGTAGGGGCCGCCCACGAAATCCAGAATACAGTCGATACCCCGCTTTCCCGTCAGGCTTTCGATTTCCTTCGCCCAATCCTGTGTCGTGTAATCCAGCGCAACATCCACCCCCAGTTTTTTCACGGCCTCCACTTGAACGGCGCCGGCCACGGTTGTAAAGACGGAGGCGCCGAAGGCTTTGGCCAGTTGGATGGCGGTATGGCCGATGCCTCCCGCGCCGCCGTGAACCAGAAAATTTTCTCCGGGCTTCAGCGCCCCGCGCTCGAAGACATTGGACCAGACGGTGAAATAGTTTTCCGGAAGCGCAGACGCCTCCGCCAGGGAAAGACCCCGCGGAACCGGCAGGCAATGGAGGACGGGCACGGCGCAATACTCGGCATATCCGCCGCCGGGAACAAGCGCGCAAACCGAATCTCCGCTGGTCCATTCCGTTACATCGTCCGCGACGGCCGCGATCCGGCCCGCGACTTCGAGGCCCAGAATGGGAGACGCATCAGGTGGCGGAGGATATGCTCCCATGCGCTGGAAGATGTCCGGACGGTTAACGCCCGCGAAGGCGACTTCAATCAGCGCTTCGCCGGGTTTGATTTGCGGCACGGGTCCATCCTGCAGGGTCATGCAGGAAGCGGGGCCGCCTTTCCCGTGGTTGATATATTTCATAACTCCTCCGCCTTTTCCAAAATGCTCACGCCTGGACCACCGGTGATTAACGATTTTTCCTCCCGCCCGCGGGCGCAAGAAGATGTTTTCCCTGTCGTCCGGTCTGTTCAAAATGCCGTCTGATTCTAGCATGCCGGAAAGAAAAAAACACGGGGTCCGGCTGGTCCTGCCGGGTAAAAATCTTGGAATTTCTTTCGTTTCGACAATGTTATTTTCTGTTCATGAAATGTTCTTGACAGGCAATTTGTGTTTCTGTATGATTTGCTACTAGTTTACGTGAAATGAAGCAGATGCACCGGACCTCTTAGCGAGAACTAATAGTGGCGTGGTGATTCTATGGACATGAAGCGCGATTATTATGAAGACATCGAGCTTTTCAAGAGCGGCACTGTTTTGGTTTGGACGATCCTTCTCCTGCTTTTCCTCTTTACGCTGCCTCTCTACCTGCCTTCATACAACATCTATCTGGCCAACATTATCCTGGTGAACGTCATCCTCGCGGTGGGCCTGAATATTCTGGTGGGTTACACCGGCCAGATATCCCTGGGGCATGCCGGTTTTTTCGCGGTGGGCGCCTACGGAACATCGATCATTATGATGCATTTGCATGTTCCTTTTTTGCCCGCCATCATTATGGCTGCGCTGATCGCGGCTTTTCTGGGATTTATCATCGGTCTTCCGGCGCTGCGGCTCGAAGGGCCCTATCTGGCGATTGCCACACTGGGCTTCGGCCTTACCATCATGCATATCATCGGTCGATGGGAAGTTTTCGGCGGCAGAATGGGCATTACCGCGCCGCCTCTTGACCTCGGAATTCCCGGTTCCTCCTGGAGCCTGGTGCTCAAGGGAGACGTACAGATCTACTACCTCATCCTGGTAATCACGATCCTGCTCGTCATCGGGGCGCGCAATCTTATGAAGACAAGGGTGGGGCGCGCCTTCATGTCCATTCGCGACGACGATATCGCCGCCGAGGTCATGGGCGTGAATCTGACGATCTTCAAAACCATGTCTTTTGCCGTCAGCGCTTTTTACGCCGGTATTGCGGGCGGCCTTTACGGGTTTGTCGTTACTTTCTTCGATCCCTTTTCCTTTAATCTGATTCTTTCCATCATTTTTCTGGTGATGGTGGTGGTCGGCGGTCTGGGTTCCGTTCTGGGAGCGATCATGGGCGCCGTCCTGATTACGTATCTGCAGTACGACCTTTTGAAAAATGTGGAAAACCTGCCCTATCTGGGCGGGCTGTTGGTGTCTATTTCCAAGCAGTGGTTTACCGTTATTGGACTGGCCAATTTTTCGGGGATTGCCCTGGGGCTCATCATGATCGTCATTGTGATTTTTGAGCCGTTGGGAATGTTCGGCATCTGGATCCGGATCAAGAAATACTGGAAAACCTGGCCGTTTTAGAAGTCAGCGGGGAGACGTTGCATGTTTGAAATGCTCTTGATTGAAGGTCTGGCCATCGGAGCCTGCTACGGACTGTTCGGCGTCGCCGTGGCCATCATTTACAAAACATCGGATGTCGTGAACTTCGCCCAGGGGGAAATGGGCATGCTGGCCACGTTTGTCGCCTACCATATCCTGATCGCCTATGGATGGCCCTTCTACCTTGCCTTTCCCGCAACCCTTCTCTTTGCTATTCTGCTGGGCATGGCCATTGAATTTTGTTTTTTGCGGCCCGCCAAGGAGCCGACCGTTCTGGGCCTGCTGATTCTGACGCTGGGCGCGGAGATGCTGCTGATGGGTCTGGCCGGCTGGAAATGGGGCGCGGAGCAGAAGGACTTTCCGTTTCTTCTTTCCGTTCACAGGAATATCGAGATTTTTCCGGGCTTCTCCCTCAACGAATGGACAATCGGTGTTTTCGTGCTGACGGCGGTGGTCATGGTGCTGCTGTTTTTGTTTTTCCGTTATTCCAAACTGGGCATCGCCATGCGCGCGACGCAGCAGAATGAAAACGCCGCCAAGATTATGGGCATCAAGGTGGAGCGGGTATTCTCCATCACCTGGGGAATGAGCTCCCTCATCGGCGCGCTGGCCGCCATGTTTTTCGCGGCCCGCTCGGTGCTGGATCCTAATTTCATGATGGAGCCCTTCATGCGCGCCTTCGCCGCCGCGGTGCTGGGCGGGCTCACCAGCATTCCGGGTGTTGTCATCGGCGGCCTGATCCTGGGCATCATCGAGAACTTTTTCGGCTATGCCTGGCCGGAGTGGAAGCCGATCGTGGCCTTTGTGGTCATCATCCTGGTGATTACCGTTCGGCCCAGCGGGCTGTTCACCAAGCATTATGTGAAAAAAGTCTAGGACTTTTTTGCCGGCCGCTCCGCCAACAGGGATCGGCTGGGGCATCCGGGAGATTTTCATGAGCGGAAAGAAAATATCCATCGTCCTTTGCGCCTGTGCGGTGGTGCTGGTCACCGCACTGCTGATTTGGGACACTCCTCGCAACCGGGCGCAGCTGCTTTTGGAAAAAGGGGCGATTGAAAGGACTGCTCACCGGTATTTCAAAGCGGAGCAGGAGGGCGACCGGAAGCAGACCTACGCCCTTCTGGCCCCTTCGTCCGCTTACCGGCAGACGCACTCCTACGAGTCATTTTTGAAGGACATCGCCCAGCACCCGTCGGTGAAGATCGATACCTACCAGATTGTCGGCATCCATCGCCTGCGGGACAACGATCGCCGGGATGAGTATCCCGGAGTGGACAAGCTGGTTCAGGTGGAAGTGGATGTGACCTTTGTCAATGAGGGCAGGAATAATGTTTTTAATTACAGTCTCACTTTTCTCAAAGAAAAGGGAAGCTGGTATAAGGGATGAACCACACAAGGGTTTGAAGGGAAAAGCACCGTCAACACACAAAACGAGCAAAAGGAGGGATTATGAAAAGGGTACTGGTTGCAGTAATGGTTTTATGCGCGGTCCTGATGATTCCGTTTGCGGCCGGCGCGGCCAAACCGGGATTTGACAACAAGGAAATCCGGATTGCCCAGTGGGGGCCTCAGACGGGTCCCGCCGCGGCCTGGGGTTCGGTTGCCAGAGGCAGCGACATTCTGTTTAAAATTATCAACGACGAAGGAGGCATTCACGGACGTAAAATCAAATACTTCGTCCGCGACGATCAGTACAATCCCGCCCAGACCAAGGCCGTGGTCAAGGAACTGGTCGAGCGTGAGGGAATTTTTGCCTTCGTGGGCGGAGTGAGCGCGGCGGCCGGCATGGCGGTCAAGGATTATCTGGCGGACAACAAAGTGATCTGGGTCGGTCCGGCCACGGCCATCAACGAGTATGTTTTCCCCGTGCAGTCCTATCTGTTCGGGATTTACCCCCTGTACGACGACGAGGCCAGCATTCTGACCAAATATGCGGTAGAGAAACTCAAAGCCAAAAAAATCGCATTTTTCTATCAGAACGACGCCTACGGTAAAAGCGGTCTGGAAGGATGCAAGAATCGGATGAAAGCCCTCAAGACGCAGCTGGTGGAAGAAGTTTCCACGGAACCCGGCGAAAAAGACCTTTCCTCCCAGATCCTGCGCCTGAAAAAATCCGAGGCCGATGTGGTCATCATGTGGGTCAATCCCACCTCGGCCGTGATCGCGCTCAAGACGGCCGCGACCGTCGGCTTCAAACCCCAGTGGATATCCTCCAATACGCTTTCCGACTATGTGCTGATGAACAAGATCACCGGCGGACTCTGGGAAGGCGTGATCACCGGAGCGTTTGCCGAGGCGCCTGATTCCAATTCGCCGCTTCTGAAAAAATACCGGGAAGCCGCCAAGAAATACGCGCCGGAAGAACGCTGGGGGACTTTCTACATGGCGGGGATTCTTTTTGCGGAACCGTTGGTCGAAGCCATTAAAAAAGCCGGCCGGAACCTCAGCACGAAAGCGGTGTTGAAACAGCTCAACGCGACGAAAAATTTTCAGGGAATCGGCCCCCCGGTGACCTGGACGTCCAAGGTGCACCAGGGAACGGATTCCATCATGATTCAGCAGTGCGGCCCCAATGCTTCCTACATCACGCTGCAGGACTGGACCGCCAACGAGTTGGCGACCTGGAAGAAGAAATAATTCAAAACGCGCGGGAGAGGCGGGGCAAATCGCCTCTCCCGTGACGATAACCACAGGTTGAGACGGTACGGGTTAAAGGCTTATGGCGCACTTTAAAGTGGAACACCTGAGCATCGCGTTCGGCGGCATCAAGGCAGTCAATGACGTCAGCTTTGAAGTCGAGCACAATAAAATTTTTTCGATCATCGGACCGAACGGCAGCGGCAAGACCACGATCTTCAACATGATCAGCGGTATTTACAAGCCCAATGCCGGAGAAGTATTGCTGGAAGACGAAAATCTGGTCGGCCTGCGTCCGGACACGATCGCCCGCAGGGGCGTGGCGCGGACGTTTCAGAATATCCAGCTGTTCGGCAACGCCACCGTCATGGATAATCTCATGCTGGGCCGGCACATCCACATGAAAACGGGGATTCTCAGCGGCGCTTTCATGTGGGGAAGGCATTCCGCGAGCGCAAAGGAAGAAATCCGGCACCGGGAAATCATCGAACACATCGTTGATTTTCTGGACCTGCAGTCTCTGCGCGACCAGTTTGTGTCCAACCTGCCCTACGGCAAGCGCAAGCTGGTGGAGCTGGGCCGGGCGCTGGCGCTGGAGCCCAAAGTGCTCTTGCTGGATGAACCGTCCGCCGGCATGAACACGGAAGAGAAGGACGATTTGCGCATCTGGATCAAGGACATCCAGGAAGACTATCAAGTGACGATTTTGCTCATTGAGCATGACATGAATATGGTGATGGGCATCTCCGACCGAATTCTGGCCATTAACCAGGGCGTGAAAATTATCGAGGGAGTGCCCGCGGACGTGCAGAAACATCCGGATGTGATTGCCGCCTATCTGGGCGAGGAGGACTAATGCTCTCGATCAAAAATATTGAAACCTGGTACGATCTGATCCGGGCGCTGCACGGCATCTCCTTTGAAATACAGGAAGGGCAAATCGTTGCGCTTCTGGGCAGCAACGGCGCCGGCAAAACCACGACGCTCAAGACGATCATGCGAATTCTGGAAGACGACGATCAGCCGGAAAAAGGCACGATCGAGTTTCTGGGCAAGCGCATCGACCGTATGGATACGGAGGAAATCGTCCGCCTGGGCATCAGCTATGTGCCGGAGGGCCGCGAGGTGTTTCCCGAGCTGACGGTCATGGAAAACATCCAGATGGGCGCCTATACGCGCCGCGATCGCGAGGGCATTGCAAAAGACATTGAAGGAGTTTTCAGGCAGTTCCCCATTTTGAGCGAGCGCAGAAACCAGCAGGCCGGGCATCTGAGCGGCGGGGAGCAGCAGATGCTGGCCATCGGCCGCGCGCTGATGAGCCGC
Source organism: Smithella sp. (assembly GCA_012510495.1). Taxonomy (GTDB): domain Bacteria; phylum Desulfobacterota; class Syntrophia; order Syntrophales; family Smithellaceae; genus UBA8904. The sequence continues at coordinate 12,617 of JAAZHX010000297.1, forward strand.
CCCAAGCTGCTGATGCTCGACGAGCCGTCGCTGGGTCTGTCGCCGCTGTTGACCAAGGAAATCTTCAACATCATCCAGCGCATCAACCAGCAGGGCGTGACCATCCTGTTGGTCGAGCAGAACGTGAACATGGCGCTGAAATACTCGCATTACGCGTTTTTGATGGAAAACGGCCGGATCGTCCGGGCCGACAAGCCGGAAGTGCTGCGCGAGGATGACGACGTGAAAGAGTTTTATCTGGGCATTGCCACGGAAGCCTCCGTGAAAGGCTACAAACGCTACCGCCGGAAAGTGCGTTTCCGCTAAGGAAGAAATTATGAAAAAAGAGGAGATTCAAACCCTGCCGCAGGGCCTCAAGTTTATGGTACAGGAGCAGCCGGACCGTGTCGCCATGCGCATGAAGGATTACGGGATCTGGCACGACGTTACTTGGGCCCAGTACCATGAAAACGCCAAAAAAGTCGCCATGGGGCTGCATGCCCTGGGCGTCGGACGCGGCGACCACGTGGCGATTGTCGGCGAGAACAAGCCCGAATGGCTTTTCTCGGCCATGGGCGTCATGTCGCTGGGAGGAATCTTCGTCGGCGTTTACACGACCAACCCGGCCGCGGAATGTGAATATGTCGTCGGCCATTCCGAGTCCGTCGTTTTCTTCTGCGAGGACGAGGAGCAGTTCGACAAGACGCTGGTGTTCCGCTCCAGAACGCCGCATCTCAAAAAATGCATTGTCTGGGATATGGAAGGCCTGAAGCATTTCGACGATCCCATGCTGATGAGCTTTGATGATCTGATGGCGCTGGGCGAGAAGACGGACCGGGAGAATCCCGGTCTGTACGAGAAAATCGTGGCGCAGGGGAAAACGGAAGAAACCGCCTCCATCATTTACACATCCGGCACCACCGGCCCGCCGAAGGGCGCGATGATCGGTCATCAGAATTACCTGTGGATCGCGCAGGCGACGGAAAAAATCACCCGGATGGAAACAAAGGACGAGACCATCTCCTTCCTGCCGCTCAACCATGTCTATGAACAGATCTTTGATATGATGATGCACATGTGGGCGGGCCATATTGTGAACTTCACGGAAAATACGGACACGGTGATGAACGATCTGCGCGACGTGTCGCCCACGCTTTTTCACGCCGTTCCCCGCATCTGGGAAAAATACCACTCCGCCATCGTGCTCAAAATGGCCGACGCGACCTGGCTGAAACGAACGGTCTTCAACCTCGCCTTCAAAATCGGTTCAAAGTACAACACCGTTAAACTGGCGAAAGCCCCTATGCCCTGGTATCTGTACATCGGCTATCAAATCGCATATTTCTGCGTTTTCTGGAAGCTCAAGGAGCGTCTCGGTTTTGACCGCGTCCGTCTGGGATTTTCCGGCGCGGCGCCCATTTCGCATGAGATTCTGAAGTTTTTCCAGAGCATCGGCATTCCCATCCGCGAAGGCTACGGGCTGACCGAGACCACGGGCATCACACACATCTCGGACGCGCAGAACTTTAAGCTGGGGACGGTGGGGCGAAACCTGCCGGGCGCCAAGGTGAAAATTGCCGAAGACGGCGAGATTCTGGTTCAGCACGGCGGCATTTTCCAGGGCTACTTCAAGGAGGAAGAGGCGACCGCCGCGGCGCTGGAAGGCGGCTGGTTCCACACCGGCGATGTCGGGGAAATCGACGAGGAAGGCTACCTCAAGATCACCGACCGCAAAAAAGACCTGATCATCACAGCGGGCGGGAAAAACATCGCGCCGCAGTACATCGAAAACCTGCTCAAATTTTCTCCGTATATAACGGACGCGGTGGTCATCGGCGACCGGCGCAAGTATGTCACGGCGATCATTGTCATTGACGAGGAAAACGTCGTGAAATTCGCTCAGGACCATAAGGTGCAGTACACCACGTTTGCGAGCCTGACCAGGACGGAAGAGGTCATCAAACTGATTTCCGACGAAGTGGACAAGGTTAACAAGCAGGTCGCCCGCGTGGAAAACATCCGCAAATTCCGTCTGCTGGACAAGAAGCTTTACACGGAAGACGGAGAAGTCACTCCGACCATGAAGGTCAAACGCAAATCCATCGCCGAGCAGTACAAGGACGTCATCGAGTCCATGTACCAGGAAGGCGAATAACCCTCCACGTTGCAGGAAAGCGGCGAACCGCCGCCCTTCCGCCTGCCGCAATTTCGAACCGCCCTGGAAAGCCGGAGAAGAAATATGTGCAGCGGCAGTTATGACAGAAGGTTCTGGAGTTTGACAAGGCCTGCGTAGGCAAAATAACCGGCAAAACCGATCAGGAAAACGGCGCAAAGGCCGATCAGCCAGCGGTAAAGCCGGTCGGTCAGCAGGTGTCTGCCCCTGTCCACCGCGCCGGAGATGAAAGAATACCAGGCCAGATCCGCCGAAATGTGACCGGCGAAGAAAAAGGAAATGCCCCACAAGCCGTACTGCCAGGCGTAAAAAATATATCCGATGCCGATCGTCGCCCACCAGATGATCCAGTAGGGATTGGAAACGCTCATCAGAATTCCGCTGACCACCGGATGATTCATTTTGCCTTGCCTGGGTTCCCATGAAAGCCGAAGGGTGGGCAAAGACCGCAGCATTCCCGCCGCCATCCAGACCAGAATGACCGCGCCCGCCAGCGCGCTTGCCACAAAAACAGCCGGCATCCGGAAAAACGGCGCCAACCCCAGGAAAAGAGCGATCACCAGCGTCAGTTCCAGAATGGCATGCCCGGCGATCAGAAGCGGCCCGGCCCAAAAACCCCGCCGGGAGCTTTCGCTGATCGTCGCGGTCAGAAGCGGCCCCGGCATCAGCGCGCCGGAAAGCGCGATGACAAACGAGGAGGCAAAAATGGTGAGCAGGGTAAACAGCATGGATATTGCTTTCTTTAAGCGGGACCGTTCCGCGCCGCTGACGGGCAAGTCCGGCCCGGCTGTTTTGGTTGGCCGGGCTTTGGATATGTACCACAAGTGAGATAAGAAGTCTTCTGGATAAAATTCGTCAGGGAACGCTCGTGATAACCTGAAGGTCGCGAGCCGTTCCCTGCCATTGCGGCGACATTCATCAAGTCTTCTTTGACAGGTCGGTTAATAAGTGCTATTGACTGACCTGTCAAAAAACTGATCGGGAGGATTCCATGAAAACCAGCATTAAATACTCCGAAGATATTGTCCCTATTACCGATTTGAAAGTCAATCCGGGCCGCATTGTCAATCAGGTCGAGAAAACCCGACGGCCGGTGCTTTTGACCAGCCGGGGGCGAGGGGTGGCCATTGTCGAGTCGGTCAAAGATTATGAGGAAAGAACGGAAGAACAAGCCTTCTTGCGCGGAGTAGTTCAGGGTCTTGTTGATATTGAGGAAGGTAGAGAAATCAGCCTTGCCGAAGCGAAAAAGCGCCTGGGATCGGGTAAATAATCATGCCGCAGAAAAAGCCGATCACTTTTGCGATTTCAGCCTTTGACGACCTGGAGACCATTCGCGCCTGGTATCAGGATCAGCAGGTGCCGGAGGTCGGCGGGCAATTGACTGAAGAAATTCTTGCGCAGATCGAGAGGCTGGCGGATTTTCCCGAGAGTGGCCGGGTGGTTCCGGAATTCGGCATTGCCAACCTGAGGGAAATCATTTATCTTCCTTTCCGGATCGTTTACCGCCTTGATGGAAACAAAGTAAAAATCGTGCGGATTTGGCGCAGCGAAAGACTGCTCACGATGCCTCTTTAATAAGGGTGAATCTATGGATGGAAAATCTTTGAACATATCGGATGAGAAGCTCAACCAATTAAAAGAAATCCTGCCGGAAGCTTTTAGCGAAAATAAAATCGACTGGGAAAAACTCAAAGCCGCGCTGGGCGACAATATCGAATTTAAAAATGAGCGCTATGTGCTCAACTGGGCGGGAAAATCCGACGCCTTCCGCGCTTTGCAGGCGCCATCCACGGCGACGCTTGTGCCTGTCAAAGAAGAATCCGTAAATTTCGAGGAGACGGAAAATATATTTATCGAAGGCGAAAATCTGGAAGTTCTGAAAGTTTTGCAGAAAAGTTATTTCGGCAAGATCAAAATGATTTACATTGATCCGCCCTACAATACCGGAAACGATCATTTTATCTATCCCGACAGATTTACGGAGTCCAGAGAAGAATATCTGAGCCGAATCGGCAACAAGGACGAGGCGGGCTTGATGACGCGCGAAGGCTTGTTCCGCAAAAACAGCCAGGACAGCGGACATTATCATTCCAACTGGCTTTCCATGATGTACCCGCGCCTGTTTCTGGCGCGCAATCTCCTGCGCGACGACGGCGTAATTTTTGTTTCCATTGACGACAACGAGGTGCATAATCTCAGATTATTAATGAATGAAGTGTTTGGAGAGGAGAATTTTGTTGCAGACATAATATGGGAAAAAAGATTTACGCGAAACAATGATGCTAAATTAATGTCTTCCGTATATGATCATACGCTGCTTTTCAGAAAAAGTGAATCGTGCGCAATTCTACGTGAGCCGAGAACAGAAAAATCTAATGCCATTTATTCAAACCCAGATAATGATCCTCGTGGTGATTGGACAAGCGTTTCTTATATTAGCCAAAGAAGTTTAGAAGAACGTCGTAATCTTTCCTATCCAGTATTCAACCCAAAGAAAAAAAAGTACGTAAAGCATCCCACAAATGCCTGGAAATACAGTAAGGAACAATACGAATTGCATCACAGTGAAAACAGACTATATTGGGGCAAAGAAGGTGATTACGAACTTCCACGATTAAAGCGATTCCTTTCTGAATTGAAAGAAGGAATTGTGCCTATCAATTTCTGGAATTATAAAGAGACTGGTACAATTGACGATGGAACAAAAATAGTCGACTTGCTGTTAGGTAAAGGCGTGTTTGATTATCCTAAACCAACGACTTTAATTAAGCGAATGCTAGCAATGACGACAACAAATAACGATATCATCCTCGACTTCTTTGCCGGTTCCTGCACCACTGCCCACGCCGTTCTTGCGCTCAACAAAGAAGACGCTTCGACAGGCTCTGCAAAGACCGGCAACCGTAAATTCATCTGCGTTCAATTGCCGGAAAAATGTGATGAAAGTTCTGAAGCTTTCAAAGCCGGTTACAAAACCATCGCCGAAATTGGCAAGGAGCGCATCCGCCGCGTTATAAAAAAAATCAAGGAAGAACAGGAAGGCAAACTCGATCTGGACGGCAACAGCGAAAGAGATTTGGGCTTCAAAGTATTCAAACTTCAGGAATCCAACTTCAAAATCTGGCGGACCAATATCGAAACGGAAGAAGAACTGGTTGCGCAAATGCAGCGGCATCTGGAGCCGCTGGATGAAAACGCCAAGATTGAAGATGTGCTTTATGAACTGCTTCTCAAAGCCGGCGTATCATTGACGGCAAAGATTAAGAATGAAAAAGGGTTTGTTCTTGCCAATGATGACGAAGTTGCTCTGATGCTGGAAAAAGCCGATGAAAAGATTATCAAGCAAATCATCGCCGCAAAACCGAAGAAAATTTTCACGCTCGACAGACTATTCAAAAACAACGACAAACTCAAAACCAACACCGCCCTGCAAATGAAAGACGCAGGCATTGAATTTAAAGTCATTTAAACCCGGCATGAACCAAGCGGCGCGATTGGAGATCGCGCCCTGCAATGGTGGGTGTAGGGATTGTTCACCGAACAATCCGAAAAACAAACATGCGGCGCATTCAGGGAATGCGCCCTACATCTATTTCATGCGGGGACGGCTCTCCGAGCAGTCCGCAATAATTAACGGCGCGGAGATCGTGCCCTACCAAGGCTTAAAATAAAATGAAATTCCATTTTGACCCTGATCAACAATTTCAGCACGATGCGATAAATTCTGTTGTCAGTGTTTTTGAAGGCCAGCCGTTGAACCAAGGCGGCTTCGATACTTTATTCGGCGACGCGCTTTTTCAGGACGCAGGCGTCGGGAATCGTCTTATTCTTGACGAAGATCAAATTCTGGAAAACGTCAATGCCGTGCAAAAAGCAAACGGACTTACTGTTACAAATAGCCTGGACGGCATGAACTTTTCCGTGGAGATGGAAACAGGCACCGGAAAAACCTATGTTTATCTGCGCACAATCTACGAACTGAATAAAAAATACGGCTTTAAAAAGTTTGTGATTGTTGTGCCGTCCATCGCTATCCGCGAAGGAGTGCTGAAGAATCTGGAAATTACATTCGATCATTTTCAAAATCTTTACGACAAAACGCCGGTAAATTATGTTGTCTATGATTCCAGGCGAGTCTCCGCTCTCAGAAACTTTTCCGACAACAACAATATTCAGATATTGGTCATCAATATTGATTCATTCGCCAAAGACGAAAATATCATCAATAAACCGAATGACCGGTTGACAGGGAAAAGGCCCGTGGAGTTTATTCAGGTGACCAGACCTATTGTCATAGTGGATGAACCGCAAAACATGGAAACGGAAATCAGAGCAAAAGCCATCGCCAATCTAAATCCGCTTTGCACCTTGCGCTATTCCGCAACGCATACAAACCGTTACAATATGGTTTACAGTCTTGATCCGGTGAAAGCCTATGATTTGGGTCTGGTCAAGCAGATAGAAGTTGATTCGGTCGTTACGGAAAATGATTTTAACGAGGCCTTTATTGCCTTGGAAAAAGTTACGGCGACAAGAACAAGAACATCAGCGAAAATAAAAATAGATGTCAACACTGCCGATGGCGTCAAACGCAAAACTGTAACCGCTAAAGTCGGCGATGATTTATATGAGTTGTCCGGCAAACGCGAAATTTATAAAAGCGGCTGCATTATCAACGGCATTGATGTTGGCGATGGTTTTATGGAACTTTCCAACGGCGAAACGATTTATACAGAGCAGGCAAGAGGCGGACTCACTGATGACGTCATGAAAGTGCAAATCAGAAAGACTCTCGATGAGCACTTTATAAAAGAAAGAAAGTACAAGGATAAAGATATAAAAGTGCTTTCTCTTTTCTTTATTGACCGTGTTGCCAATTATCGCAGTTACGATGCGAGCGGCAGCACCGTGAAAGGTAAGTTTGCCCGGTGGTTTGAAGAAATATACAAAGAGTTGTCTGAAAAAAGTCAGCATAAAGGGGTGATTCCTTATCATGCTGATGAAGTCCATAACGGTTATTTCTCGCAGGATAAAAAGGGCAATTGGAATGATACGAAGGGAAACACGCTGGCTGATAATGATACTTTCAAGCTGATTATGAAAGATAAGGAAAGGCTCCTGGATATTCATGAGCCTTTGCGTTTCATTTTCAGTCACTCCGCATTGCGCGAAGGTTGGGATAATCCCAATGTTTTTCAGATTTGCACGCTCAACGAAACGCATTCCGAACTGAAAAAAAGACAGGAAATCGGCCGGGGGTTAAGGCTTCCCGTCAATCAGGAAGGAATTCGCATTCAAGATTCCAACATCAATCGGCTGACAGTGATTGCCAATGAGTCGTATGAGGAATTTGCCAGGAAGCTTCAGGCTGAAATTGAAGAAGATTGCGGCGTATCTTTTAAGGGAAGAGTTAAGAGAAAGCAGGATCGTGAAAAAGTGAAATATCGCAAGGGGTTTGAACTGGATGCGAAGTTCAAAGATATCTGGAACAAAATAAAATTTCAAACAACCTATAGGGTTGACTATGGTACACCGGAGTTGATCAGACAGGCGGCCAAAGCAGTAAAAGACATGCCGGTCACCCGGAAAGCAGTCATCAAAACAACAAAAACAGCGGTTGAGTTTGATGAATCCGGAATTGTGGCGGATGTTAAATCATCGTATAACATAGTTGTTGATGGAAGATTTCGCATACCGGATGTGTTGTTTTACATTCAGGAAAGAACGGAGTTGACGCGTTCTACCGTTTTGGACATTCTTTTGCAGTCAGAAAGAATCGGTGAAGCGCTCGTTAATCCGCAGCTTTTCCTGGATAATGCAGTGGCGGCCGTAAGCGGCGCATTAAACGAACTGATGATCGACGGCATCAAGTATGAAAAGATCGGCGACAAGGAATATGAAATGCGTTTGTTTGAAGACTACGATTTTCATATCTCCGATCACACATTCAAAATCACGAGAAAAGACAAAACCATCTACAGCAATCTTTTTCCTCTCGATTCCGGCGTCGAATACGCTTTCGCCAAGGATTGCGAAGAACGCGAGGATATCGAATTTTATTTCAAGCTGCCCAACTGGTTTAAAATCAAAACGCCGATCGGCTCCTATAATCCCGACTGGGCGCTGATCAAGAAAAACGAAAAAACCGTTTATTTTGTGGCCGAAACCAAATCCGCAGGACAGGAACTGCGGATGTCCGAGAAACAGAAGGTCAAATGCGGACGGGCGCACTTCCGGGAATTTCCAGAAGTGAGTTTCAGGCAAGCGACCCATGTCAGTGATCTGGATTAATCGTTTATGGCAATAAAGTTGGACATGGATATGGCGATGCAGCTTGCGCCGGGACGCGCGCGCGAGCGGGGCCGCGAGTATTTCGAGGACGGGCGTGTTACTGATCTTGCCGAACGCAAAGGGTTGCTTATTGCCAAGGTTGAAGGGAGCCGGACTTATACCGTCAGGATGAGCACAAAGGCGGATCAAAATTTTCGTTATTCATGCACCTGCCCGATGGGGGCAGAAGGCGAGTTTTGCAAACATTGCGTCGCCGCGGCGCTGGCCTGGATTGAGGGGCGGGTGATTAAACAAACGAAAAACGCCAGAGAGATTGGTCTTCAAGATATTGAAACCTATTTAAAAACACTGGATTTATCCATCCTTGTTGAGATGATGATGGAGCAGGCGCATCGGGATGAAGCGCTCCGGAGAAAGCTTTTTCTTAAAACGGCCAAGGTGCTTTCCTCCGGATTAGACTTTGCTTACTGGAAACGGGTGATCAAAGAAGCCTTTGCTGCACGAGACTTTGTCGATTACCATAAAGCGAGCAGTTTTGCCGATGTCGCCTCACAAACGGTTGACGACATCGAGGAACTGCTGGAAGGCCCCTATTCATCGGAGATCATCACGCTTGCCGAATATGCTATAGAACGGGCGGGAAATGCGTTGGAGTCGATGGATGATTCCAACGGTGAAATGGGAGAGGTTTTGAATCGCCTGCAGGATATCCATTTCAAGGCTTGCCGGAAAGTGAAACCGGATCCCGCCCGGTTGGCTGAGCGTCTTTTTCATCTTGAATTGAACGGTCAGTTCGATGAATTCTATGGCGCGGTCAAAACCTATGCGCCCATTCTGGGCAAGGCGGGACTGGACACTTATCGGAACCTGGCTAATCGGGAGTGGGCAAAAATTCCTCCGCGCGTCAACCGGTGGAATGCCTGTGAGAAACAATCCCATACGGTTTATCGTCTGTTTCATATCATGGAAACCCTGGCGGAGCTCTCCGGCGATGTCGAGCAATTGGTTGCGATCAAAAAACGAGATCTGTCTTCAGCATACAATTACCTGACAATAGCTGAAGTATACAGGAAGGCCGGCAATAGGGATAAAGCTTTGGAATGGGCTGAAGCGGGAATCAAGGCGTTTCCCGAGCGCACGGATGCCCGTTTGCGGGAATTTCTGGCTGATGAATACCACCGGCGTAAACGCCACGAAGAGGCGTTGAATCTCATAAGTTTGAATTTTGCGGATTACCTGTCGCTGGATCGCTATCAGCAGTTAAAACGGCATGCCGACAAGACCGATGCATGGCCTCTCTGGCGTGAAAAAGCGATGAAATTTATGCGAGCGCGCCTGACGAAACAGAAAAAGGAAATCAACCGCTGGAGTTATGATCCCGGTTACTCCGTGCTTGTGGAAATTTTCCTGTGGGAAAAAAATCCGGAAGCAGCTTGGGAAGCGGCCAATGCCGGGGGATGTTCACAAGCCATCTGGATGAAGCTTGCGGCCGTCCGCGGGCAGGACTATCCAATGGATTCCGTGGGTATTTACCGGAAATTTGTCGGCCCGACGATTGAGCAAACAAACAATCAGGCCTACGAAGACGCAATCCAACTGATCAAAAAAATTCAAGCGATCATGAACCGGCTCGGAAAGGAAAATATATTTTCCGGTTACGTGACCGAACTTCGAACCAAGTACAAAGCCAAAAGAAACTTCATCAAACTTCTGGACAAAATTCGTCAGGGAACGCTCGCGACAACCTGAAGGTCGCGAGCCGTTCCCCGGCGTATAAGTCATTTGTCCACGCGAATGAGCATGGCGTCGCCCTGGGCGTGGCCCGAGCAGATGCCGCAGACGCCCCAGCCGCCGCCGCGCCTTTTCAGCTCATAGCCCAGCGTCATGGCGATGCGCGCTCCGGTTGCGCCGATAGGATGGCCGTAAGCCACCGCGCCGCCGTTGATGTTGACCTTTTTAAACATCTCTTCCTTCGTCATGCCCAGAATGGACCGGCAGCTCACGAGCGCCACCGCGGCAAAGGCTTCGTTGATTTCGATCACGTCCATCTGGCCGAGCGTCATGTTGTTTTGTTCGAGGATCTTTTTGATGGCCAGCCCCGGTACGGTGGCGATGTCCTTCGTCGGCTGCGACACTTCGGCGTAATCCACGATGGTGAAGATGGGCTTGAGACCCAGTTCGTCGGCCTTCTCCCGGCTCATGAGCAGGCAGACGTCGCCGCCATCGTTGACGCCGGGGGCGTTGCCCGCCGTGACCGAGCCCGGCTTGCCGGTGACGGTGCTGGTGTGACCGAAAACCGGGGGCAGTTTGGCAAGCCCCTCCAGCGTCGTTTCCGGTCTCGGGCCTTCGTCTTTGTCCACGAGAAAGACTTTCCTGCCCTGTTTGACTTCCACCGGAAAGATCTCGTCGTCCAGTTTTCCTTCGTTCATCGCTTTCACGGCGTTTCGCTGGGAATTGAGCGCCCATTCGTCCTGCTCCTCCCTGCTGAAACCAAACTCATCGGCCACTTCGGAGCCGTGAATGGCCATGTGCCGGTTGTAGAAAGCGTCCCACAATCCATCGTACACCATGGTGTCCACCACGCGGCCGTTGGGCAGTCCCATGCGCATTCCCCAGCGCATGTCGGGCAGGGCGAAGGGGCAGTTGCTCATGCTCTCCTGGCCGCCGGCGATGCAGACTTCCGCGCGACCCAGTAAAATCATCTGAAAGGCGAGGTCAATGGTTTTGATTCCGGACGAGCAGACTTTGTTGACGGTGATGGAGGGAACGGATTCCGGCACACCCGCCAGAATCGTGGCCTGACGGCCCGGAATCTGGCCGCAGCCGGCGGGAACCACCTGGCCCATGAAAATGTAGTCCACGTCGGCGGGCTTGACTTTGCCTTCGGTCCTGCGCAGAACTTCCTGAATGGCCAGCGCGCCCAGCTCCATCGCTGAAAATTCTTTCAGGGCGCCGCCGGCCCGTCCGTAAGGCGTCCGGCAGGCTTCCACGCAGACCACTTCGCGGAATTTCCGGTGAGGGTTGCTGATTTTTCTGCCCATAGTCGTGAAATCCGGTTTTCTTTCACCGAATCCGGCGATGGGCGCGTCTTTATAAATCTCAGATTTTTTTCGGGTCAGCTTTTGCGGCGTTTTTGACATGTTGTCCTCCCTGCTGATGGTTTGTCCGGTGCGTGGGAAAAACCGCGGATGTTTTTCAAGAACGCGTTTTTCTTGCACATCGTATTCATTTAGTCAACTGTTTTGAAGCGTGCGGGGCTGTTTAAGTGAACCCATTCGCCTGTCCGCCCGGCGCGCGGAAGGCAGTTGAAACCGTTTGACGAAAACCGATATTAATATTATAAAAATTTCCAACACCGCCCGGCACACAGGGGTTTTGCAAGCTGCAAAAACGACTGCACGACAGATCGGAAATTTGAGATCCTCCATGAACAGAAATTTGGCCTTCCGGATACTTTTGCTTCTCGTGCTGATCGCCCTGGTCGGCTATCTTTTTATCCACTTCGACCTTTATCTTTTTTTCAAAGACAAAAACAAAATTATTTCCTTCATTCAAACTTCCCGCTACGATGAGCTGGCGTTTATCACGCTCCAGATTGTGCAGGTGGTGATAGCCGTCATTCCCGGAGAAATCAGCGGTTTCATCGGCGGCTATCTGTACGGTCCCCTGCTGGGAACGCTCTACTCCACGGTCGGACTGACGCTGGGCTCCTGGCTGGCTTTCATGCTGGCCCGGTTTTTCGGCGCGCCGATTCTGGAAATCATGGTCAAAAAAGAGGTCTTCGAAAAATTTGATCATTTTATGGAGCACAAGGGCCTGCTGGTTTCCTTTCTGCTGTTTTTGATTCCCGGCTTTCCCAAGGATTATCTGTGCTACATCATGGGCGTCAGTCGGATTCCGGCGCTGACTTTTATCGTGATCTCCACGGTCGGGAGGTTTTTCGGCACGGCCATGCTGTCGGTCAGCGGCAGCATGGCGCGCGACGAGCGGTACGCGATGCTGACGATTATTGTCGTTGCGGCTGCCGCGGTTTCGTTTCTGGCCTGGCGGTATCACGAGAAAATTATGGAGCTGCTCAAAAACCATAAGGGATAAGAGCCGCCGCGCTTGCGGTTCGGCCCGTGCAGACGCGATGAAGGCCCGTCATGAGAATTCAAAAACACCATCCCCGGGTTGAGAAGACAGGCCAGAGCGCCGCCCGGGTCTGGCTGCGGGCGCTGCGCCTCCATTTTGTTCTGCCCAGCATTCTGCCGGCGCTGCTGGGCGGGGTCATGGCCTGGGCCGGCGGCCATCCTCTGAACGGTCTTCATCTTGCCCTGGTCGTGATCGGCGTCACCGTCAACCATTTCGGGCTCAACCTGGTGGATGATGTGCTGGATTACCGGCACACGGTTGACCTGCAGATCGGCGGCGAAAAGAATTTTTTCACCGGGGGCAGCGGCGTCCTGCCGGAAGGACTGCTGAAAGAAAGCCGGATGCTGACGGCGGCCGCGCTTTTTTTCGCGGCCACGGCCGGGATCGGCATTTATCTGGCGTGGACCTGCGGGTGGCCGGTGCTGGCGCTCGGAATTTTTGGCATGGCCTGCTCCATTTTTTACACCGCGCCGCCGATCCGCTTCGGTTACCGGGGGGCAGGCGAGCTGGGCCTGCTGGTCAATTTCGGCCCGGTGATCCTGCTGGGATCCTACTTTGTCCAGGCGCGCTCTCTGGCTTATGAGCCGCTGATCGCATCGCTCGTCCCGGGGCTGCTGATGGCGTCGATGATCCTCATCAACGAGATTCCCGATTATGAGGTGGACCGGCGCGCCGGAAAATGGAACCTCGTCGCCCGCTTCGGAAGAAAAGCGGGCGCGGTCCTTTACGGGATCGGCCTGGTGTCCGCCTACGGCATTCTGATCCTCTCGGCAGCGGCCGGGGTTTTGTCTCCTTTCGTGCTGCTGGGCCTCGCCAGCCTTCCTCTTGCCTTCAAGTCTCTTTTCATCCTGTGCCGTCATCTGAATGATCCGCTGGCGATGGCGCCGGCCAATCTGGCAATAATCAAAGTCCACGCCCTCACGGTAACCTCGATGGTCGCCGCGTATCTTATAGAAGTTTTGATTGCGGCGCAGGCTTTTATTTGTTAGAGAACCGGAAAAATTTAAAGCCGTCTTTTCCCGATGATCACGGAAATTTCTGAAAACTTTTATAGAATCACACTGCCCATGCCGTTTCGCCTGCGGCATGTCCACGCCTACGCGCTGGTGGAAGACGGGCAGGCGGCCCTCTTTGACGCGGGCATGCTCATGCCCGGAGCCGGTCAAAAACTCGAAGCCGATCTGGCCGGCATCGGCCTCTCCGTGGCAGACATCAGCGACATTTACCTGACCCACACGCACACCGATCACTGTGGTCTGGCGGGCTGGATCCAGGAGAAATCGAGCGCCCGCCTTCATCTGTCGGATGAGGCCCGGCAGATGTATGACCATTTTCAGCAGGGGGAGGATCTGATTGCGCGGGCCCGCCTCTTTTACGCCCGTCGCGGCCTTCCCGTGCGCGACGTGGAAGCCATCGTGGAGGAAATTGAAGACCTGCGCGGACGGATTCCGCGCTTCGATGTCGCCACGCCTTTGCGGGACCGGGAAACGCGGCGCTTCGGCAGCCGGGCGTTTGAGGTGATCTTCACGCCGGGGCACGCGGCGGGGCATGTCTGCTTCTTTTTCCGCGACGAAGGGCTGCTGCTGGCCGGGGATCACATTCTGCCCTACATTGCGCCGAGCCTGAGCCCAACCATCGGCGACGAAGTTTTTCAGCCGCTGGCGAGTTACCTGGAATCGCTGGCAGCCGTTGAAAAGCTGCCGGTCAGCACCGTTTATCCGGGGCATGGAAATTCTTTCAACGGCGTCCACGAGCGGATTCACGAAATCCGGGATCACCACGCGCTGAAAAAGGACATGCTGCTCAAAAGGATCGGTGCCCGCCCCCAAACCACTTTCGGCATCTGCGAAGAAACAATCAGAGCGGTCGCGGATGACTGGGAAAAATTCATGGCGCTCAACGAAACCTATGTTTACCTTCAGCAGCTCAAACAAGAAGGCGTGATTCGGGAGGGCATGGCGGGAAAAACCGTTGTTTATTCAGTAGTTTGACGTCCTGCGAGGACGGACCGTCTGTTTCCTGCACCGCTGCGCAATGGCTTTCAAAAACAAAACAATTGATGGATAATGAACAACCCAACGGCGAATCTGGGGTGGTTCAGCCCTTTGCCTTTGTGGATACTATCGATCCACTCAAGTATTCATTATGAATATTTTGGTTCCATTTTCTTTGCGCAATTTTCAACAAAACCATAACCGGGGCCGACAAACATTATAAAATAATTAATTATATCAAAGCCATACATTGTTTTTTTCTTCCTGGCACAGGATGTGCTGTAACTCCAAGTGACGCAGCACACGCGAAAGGAGGATAGAAAATGAAAAAAATAACTATTTTTGTCGCAGTTACCCTGATGGTGGTCTTTGCCTTTTCCGCGCTGGCGGCGCAGGGGTGGCCCGGTGATCGGCGCTTTGACCGAAGCCGGCAGAACCGGATCCACGAAAGATGGGACCATCGGAATGTTTATGATCATCTCTCCGATCGGGGGTTTGATCGCGGTCAGCGAATGATCGTGCAGGGAAGATACATCGTCCCGGCCGTTCGTTTCGACGGGCGGCACGCCCCGGCCTTCATCCTGCATTTGCCTAATTTTTGTATTCAAATTCGCTAGAAGTGACCAGCCGCGAGGTTGCCCGCTGTTTGTAAAGAAAATGGTTTTCGCTGTTTGGAATGTGGTTTCTCCGGGTACGGACAAGGGTG
This sequence comes from Smithella sp., assembly GCA_012510495.1. Classification (GTDB taxonomy): domain Bacteria; phylum Desulfobacterota; class Syntrophia; order Syntrophales; family Smithellaceae; genus UBA8904. The sequence goes on from JAAZHX010000297.1 coordinate 27,894, forward strand.
GGATAACGCCGGGCCGCGCGTGAGCGCGCCTGCCCGGCGTTTTTATCAAAATGCCGTCTGCGGAGAAGCTGCTTTTCTTCCCTGTTCCCAGGCATTTTTCATTTTCGTCTGGTATCGAGCGTCTCTTCTGTGATCATCCGGATCACCGCTCTGGTTTCATCGTCCTGGACGTAAAAAAATTATAAAATCCTTATGACGCCTCTACTCAAACCCTGCAAAAACAAAACCCCAAACATCTTACCGGTGCATCAATATTGTTGGTTAAAGGACTCTCACTCTCCCCCGGCCCCTCCCAGCAAGGGAGGGGAGGATACTCCGTTTTCCCTCTCCCTTTGGGGGGAGAGGGTCAGGGTGAGGGGGTTCCTGATGAGATTGCTTCAGTCGCCCTGATTAATCGATGTCTTCCCGATCCAGAATGAGGCGCGCCGCCCGCCAGCCGTTGACCTGGCCGGAGCCCACGCCATGCCAGGCCTGCGTCCAGTTGCTGGTGATGAATACATTTTTAATCGGTGTATCGTTGGGGATTTTCTGCCACTGTTCCGGCGACAAATAAAAGCCGTAAACCACGCCGCCTTTGTTCAGCGTGTAGCGCTCGATGGTTTTCGGCGTGTAGCTTTCCTTGACGATGATGTTTTTGGGGTCCTTGATCTCCGGAATGACTTTAGCGGCCAGAGCGATGAGTTCGTCAACCTTCTGTTCCTTCAGTTTGGCATACTCCGCCCGGTCCGCAGGCCAGACGGAGGCGTCGGAATAGGCGTCCAGTTTGACCACGGATTTGCCTTTCGGCGCATAGACCGGATCGCCCATGTTCGTATAGATCGTGATGGCCACCGCTCCTTTTTTGAAGTCGCCCTTCATCATGGCCTCATAATTTTTCGAGCTGTCCCGGTAGGTGTTGTAGAAGATTTCCGTATCGTTGTAGCCCAGCGCTTTCAGATCGATATTCAGACCGATATACACGCCGAACAGGGAATTGGCGGGCTTCATCGCGTCGATCTTCTCCAGATATTTGACCGGAAGATTTTCCCGGCCGATCAGCTTGTTGGCCAGTTGATAGGGATCCGTGTTGGCGACAATGTAGCGGGCCGTGTAGGTTTTGCCGTTCGCGGTCCGCACGCCGGTGGCCCGGCCGTTTTCCAACAGTATCTTTGTGACCAGCGCGCCGGTTTGGACGGTTCCACCCAGTTCGCGGATGCGGGCCGCATAGCCGTCGGCCAGCGCCTGGGAGGTGCCCTTGATATGCCAGGCGCCGTCGCTCAAGTAGCTTTCCGTTGCCGCCATAAAGATCAACGCCGATTCTTTGTCCACCGGGGCGCCGTAGAAAACCCATAACTGGGAAACTACCGCCTTGATGTCTTCGTCTTTAAAGCATTGATCCAGCAGGTCTTTCACGGTGCGGTCTTTCCATTTAAAAAAAGCCCGCTGACGGAGCGGAACCAGAATCTGCGTGAGTGTGCCGCCGACGCTGCCCTTGCGGAAGAGATCCCGCAGTTCCATGATATCTCCATACACGCTGGAGCAGAGCATATGAAATTTTTCTATGCCTTCCGATTCCTCCGGCCATTTCTTTTTCAGTTCGCTTTTGAACCCCGGCCAGTTTGGAGGAAGCGTGATGTCCACGCCGGGGAAAACCGATCGGTAGAAATGCGGGACTTCATAGAGCTCCACTTTTTTGTCCACGCCGGTGGTTTTTAGCAACTGGTACAGGCCGCGGTCCATCTTTCCGGGGCCGCCGCCGGCCATTTCATGAAGCGACGCGTCAAAGGTAAATTCCCCGCGGGTGAATTTGGTTGTGCTGCCGCCCACCACAAAGTGCTTTTCCAGGACCAGCACTTTCTGTCCTTTGACGGCCAGATGCGCCGCCGCGGAGAGTCCGCCCATCCCGGCGCCGATGACGATGACGTCATAGTCGGGTTTCTGCGCCGCGGGATTTTCAGCAGCGTGAAGACCGGCACTGAAGATCAGAATGATCGGTAGAATCATCAACAAAAAAACTTTGCGGATAAAATTTTGTCTCTTCATCGGTATCCTCCATGAAAGGTGTTTGGGTCGAATTCTCTCATTAAATGAATTTCTTGTCAAGGTTGGAGGGTTGTGGAAAGAAGCTGATCACTCAAAATCTCATAGCTCGCAGCTCATCAAAAAATGAGGCAGGGACGTTTGCCCAACTACATAAAACCAATAGTTTTGTTATTCCTCGCGAAGCATGCCCTCGAGAAGTCGGAGGGCGGGAATCCAGTTATTTCAAAGGGACGGACAGCCCTGGTCTTACGCGCAAACAGGCGGACGCCGATCCTTCCACGGTCTGGCCTTTTCGATCTGGCCGGCAAGCCGGAACAGCGAAGCTTCATCGCCGAACCGTCCGATGAAATGGGCGCCCACCGGCAGTCCTTCGCTGTTCCAGAAAAGCGGAACCGACATGGCTGGCTGTCCGGTCGCGTTGCAAAGCGGCGTAAAAACGGCATAGCGGGCCGATTCGGCAAATCCCGCGAGCGGGTCGTCCGGCTTCGGGTCGAACGAGCCCAGCGGCGGCGGCGGTTTGGCCAACGTCGGCGTCAGCAGAATGTTATACTTCTCAAAGAACGAGGCGACATCGCGGGCGAAGCGCTGGATGGTCTGGACGGCGATCAGGTAGTCCGCGGCGCTGGCGGTCTGGCCCTGTTCGTAGATGGCCCAGGTCAGGGGCTCGACCTGTTTTTTTGATACTCCCAGCATCTTGACGGTGGAGGCGATGCCCGCGAACCAAAGGACGACGAAGGCGCTGGTCAGGGTTTTCCCGTCGATGACGGGGGCGGCCTCCTCGACCGAATGGCCGAGTGCTTCGCACAGCCGGGCCGCGTCCTGCACTGCATGGACACAGTCTTCGTGCACCGGCTGCTCGGTCGGGGCCTTCGCGGTAAAGGCGATGCGCAGCCTCCCCGGATCCGTATTCGCTTCCTGTGCGAAAGAGCGCTCCACGGGGGGCGCCCAGTAGGGATCGCCCCTCAGGCAGCCCGCAGTCGCGTCCAAAAGCGCCGCGCTGTCCCGGACGGAAATCGTCAACGCGTGTTCATTCACCAGCCCGCCGATCATGTCGCCGAAATCGGGCCCCAGGGTGATTCGGCCCCGGGTCGGCTTCAGGCCGAAAACGCCGCAGCAGGAAGCGGGGATTCGAATCGATCCACCGCCGTCGTTCCCGTGCGCCATGGGGACGATGCGCGCCGCGACGGCCGCTGCCGATCCGCCGCTCGATCCGCCGGTTGAACAGTTGGTGTTCCAGGGATTACGGGCCGGACCGAAAAGTTCCGGCTCCGTGGTCGGAAGGATGCCGAATTCAGGCGTGTTGGTCTTGCCGGCCACAATCAGGCCCGCCTTTTTGTGGCGTCGGACCAGCTCGCTGTCATGATCCGGAACCAGGTCTTTCAAGGCTCTGGCGCCGAACGTCATTCGCACGCCGCCGTAGGAGGCCAGAATGTCCTTGAGAAGAAACGGCACGCCGGTAAAGGGCCCGTCGGGCAGTTTTGATTTTGCGGCGTCCCGCGCCAGGTCGTACATCGGCGTAACCACCGCGTTGAGCGTCGGGTTCAGCTTTTCGATCCGTTCGATTACGGATTCGGTAAGTTCAAGAGGCGTAATTTCTTTTTTCCGGATCAGACCGGCCAGTTCTGTGGCATCACAATATTTCAGTTCCTCCGACAGGGACATAAAACCTCCTTTACCCGGAGATATTTTGTGTTTGACACCGCGAAGTATAAAAGGACTATTTTTGCCCGTCAAGCAGTATTTGGTCCCTGGATTTGCTTGACAGCGGCCGGTGTGTTTTTTATACTCTCACGTGCGGTCAACCGCCATCACCGCGTCAGCCTCATGAAAGGTTCGCTCGATCCGATGGATGTGGCGGTGGATCTGAAGAATCTTCCTCAGCGCCACTTTGTCGGTTCGCAGGACACGGTCATCTAAGCCGGGATTGCCGAATCTTTTTTGAGGCGAGCGGAGAAACCTGATTTCAACGGGATTACCATTGTCGAAGGCGCCACCCACAACAGGGGGTGGCGCGAAACAGGGAAAGAGCTGCTCGCTTTGCCTGCCGTTGGAAAGGAGGCAAGGGTTTTGGGATTATCGCTTTTGATCATTGCCGGTTCACACCGGCGTCTGGGAAACTGTGAAATGTTTGCGAAAGACGTCGCGCTGCGCGCCGGAGCGGATTCCATTTCTTTGCTGCGCCTGACGGATTTTACTTTGAAGCCTTGCACCGGCTGCTACCGTTGCCTCCAGCCGGAGCGCCGTTGCCGCGTTCAGGACGATCTGTACTTTATTCTTGAAAAAATGAAAGGGTTCGACGGAATCCTCTTTTCCATACCGACCTATGTGCTGGGGCCGGTCGGTCAGTTCAAGCTGTTTGCCGACCGTCTGTCCTCCATGGCCGTCTTTCATCCGGACTTCCGGAATATCCGGGCGGTCAGCGCGATTTTCGGCGGCATTGAAAGCTGGCGGGGCGTGACGCAGTCTCTGGTCAATGCCGTTATCCGGATGATGGGCTTCGACTTCAGGGGAAGCGCTTTTGTGGAAGCCGCCCTGCCCGGCGAAAGTCTGGATGCCAAATACCAGCCCGTGGCCCAGGGGCTGGCCGATGTGTTGAGCGAACGTGTCGAAACGTATTTTCCCTGCAAAACGCTGTGTTGTCCTTCGTGCGGCGCCGATCTGTTTTTTCTGGAGCAGAAGCGCCGGGTTTGCGCTCTTTGCGGAAGTTCCGGTGAAGAGCAAGACGGTGTTTGGCTGCATGTTGAAGATTCAGGACGGTTTACGACGAAAGGATTTGTCGAGCACTTTGAAGGCTGGCTCAAGCCCAAGGTGCTGGAATACGCCGCCCAACGGGAGCATCACCGCGCGCTGCGCGAAACCTATAAAAATATCGGCACGTGGATCAGAAAGGAAGAGTAGGCTGATCCTGCAAAAGACAATCGTGACCGGTTCGGGATGGCATTACAGGATTCCGTCCAGCGCGTCCGCCACATCCGCCTTGCAGGCCCGGCAGCGCTTTGCCCCTCTGAAGAGAGGGTTGCCGCAGGTCGGGCAGTGATACCGTTCCAGTTCCGCTCTTGCCCATTCCACGGACCCTTGCTCATCACCAAGGGCGGCTGCTTTCTCGCGCCAAAGAGGAATCGTCCTTTTCATGACGCGCCTCCCGGTGGCCAGACCGAAGTTTTCGATCAGGCCGCACGGCCACCGGTCGCACTGGTGACAGGAATAAAATCCCTTTTCGCGGACGCAGTTTCGGATGGAGCAATTCATGCAATAGCCGTAAAGTTTTTCGGGCGGATCTTTTTGCATGCAGCCCAGGCACTGTGTGTCTTCTGGTTTTGTGCCGTAAAGGTTTCCCATGACCTCTTTGAATTTTTGATTGTGATTCCGAGTGGCGATGTAAACGCCGCAGGCGCCGCAGTAAAGGCCGCAGGGGGCCATCAGCCGCCGGTCTCTTATTTCTTCCTCTGTCCAGCCTTCCATTGCCGCTTTGCCTCCTGTTCAGAATAAAGCCTTCCCCCCAGTGAAAAAATAAGCGTCAGGACTAAAAAAATTTTCCTTCCATGGCTTTTCATAAGACCCTCTATTTTAATGAACGATGGTCTGCAATCTCGCATATTTCCAAGAATCCGTCAATTTCATAGTATCGGTCCATGCGATCGGTAAAATTTGCGCGATGACGCGATGTTGACGGGATCACTCGCGGATGACGCCCCGGAACCGGGCGTATTCCACCATGCGGCTGAAGGCGAAGATGGCCCGCTCCGGCGTGGGGTAGCAGGGAACCCCCAGCGCGGCAAAGCCCTCATGGATGTGGGCGATTTCCCGCGCCGTGCCGCCGTAATAGCTGGCGAAGACCGGCTTTTGCTGATGGCGCCGGAAAATGTCGGCGAAGGCTTCGGAAATATCAAACATGCTTTCCGGCATGAGCACGAAGGTGATCAGCAGGGCGTCCACATCGGATTGCTCCATCAGGCAGCGGGCAATGTGGCTGGTAGCCTTCTTCGATCCGTGCTGCTCGATGGCGGACCAGGTGTCGATGGGATTGCGCACCGGCGCCCACGCCGGCATGACTTCGCGAAGTTTCCTGAGCGTGTCCGGTTGCAGCGCGGGCAGATCGATGCCGCATTCCTCGACGGCGTCCGTTGCCGCGACGCAGCCCATGCCCGTGATGGACAGAGCGCCCATGCGGTTGCCGCGCGGCAGAGGGAGCTTTTCAAACGCCGCGAGAGCGTCAAAAAAGGCCTCGGAGTTTTGCGTCCGCACCAGACCCGTTTTCCGGCAAACCGCGTCAAAGACCGCGTCCGATCCGGCCAGCGACCCGGTATGCGAGGCCACGGCGGCCGCCCCGGCTTCGCTGCGCCCGGCTTTCATCACCACCACGGGCTTGGTTTTGCATGCCGCGGCCGCGGCGCGGATGAATCGTTTTCCCTCCACCACGCCTTCCAGATACATGCCGACGGTGCGGGTTGCCGAATCCCCTGTCAGGTACTCCAGCAGATCGCTTTCGTTGATGTCTCCCTTGTTGCCGATGCAGGCCACCTTGGCCAGAGCGAAGGGCTTGGTATCCGCGATCCAGCGGGCCCATCCGGACGAGAAGACGCCGGACTGACCGATTATGGAAACGCCGCCCGGCCGGATCGGATCGAGGCCGACAATGGAGGTGGACATGCCGGCGGACGGGTTGATCGTGCCGATGCTGTTGGGTCCCATGATCCGGATGCCTGCCCGGCGGGCCGTTTCAATGATGGTTCTTTGTTCCCTGGCCCCCTCCTCTCCCGCGTCCGAATAGCCGCCCGTGCTCAGAATGATGTTGGTGACGCCTTTGGCGGCGCAGTCTTCCAGGGCGTCGGGCACGGCCGTTTTGGGAATCACGACCATCGCAGTTTCCACCGGTCCCGGCACGTCGCTTACCCGGGCATAGGAGGGGAGCCCCAGGATTTCTTTGACGGTCGGGTTGATGGGATAAAGGGCGCCTTTGAAACCGGCCTTTTGCAGGTTCCGCAAAATGATGTTGCCGCCTTTGCCCGGACTGCGCGAGGCGCCGATCACGGCCATCGAGGAAGGCTGAAAAAACGGCGCGACGGTAGCCGGACTGGGTCGCCTGCGCGGCGTGGCGGCGGAGACGCCGTCCAGTCGCACCAGGGCGTCAACGGCCACGGCCCCCTGAGGATAGGCGATGAAGGGATTAATATCGATTTCGACAATGTCCGGACGTTCGGCGATCAGACGGGAAAGCGCGGACAGAGATTTGGCAATGGCGGCGACATCGAGAGGCTCGCGGGAACGGTACCCTTCCAGCAGGGCGACGCCTTTGAGCCGCCGGAGCATGGCCGGCGCATCTTTTTCCTCCACGGGGGCGAGCTCGATGACCGAATCGCGGAAAATTTCGGTAAAAATACCGCCGATGCCCGCCAGGACAATCGGTCCGAAGACGGGATCGCGCCTGCACCCCAGAATGAGTTCGGTTCCCGGACGGGCCATCTTTTGCACCAGCAGTGCGAAGGGAATATCGGCAAACCTTTTTTTCATTTCACGGACGGCCCGCTTCAGCGCGGACGCGTCCTTAATGTTTAAGGAGACGCCTCCCCTTTCAGTCTTGTGCGGGACGGCCCCGGAACAGATTTTCAACGCAACCGGAAATCCAAGCCGTCCGGCTGCCGCTGCTGCCTCCGCATCGGTATGGGCCAGAATGCTGTCGATGACGGGAATTCCCGCTTTTCTGAGCAGAGACGCTCCTTCAAATTCGTTCAGGATGATTAGATTCTTCTTCAAAATGAAAAGACCTCCTTGCAGGGCGCGCGTTACCGAATTTCGTGCCGTGACCCTATCATGATTTTTTTAAATAATTCAACTTGCATATTGCGGCCGGGGCGCGGCGGATGACTTTCAACAAGCAACCTCACGGTCAATCCAGCCGTAAGCGATGCTCAAAATCGCGCCTGCCGTGTAGTCGCCGCTGCCGGGAAGCGTTTGGATGTCTTCGTGCGTATCGGGAATCCGGCCGCCGAACCTGCCGGTAATGATTTTTGCCGCCTCGCGCAGATGGCGGGCGCGCGAATAGTAGCCCAGATTCTCCCAAGCCTTGAGCACATCCTGCAGCGGGGCGCGGGCGAGCGCGAAGACGTCGGGAAATCTTTTTAAAAAACGTTCACAGTAAGGAATGACCGCGCCCACCTGGGTTTGCTGAAGCATGATTTCGGAAATCCAGATGCGGTAGGGATCGGTTGTCTCCCGCCAGGGAAGCGCCCGTCCATGGCGCCGGTACCAGGAGAGCAGCCGGCGACGCAAAAGGCTCTTGATTTCAGATTGACTTTTCGACATGGTTCCCGGCGCTATTGAATCAGCTGGGCCAGGCGGTTCCAGCGGACGGTTTTGCCTTCCGCATTCCACGACCAGTAAAGAATAAAGGCTTTTCCCTGCACGTCCTTCAAATCGACAAATCCCCAGAAGCGGCTGTCCAGACTGTGGTCGCGGTTGTCACCCATCACAAAAAGCGATTTTTCCGGAATTACCACCGGGCCGAAATTGTCGCGCGGCTGGACGTCGGAAGGAAGCACAGTGTAATCGTCATAAACGCCGTAAGGATCCGCGTAAGGCTGACTATTGATGAAGAGTTTCTTGTTTTTTATTTCGATCGTGTCCCCCGCGACGCCGATGACGCGCTTGATGAAGTCCTTGGATCGGTCTTCCGGGTAAATGAACACAACGACGTCTTCCCGTTTCGGATCCGTGACGGGGATGATGGTGGTGCGAAAATACGGGAGCTTGACGCCGTAAATGAATTTGTTCACGAACAAATGATCGCCTACCAACAACGTCGGAATCATGGAGCCGGACGGAATTTTAAACGCCTGGACAATGAACGAGATGATAAATGCGGCGATCAGGAGCGCGGTCAGAATCGCCTCGATAAATTCCTTGATTTTTGATTTGGCTGGCGCCGGTTTTGATGTGTTTTCTTTCATGGTTCTCCCTGAAATGCCCTGCGGAACATTTTCCGCAAGATTTTGATATTGCCTACTTTTCCATGCGGTACTTGAAAGAGGCGATAATATGCAGGCGCGACAGGCCATATTGCCGGGGCAGCGGCTGGAAAGGCGCAGCCGCCCGGACAACGTTCAGCGTGCCCGCATCAAGGTGGATAAAGCCGGAAGAATGCATCAGGGCCGCCTGTGCAAGCCTGCCGTCGGCGTCAATCGACATTTTAACCACCACCACTCCTTCTTCTTCCATTTTATACGCGGCTTCGGGATATTTCCAAATCCGCAGGATCTTTTGCTTTACGCCCGACAGGTAAGCCGCATATTTGACATCGGAAGAGCCGAGGTCCACCGTCTTCTCCCTGTCGCCCGCCTGGACCGGTTGCGCGTCCCGGCTGCCTTCCGATACTTTTTCGCCTGCCGGATTCCCGCCCTTTTCCTGGTTGACGGGCATTGACAAGCCGGCAATATGAACGGTGAAGGGTTGCGCGGTATTTTCCCGGTCGCGCAAATCCACCATGCCGCTGACCGTAATCAGCGCGGCATGTCCGATCAGGGATATAATTACCGGCAAAAGGAAAAGTTTTTTGGCGTCCATGTTCTCCCGTTCGCCAGACAATCATATATGGCATTTGCCTCAAAATCAACAATATGATAACCAAAAAAAGATTTTAGACACGGCAGGGCTGATGCTGACGGATGAAGACTACATGAAAATGGCGCTCGACGAGGCCCGGAAGGCCTTTGCGCAAAACGAAGTGCCGGTGGGCGCGGTGCTGGCGCAGGATGACCGCATTCTGGCTATGGCGCACAACGCGCCGATTTCCGGGGTTGACGCCACCGCGCACGCGGAGATGACCGCGATTCGCGAGGCCTGCCGAGTATCAAACAACTACCGCCTGACGGGCGCGCGGCTTTATGTGACACTGGAGCCCTGCCTGATGTGCGCGGGCGCGATTCTGCAGGCGCGGCTGGCACGGGTGGTGTTCGGCGCGCGCGATCCCAAGGCCGGCGCGGTACTTTCCCTGTTTCGGGTGTTGCAGGACAGTCGCCTGAATCACCGGGTGGAGGTGACGGAGGGAATCCTCCGGGAAGAATGCGGAGAAATTTTGAGTAGATTTTTTAAGGAAAAGAGGGTAGAAACCGGCTCGGTGAGTCCATGAGGTGCGAAGAAAGGGTTTTATAATAAAATAAAATGCGGAGAGATGTCTGAGAGGCCGAAGGAGCACGACTGGAAATCGTGTGTACGCCCACAAAGGTGTACCGCGGGTTCGAATCCCGCTCTCTCCGCCATTTTAAATCGCTGTATTTGACGATTTCATAAAAAATCCTTTTTGCATAAGCACAAGAGGGCATCATATTGCACGGAGAGTTACCGAAGTGGTCGTAACGGGATCGACTCGAAATCGATTTAGGGGCCACAAGCTCCTACGGGGGTTCGAATCCCCCACTCTCCGCCAGTTGATCATCCGAAGACATTCCCGGTCATCAAAAACCCGGCTTGACCCATTATGCATCTTGACAAAGGACGCCTTCTTCCTTACACTACGAGTAAGGAAAATGATCCTTACAGGGAGGTGCGGTATGATTACTGCCAGAGTGACATCCAAAGGGCAGGTGACCATCCCGAAAGCGGTTCGGGAAAGTCTGGGGATCCATGCAGGGGAAGATATCCGCTTTGAGGAAAGAGAGGGGCTGTTTGTCGTCAAAAAAGTCGTCACCGAATCCCCTTTCGACAAGTGGGCAGGCAAGCTGAAGCATTTGAAGGGACGTAGAAGCGACGATCTGGTCAGGGAGGCCCGCGGCCATGATCACAGCCGTTGACACGAACATCATTCTCGATGTCCTGATTCCGGGAGAACCATTCGGCGATTCTTCCAAGGCACTTCTTAATGTCCACTGGGCCAAGGGGAAACTCATTCTCTGCGAGGTCGTCGTTGCAGAGCTGGCAGCCCGATTTTCTTCGGAATCGGAGCTGACTTCGTTTCTCGCCGATACGAGAATGAGCCTCGTCCATTCCAGCGACAAATCGCTCTTTCTGGCGGGTTCGAGGTGGGCGGAATACGCAAGAAAGAACGCAAAGAGCCGGTTTTCCTGCGGCCAGTGCGGCCATGCCTTTGAGCCGACCTGCCCTGAGTGCCAGTCTCCCCTGACCAGGCGTCTCCATGTTCTGGCCGATTTCCTCATCGGGGCCCATGCCCTGGTCCAGGCCGACTGCATCCTTTCCCGGGACCTTGGCGTGTACAAGACCTATTTCAGAGATCTGAAGGTTGTCGATTCTCTGTGAGGAAGAGGGGAACCGCCTTAAGCTTTTGAATAACGCCGCTCCCGGTACTTCAATTACTGCTGTTTCTGCCAGTAGAGATTCAATTTTGACGGCCTCGTAAAAAGTCTGTTTTGCTCCTTTTTTGTCATGCCCGAAGTGTTTTGTCGGGCATCCATGTGGATTCCCGCCTGCGCGGGAGTGACAGGAATAATGACTACGAGGCCGCCAATTTTGGTTTATGCGTAATGGAATCGTGTTTGGTGATATATAAATCATCTTGTGCATAATCTGTTTACGGCAAGAAAAATCCGCCTCCGCCACCCCCTCTTAAAATTTGGTTGATTCCTGACGATTTATCCATTAAGAGTCTGGTCAGGGAAGAATTGTTTTTATATGGCCGGGTCCCGTACAACGAAGGCTTGTGAACCCCGTCAGGTCCGGAAGGAAGCAGCGGCAGCAAATCCCTTCGTGTGTTGCGGCAAACCCGGTCACCTTATATCCTGTCTTGGTAAAAACCACGCAATGAGGTTCATTTGGAATACCAGGTTTTAGCCCGAAAATTTCGCCCACAGACGTTTGAGGAAGTCAAGGGCCAGGAGCCGGTGGTCCGGACGCTGGTGAATGCCATCGCCCAGGGGAGGATCGGCCACGCCTTTCTTTTTGCCGGCCCCCGGGGCGTCGGCAAGACGTCCGTGGCGCGGATTCTGGCCAAGTCGCTCAACTGTGAAAAAGGGCCCACGGCCACCCCCTGCAACAAATGTCCGAACTGCAAAGAAATTACCGATGGGAGATCCATGGACGTGCGTGAAATCGACGGCGCGTCCAACCGCGGGATCGACGAAATCCGCGAGCTGCGCGAGAATGTCAAATTCGCGCCGGCCGCATCCAAATACAAAGTTTACATCATCGACGAAGTCCACATGCTGACGCGCGAAGCCTTCAACGCGCTTTTGAAAACGCTGGAAGAACCGCCGGGGCATGTCATCTTTATTTTTGCCACAACGGAAAACCACAAGGTGCCGGCCACCATCCTGTCGCGCTGCCAGTGCTATGATTTCCGGCGCATCTCGCTTTCGCAGATTGCGGCCAATCTGGGCGGGGTTGCCGCAAAGGAAAACATCGCCATCAGCGCCACGGCCCTTTCCTGGATCGCCGAGGCGGGAGACGGCTCCATGCGCGACGCCCAGAGTATTTTTGACCAGATCATCTC
>JAAZHX010000220.1 GCA_012510495.1 Smithella sp.
ATTATGGGCAATAGCCGTCACTGCTTCCCGCGCGACGGTTAGCAGGTGTTCTTGCTCTTGTGGACTGAGTTTCTCTGGCATAGGATTTGCACCATTCCTTTCAGAACATTCAGGCATGCATATTATACAGAGATATTGAAGCTTTGGTTAATTAACGTGAAACAGGAATAACGATGTCAAAACAAATGTATCAGACCGATGACGAAAACCTACCCCGCAAAGCCGGATTTTGGCAGCCAAAAGCTGACCACCAGCCAGTAGAGCCACCACGCTCCTCTTCAGATTCCCAGGGGCGTGCCGGTAAGTCCGGGCAAGAGGAGCACGGTATGGGCAGCCAAAACCGTTTTGAAAAATGGCAGCAAAAGCAGGTTAGCTCCCGGCAAGAACCGATCTTGCCGCCAAACAGTAAGGCAGTTAAAAGCGCTTTTGGTTTGATCTGGCAGGTGTTATCAACTGTGATCCTCGCAGGCATCATCACCGCCACCTTGTTTTCTCTTTGGATGCCTGGCAATTTTGCCGCTGGAAGCTTGGGAAAGCAGGTTGGGGAGGTTATCGCTGATGGCGAGCGGCTTACCCAAACCGAAATCGCCGCAGGGGTTTTGCCGGCAGGCTTTCCCACAAACCGAATCGGCATTGTGGTTGGACACCGCGGCTTCGATAGTGGTGCGGTTTGCGCCAATGGGTTAACCGAGTTAGAGATTAACAGCAATGTTGCCACCTATGCCCAGCAAAAACTGATTGCGGCAGGTTTTGAAGTCGATTTGCTCGATGAATTTGACGCACGCTTGAAAAATTATGAAGCCGGATTGCTCCTTTCGATCCATTCAGACTCTTGTGATTACATCAATGACTCGGCAACTGGTTTCAAAGTTGCTGCGGCTTTTTCGCAAAAAGGCGATCAGAGTTCCACAAGGCTGGTGCAGTGTTTGGCAGATCGTTATGCGAACATCACAGGTTTAAGGTATCATTACCAGTCGGTAACAACTGACATGACCTCCTACCACGCTTTTGATGAAATCAGCCCTTACACCACTGCTGGGATCATTGAGCTGGGCTTTCTGAATCTTGACCAGGAGATCCTGAAGACCCAGCCAGAACTGCTGGCAGAAGGTATCTTTGCGGGAATCAGTTGTTACATGAATGACGAAGAGGTAAAACAACCATAGCCATATGGTGAAAACGAGTCGATGATCGAGCAAGCTAAAAACGTTCCTGAACTCATCCAGCAGGCAAAACAAGCCATCCTGGATGGTGATTCTGCGCTTGCAAGGCAACTGGCAGAGCGCGCCCTGATCAATTCGCCGGAAAATAGTGACGCGAAACTGATCCTTGCCGGGCTTTCAGAACCTGAGGAGAGTGCAGTCTTACTGCGCGAGCTGCTCGACTCCACCCCCGACAACCCTTATGTTTACAAAGCGATGCGCTGGTCGAGTGCCCGCTCGCGCCTGGAGACTGCCGGGCAGTGGGCTCCCGCAGAAGAAGATCTTACCAGCGCAGGTACGGCTCAGCGAACCGCGCGAAGCCACAGACCTGCATGGG
>JAAZHX010000196.1 GCA_012510495.1 Smithella sp.
AGCTTTGGCTGATCAAAGTTTTGTCTTTTGAGGCAAGAGGTTTCTCTGCAGGGCTATCTTTCTCGATTTTGCTCTCTTCATTTTTCGACTTTGCTTTCTTGTTGCTGTCCTGAAGCAACTCAAGCACCGGTGTTTTTCTTACTTTCCGGTTTCCAATGATTACAGCGAATAATAAAACGAGCAAAACAAAAAGCCAGAAACCAATTCCAATCCAGGGATTGAGACTCAATTCAGGGAAAACACCTGAAGGCAAAGGCAACTGAGAAAGCGACTCTCCCGCTTTCGAATGCGCATCTTGCCATGAAAAGGCTGCCCCCAAAGCAGAACCGATAAAACCCAATGCGAGCAGCGGGGTTATCAATTGGCGGTTACTTTTCTTTGCCGGAACGCCCAGAGCGCGCATTGTGGCAAAATTTCGTTGTTGTTGCCGCAAATACAGAAAAACTGACAAGGCTATCGCCATTAAAAGTGCCAGCCCGAACAATAAAGAGCCAATAAAGTTTGATTTGCGCATCGGATCAGCCCCGGCAACAAAATTCTTGCCGTTATTATCGGTGAATTGAAGGTTAAAGCCTAAATCTTTCAACTTTGGCGCATAATCCTCTTCGAATCGGTTTTGCATTCTTGGATTCTTTAGCAAAAAACTATAGGCTGTAACTTTATCTTTTAATTTCGAGTAGTAAGTTGGGAAGGAATATTCATCCGAAAAAGTGGAATTTGGCACATAGCTTATTGCGGACCAGGGTCCTAAGTCTCCGCCCTCATCCAAAGAAGGGTTCGAATAGATTCCCACAACTTCATAGGTAATTTCCTGGTTCGGATAGTCTTCCCAGTTTTGCAGGTCTTCCGCTCCTCTGATGTAACATATATAGGGATTTGTCAAAGCTCTCATTGTCACGGAAAGCTCGTCTCCCGTACTAATATTTCGAATCTCAGCAAGCTTTTTTGGGATAACGATGGCATTGCTTGCTGTCAACTCATCCTGATGGTTAAGCCATCTGCCTTCAAGCAGATAATTGTAGGTCATATCAAGCTGCATGGCAGGCATCGCGCTCATATCTGAAGTGCCGATTAATAAAATTGACCTCAAATTTTCGTTCAAAGTATCAATTTGATTTTTGATATTTGTATATTTGGGTAGCGTTAAATCCAAAGAATCGGAAGCTCCAAGAGGGATAAACCACTGGTCTCCATCAACCGGTTTCAAATTGAATGATTTCGAAGCATTTTCAACGGCAATTGGTAAGCCTGTTACCCCGAAATTATAAGAAGGATGATGCCAGGCATGAATTAAATAGCGCTCTCCCTCTTCAATCTTTTCTAATTGAGGAGCAATTCTGTCGTAATCAAGCGCATAACGAGCAGGAATCCAAAATAAATAGTTCTTGCCAGCCGAGATGTTTTCGGGATAACCAGCTAAAACCTGATCAACTTCAAAAATTAACCGATAGCCAGAAACGATTGGGATTTTTACATTAGCTTCATACTCTTCGCTTGATTCAATCAATCTGCCATAAAACCAATAATCGAGGTTATAAACGCCTTCGCCCGCCCAGGAAGAGGCACTTGCAAAGGCTGTTTCAGGAGCATCCATGGTTCCGGAAAAATAATCAAGATTATAGAAATCTCTCATAAAGCCTGCGGTTTGCCTTTGGGGATCGTCATAATCAAGCTCGGGGCTCTGCCGAAGGAGTTCTACAGCAGCCGAATAAGGATTTTTTTCATTATCAGGGTTTTCTTGTGTAACATAACCGATAGAGCGATAATAGCCCTCAAGGCGGTTGGTCTCACGGTAAACAAGGATGGTCTCAACTGCTTTGCCAACAAAGCCGTAAGAAATTAACCCTATCAATAAAGTCAGGAGAATAGCGATAACTGGCTTACGGATGATTGATTTGAGAATGACATTTTTGTTCATGTTTTACCGTTCCATTCTTTCTCTATATATTGACGAATACCGGGGTGACTTTACATCACAGATCCTGAAACAACGCAACAAGGCTGGCAGAGCCTTTCAGCTCTTTCTCAAGAGGAAGTAAAGGGGAATACCAACTTGAATTATGCAAGACAGGATTGAATCAAATGATTCAACGGGCTTCTTAACCTTCAAGCTTCGCCCCCCTCTTTATTTCTTCATCACTCAGCACGTAAGACGCCGTCGTCCATTTTCCAAACATGGTCGGCTTGTTCTGCCACTGCCGGGTCGTGTGTGACGATGATTACGCAATAGCCCTGGTCATGAGCCAGCGATTTCAAGATATCGACAATGTTTTGACCATTGGCTTTATCCAGATTGCTGGTCGGCTCGTCTGCCAAGATCACCCTGGCACCGCTGGCAAGCGTTCGGGCAATCGCCACCCTTTGTTGTTCGCCACCGCTTAGGTTGCCGGGATAGCGTTTGTGCTTTTCTTCGGTGATGCCGACCGACTGCAGGTAGATTTTGGCTCGTTCGATTGCAGCTTCCTTTTCGACTCCGTTCAGCTCCATCGGGAAGCAGACGTTCTCAATCACCGTCAGCAGTGGAAAGAGGTGAAAAGCCTGAAAGATCATGCTGACCTTTTCTCTGCGATACTGATCCAAATCCATGCCCGAAAGTCTTTCACCGTCAATCAGAGCATCGCCCTCGGTTGGGCTATCCAGACCGGCCATGATGGAAAGCAGGGTGGTTTTGCCGGAGCCGGAAGGTCCAATTACGGCATTGACCTTGCTCTCTTCAAAATGCACCGAAACATTATTGACCGCCTTGCGATCGCTGCCTTTGTAGGCATAGCTGACATTTGCTAAGACCAATTCACTCATCTCCGCTCCATGTTAACTTGTTTTTCTTCTATTTGATCAATAACCTTGCTTATTTTGATTATAGTA
>JAAZHX010000263.1 GCA_012510495.1 Smithella sp.
CACGGCGGCGGTGGGCTACCGGACGGAGTCGATGCACGGCGCCGGCTCACCTCAGGCGCAGCGCATCATGATCGCCCGCCAGGGCAATCTGGAGCAAAAGAAGAGTCTGGCGAAAAATATCGCCGGCATCAAGGAAGAAAAGAAATAGTATCCCCGGTGCTTCCGCCGGACAAAAATCCGGCGGAAGCACCGGTTTCTCCTTTAAAAATTTTTATTTTACCTCTCAGTCTTTAGTTACATCGCGAGAAACATTCAAGGCAGTTCTACTGCAAAGTATGAGCATACCTCATCTTTTTTGTTTCACCGCAAAAAAATTATTGGCAAACCGCACACAATCCTTTATATTGCCCTCACTGATTCATCACGACTTTTTCATTCGGAGGAATAACGAGACCATGAAACTCGCCACCGTCGAGCAAATGCGTGAAATGGACCGCCAGGCCATTGAAAGACTGGGGATTGCGGAAGAAGTGCTCATGGAAAATGCGGCGCACGCGGTCGTTTCGCTTCTGCAGCGCGCTTTCGGCATCCGGGGCAGGCGCTTCGTGATTTTCTGCGGTATCGGCAACAATGGGGGCGACGGACTGGCCGTGGCCCGCCTGATCCTGTCCGCCGGCGGCCGCGCAAAAGTTTTTCTGACGGCTTCTCCCAAAAAATACAGCGGGGCCGCCAAAATCAATTATGACATTTTATGCAACCTGGAAGCGGACGTTCAACTGCTTTCCAGGGTCCAGGAGGCGCAAGGTGATGTGGATCATGCCGACGTGGTTGTGGACGCTATTTTCGGCACGGGCCTGGACCGCGACGTCAGAGGGCTGGCCGCTGAGGTCATTGCGCTCGTCAACGCCTGCGGCCGTCCGGTAGTGAGCCTGGACATTCCCTCCGGCATCTCCGGCAACAGCGGGCGGGTGATGGGCGCGGCGGTTCGCGCGACCCACACGGTGACGTTCGGTTTACCGAAGCTCGGGAACCTTTTGTACCCCGGATACGAACATTGCGGAGCGCTTTTGGCGTCGCACATTTCTTTTCCGCCGTCGCTTTATCGGGCGGACGCGCTGACGGTGGAGACCAACGGCAAGGTGGCGCCACTGCCTCCGCGTCCCGCCCAGGCCTATAAAAGCTCTATGGGCGACGTTCTGTTTATCGCCGGAGGCGCGAACTACTTCGGTGCGCCGTATTTTTCCGCGATGTCCTTTTTGAAATCGGGCGGGGGGTACGCGAGGCTTGCGTCGCCCGCGTCGATCATTCCCTTTGTCGCCCAGTCCGGACGCGAAATCGTTTACCTGCCTCAACGGGAAACGGCGTTGTTTAGCCTTTCCCTCAAGGCCAAGCCGGATCTGCTGGCGCTGGCGGAGAAGGCCGACATGGTGGTGATGGGCCCCGGCCTTTCACTGCAGGAGGAAACGACAAAGCTCATCCGGGAACTCGCCGCCGTTATTTCCCGGCCGCTTTTGATCGACGGGGACGGATTGACGGCCATCGCCGAACGGCCGGAAATTCTGCTCAAAAGGAAAGCGGAAACAATTCTGACACCTCATGCGGGCGAGATGGCGCGCCTGGCGCGAAAAACGGTCGCCTGCGTGAACGCCGACAAGGTCGGCGTTTTGCGGGAAACGGCGAAGAAACTGAACGCAACAGTGGTCTTCAAAGGTCCGCACTCGCTCGTTGGTCTGACCGACGGCCGGGTGTACGTCAATTTAAGCGGCAATCCGGGTATGGCCACCGCCGGAAGCGGCGATGTCCTGACCGGTTGCATTGCGGCCATGCACGGCCTGGGACTGACGCCCCCGCTTGCCACCCGCAAAGGCGTTTTCCTGCACGGCTGCGCCGGAGATCTTGCCGCCGCCCGGAAGGGCCAGGACGGAATGACCGCGACGGATATTCTGGAACACCTGCCGCAGGCGCTGAAAAATGATCGCGAGGGCGCCGACGAAAGACATTACGAACCGCCTGTTCTGCTGTAGGGCTGCTGCGTTTTGCCGGGCTTTTCCGTTCGGCGAAATGAGGGATTTTGAAACAGCCAAAATCGGCGTCGAAGCGTCGCTTACAGGGCATCTGGTGCTGAGCACCCTGCACACCAACAGTGCTCCGGAAACCATCTCCCGGCCTCTGGACATGGGGATCGACCCGCTCAATTTCGCGGATTTCCTGCCGGCAGTGCTGGCGCAGCGGCTGGTTCGGACCATTTGCGGCAAGTGCAAAGAGGCCTACCATCCGACCCGGGAAGAATATGATCAAATCGCGCAAGGCTTCGGGGCCGAATATTTTGTAAAGCAGAACATCCCCCATTCCGGGGACCTGACGCTTTATCGCCCCAGAGGGTGCGACGCGTGCGACCAGACGGGATACGGGGGACGCATCGGCATCCACGAACTGCTCCTGAATTCACCGGATCTGCGTGACCTCCGGATAGGACAGCGGACTCTGTCTTTTCCGCCGTCTCCCGTGAAAGTGTCAGATTTTTCTCGACAGAATGTAGCCGGCGACGGCCGTCAAATGCTCTTTTTCGGGACCGGTGGGAAAAACATTCAGCCGGCTTTGGGCCTGTGTGATGAATTGCGCCGCGCGCTGCAACGAATAATCGATGCCGCCGGATTTTTGAACCACTTCAAAAATGTTCCGGATGGTTTCGTAAGACAGATCTTTTTTCTCAATCGCGGTTTTCATTCTTTCGCGCCGGGACGGCGGGCAGTGGGACAGGGTGTAAATGAGCGGCAGCGTCATTTTCCCTTCTTCCAGGTCTTTGCCGATGGATTTGCCGAAATCCTCTTCGCGGGCCATGTAATCCAGCGTATCATCCGTGATTTGAAACGCCATGCCGATGTCGTGGCCGTATTGGCCGAGGGCACGGGCCCGCGATTCTGGCGCGCCGCCCAGCACGGCGCCGCTTTCACAGGCGGAAGAAATCAGCACGGCGGTTTTCTTTTCGACAATGCTCAGATATTCTTCTTCAGTGAGGCTGGTATCGCCGCATTTCATCAACTGGAAGACTTCGCCTTCCGACATCACATTCGTCATCTTCGACATGAGTCGGAAAACCCGGATGTTGCCGATGTCGGACAACAGGTTAAACGCTTTGGAATACAGAAAATCGCCGACCAGAATGCTGGCGGCGTTGCCCCAGAGACGATTGGCCGAGGTTTTCCCCCTGCGGATGAGGGCCTCGTCGATGACGTCGTCATGCAGGAGGCTGGCCGTGTGGATGAATTCAATGGAGGCCGCCAGTCCAAAGCGGTGCTTGCCCGAATAGCCGCAAAGCCTCGCGCAGATTAAATGCAAAAGCGGCCGGAGTCGTTTGCCGCCGCTGTCAATCAGGTGATGCGCGATTTCGGGAATCAGTTTGACGTCGGAGGTGATGTACCGGTCCAAATGGGCTTCGACCTGACGCATTTCGTCTTGATAGAGGGGGAAAATATCCGATAGATCCATGATAAAAGCATGCCTTATGTTCGTTCGTGATGAGACTATAGTGATTTTTTTTCGCAATTGTCAAACAGGATTTCACCGAAAAGATCGTAATGGTCGGCGCCGGTGATTCTGCAGCGGACAAAATCGCCGATGGCGGCCGGGCCATTTTTCAGGTAGGTGATTCCGTCGATGTCCGGCGCCTGCCTGCGGCAGCGCCCGACCCACGCGAAATCAGAGCGGTCGCTGAGTCCCTCGATCAACACCTCCTGAACGGAGCCGATCAGCGTCCGGTTCACGGCGTGGGAAATATCCGCCTGCTCGCTCATGATCGCATCTTGCCTTCGCTCCTTTTCTTTTTCCGAGATACGTGACGGAAGGTTCGCGGCGGGGGTGCCTTCTTCCCGTGAATACGTAAAAACCCCCAGGTGATCGAATCGCGTTTCCCCCACGAAATCGAGCAGCCGTTCAAACCGTTTTGGTGTTTCTCCGGGAAACCCTACGATGAGCGAAGTTCGCAGTGCAAGGTCGGGCATCAGGCCTCTGGCCTGACGAATGATTTCCCAAATGGTTTTTGAAGAAACCCGGCGGTTCATGGCGTGAAGGATCGCGTCGTCAATATGCTGAATTGGCAGATCGATGTAGCGGCAGATGTTTTCCCGGGCGGCGATGGTCTCCAGCACGTCGGTTCTGAGATGCGCCGGATGCGCATACAGCAGACGCAGCCGACGCAGGCCGGAAATCCCGGACAGATCGGACAGAAGACCGGAAAGCGCCGGGCGGTTTTTTAAATCCCTTCCGTAAGCGGTGGTGTCTTGGCCAATCAGAATGATTTCCCGGATGCCCCGGGCAACCAGGGTTTCCGCTTCCCGGAGAATATCGTCCGGCCTGCGGCTGCGCGCTCTGCCGCGGATGGAGGGGATCACGCAGTAGGCGCAGCGGTTGGAGCAGCCGTCCGATATTTTCAAATAAGCGACGGCGGCGCCGGAGGGCAGCATGCGTTCGTGCCGGGAGGTCATCAGAAAATCCGGTCTGGAGACAACGGCCGCCCTCTTTGGCCCGGCTGTTTGCAGGTTGCGCAAATGTCCGGCGATGCGCCCGACTTCTCCCGTGCCGACCAGCAGGTCCGTTTCGGGAATTTCGGCAAGCAGCTCTTTGCCGTAACGTTGTGCCAGGCAGCCGGCCACCACGAGCTTCATGGCATGGCCCTGCTGTTTCTTGATTTGCGCCAGCGTCAGGATCGCTTCTATGGATTCTTCTTTGGCCGGCCTGATGAAGCCGCAGGTATTGACCAGGAGGACATCCGCATCCTGCGGGCGCTCCGCCATCGTCATTCCGGAGGCCCAGGCCAGCCCCGCCATGACTTCCGAATCGATTTGATTCTTGGCGCAGCCCAGGGAGAGGATGTGCAGTTTTCCTGAAAGCAATTTTTTCACTGTGGGAGTTTCCGAATCAGAACTTTGCGGGGTTTCGCGCCGTCGGAGGGGCCGACGATGCCTTCACGCTCCATCTGCTCAATCATGCGCGCGGCGCGGTTGTAGCCGATTTTCATATAGCGCTGCACCAGCGAGATGGAGGCCTGTCCCAGCTCTCCGACCAGCGCCACGGCCTCGTCGTATTTTTCATCATAGCCGTCTTCGTCCTGCCGGGTCTGTGCGGATTCCAATTCGAATTTTTCAATCGAGTCGTCGTAGGTCGGCTGGGCCTGCATTTTGATGAATTCGACGATGCGCGATATTTCCGCGTCCGATAGATATGCGCCGTGAATGCGGGTGAGTTTGGAGGTGCCGGGCGGAATGAAGAGCATGTCGCCCGCGCCCAAAAGCTGCTCTGCTCCCGGCTGATCGATGATCGTGCGCGAATCGATTTTGGAGGAGACTTTAAACGAAATGCGCGTCGGGAAATTGGCTTTGATCAGTCCGGTAATGACGTCCACCGAGGGACGCTGCGTGGCCAAAATGAGGTGAATGCCGGCCGCGCGCGCCATCTGCGCCAGCCTCGTCAGCGATTCTTCCACGTCCCGCGGGGCAACCATCATCAGGTCGGCCAGCTCGTCGATCACGATGACAATGTAGGGGAGCTTGACATGCTGAAACGGCGCGTCGCTTCCGGCCGCATTCTCGTCCGGGCCCCCGTCGGGCCGGGGCGCCGTTTTGGTTTTGCCGCGGGTAATGATCGCTTCATTATAAGCGTCGATGCTTTTTACACCCAGATCGCTGATAATCCGATAACGGCGCTCCATTTCTTCCACCGTCCAGCGCAGCACCTGCGAGGCCTTTTTCGGGTCCACGACGACCGGGTGCATCAGATGCGGAATGCCTTCGTAGGATGACAATTCCAGCCGCTTGGGATCCACCATCAGAAATTTGATGTCGTCCGGCGGCGCTTTGAAGAGAATACTGCAGATCATGGCGTTGAGTGCGACGCTTTTCCCCGAGCCGGTGGTTCCGGCAATGAGCAGGTGCGGCATTCTGGACAAATCGGCAATGACCGGCGCGCCGACAAAGTCAACGCCCAGCGCGATGGGCAAGCGCAGGGAGGACTCCGTGAAAGCGTCGTTGTCCAGAACGTCCTTGAGAAACACCGGCTCTCGCTTGAGGTTGGGGATTTCAATGCCGATGACGGACTTGCCGGGAATCGGCGCCAGGATGCGGATGCTGGGCGCCATCAGCGCCAGCGCCAGGTCGTCGGTCAGGCTGGTGATGCGGTTGATCTTGACGCCCGGCGCCGGCTCCAGCTCATACATGGTGATGACCGGGCCGGGCAGAACCTCCACCACGCGTCCTTCGACGCCGAAGTCGGCGAGCTTTTTTTCCAGAATGCGCGAGTTGGTGATCAAATGGTCGCGTTTGACGCGGGCGTCTTTTTGCGGCGGCTCGCTCAACAGCGAAAACGGCGGCAGATGAAAAGCGCTGTCGGATAGAAGTTTCGAAAAATTAAAATGTGTCTGCTCCACTTTTTTCGTTTTTGCTTTTTTGGGCGGGGCTTTCATCCCGGTGTCTTCTATGACGGGCGGCGGGTTTTTTTCGGCTTTCGCCTTGGCGAACCAACCGGTGAAGAAGGAGATGAGCCGGTCTTTGAAGGCGGCAAGCCCCCCGCGGACGGCGCGCAAAAATTTTTCGGTGGTTGAAACCAGCGAAAATTCGACGGTGAAAAACAGAGAGACCACCGCGCTGACAATCAGCAAAATGAAGGTTCCCGCCGGGTTGAAGTAACCCTGCAGAAACCGGACAAGGCCCGCGCCGAGAATGCCTCCCGCCGGGAAGGTTGCTCCGTACACCGTGACGCCGCCCCGGATCAGCGCGTCGGAAAGAGCAGCCAGGGCGAGCGTCAGGAACAGGAAGCCGAACACGCGCGGCGCCTTCAGGACAAAATCCGGACGCCGGAAGAATTGAAACGCCAACGCCAGAAAAGCCGTCGGCAGAAGAAAAGAGGTAAGGCCCAGAAGAAAAATCATCCAGCGGGCTGTATAGGCACCAACAATTCCCGTCCAATTGTGTGTTGATGAGGGCTCTCCTACGGATTTCAACAGGGGCGCGGGATCCTCCGGTGAAAAGGAAAAAAGGCAAAGGAAGAGAAACAGCGACAGCGCGAAGCAGAGGACGCCCTTGATTTCCCGAAATCGCGCAGACTGATGATGGCTGGAGGTTTCTTCCATTAGAGCGCCGTTTTCGTGTCCGTCTGGACGTCTTTGATGCCGGCCGTACCGGCCTCGCGGTAATCGTCGTAATTGCGAATGATGACCTGCCGAACCCTGTCGATCAGTTCATGCCGGTTTTCCAGGGAGTATCCGGTTACAGGGACCGGTTTGTCGATGATCAACTTGATTTGCCCCGGTTTGATTTTCAGCGACCGTTTCGGCATGATTTCGCCGCTGCCGATAATGCTGATCGGAACAATCGGCGCGCCCGCCTGAATGGCCAGGTAAAAGGTACCCTGCTTGAAGGCTTTGATTTCTCCGTCGCGGCTTCTCGTGCCTTCGGGGAAGGTCATGACCGACTTGCCTTCGCGGATGCGCAGCGCCGCCAGATCCAGGCTCCGCAGGGCTTTTTCGTGATTTTGCCGGTCGATTTCAATGTAGCCCGCGCTTCTCATGGCTTGCCCGAAGACGGGGACTGTAAACAGCTCTTTTTTGGCAATCCAGCGAAACTGTCCCGGAACGTGGGCCAGTGTGATGAGAATGTCAAAATCGCTCTGGTGGTTGGCCATCAGCACCTGCGGTTTGTTCCGCAGGATGTTTTCCCGGCCGATCACCTGCACTTTCGTTCCGCAGATCGCCAGCAGAATCCGGCTCCAGATATTGGCCACCTTGTGGACATTATTTTCCGCGTTGGCAAAAAAGGAAAAGACCACCGCCCAAAATGAAAAGAAAGCGGTGATGGCCACGCCTATTGAAACTAAAACGGCTGAACGTATCATCGGTGTTATTTCCTGCTCACGCGCCCAAATGTTTTTGTTTTGTGCATTTTTTACTTGATAAACCCGTTGAAGTCAACCGCGAATCACGTTTTTCTCTCCCGTTCCCATTCGCGCCCAAACGACAAAACAGGGCGTTTCTGATGACCCCCGGTCATATTGTTTTTCAGGCAGGGCAAGGAATTGCGGTTTTTTATCAACTTGATGATCGATGTCAAAAAAAGGTTTTTTGCTTAACAAATGATTATCGCTCATCTGGAACCCCCCGCGGCTTACCCGGGAATTAATCTGTTTGACACGAACATGCTTATTTGTTAAAAATAACCCCACTTGCGACCTTGTGAGGTTTTGTGAAGAACCGGTCAAAATTTTTTGCCGCTCTGATGATTTTCTTTTTTCTGTTGTACGGTCAGGCGAGTTTTGCCCAGGGGCCGCAGGCAAAGAAAGCCGCTCCGGCCAAAGTTGTCCGGGTGTCCGGCGCACAGGCCTGGGACTGCGCGGCCTGCCACCGTTTGCAGAAAGCGCTTCCAAAACAGCATGTGGACATCCGGGAAATGCCGTACGTCGGATGCCTGGTTTGCCACCTTTCCGAAGAAGGCTTCGCGGGCGCCCTGAAGGGGAAAATGCCGGGCAGCCACCTGCATGCCTTCCGGAATGTTCCCTGCGCCGGTTGCCACAGTCAGAGGAAAAAACCGGCGGCGGTCGCCAAAAGCCAGTGTCTGTTCTGCCACGGCAGCGCGGCCAAAGTTGCCCTGAAAACTCAAAACACCAAACCGAACAATCCGCACGACTCGCCCCACTACGGGACGGAGCTGGACTGTAATTTTTGCCACCGCCAGCATGCCAAGTCGGAGGATTACTGCGCACAGTGCCACAAATTTAATTTTGTTGTGCCGTAATACAAACCTGCCCGGGCGGGCAAAGGAAAAATAACCATGGGATGTCCGGAAAATTCATCATGGACAAGCTGTATTCAGGATGCAGGTCGGCGCGCCTTCTCCGGCGGCCCGGTGTATCTGTTTTTTCTGGGTTTGTTTGCCGCGTTGTTTGTCGCCGGGGTTGTCGCGGGAATTCACTCCGTTTATATTGTGGGAAGCCGGCACGCCTACGGCACCACCCGGGAGATTCCGCTCGCCATGCTCATTGCCACCTATGCCTTCTTTGTCATCACGTCGACCGGTCTGTGCCTCGTGTCTTCCATCGGACACATCTTCGGCGTGGAGCGTTTCATGCCGATCGCGAAGCGTGCGGTGCTGCTGTCCGTCATCACCATCATGTCGGGATTCCTCGTCATCGGCCTGGAGCTGGAGAATCCGTTCCGGCTGGCCGTTTACCTGTTTCTATCGCCGAACTTCACCTCCAATATCTGGTGGATGGGGGTTCTCTATGCCTTCGAGGTGGTCCTGCTTATCCTTGAATTTACCTTCATCCTGCTGGACAAACACAAAGCGTCGGTTGTGGCGGGCCTTCTGGGAATCCTCTTCGGCATTGCCGCCATCAGCAATCTGGGGGGCGTCTTTGCCATGCTCAACGGCCGGGAATTCTGGTATGGCCCCTATCTGCCCATTTTCTTCATTGCCTCCGCCTTTCTGATGGGGTGCGCCGCCGTGATTTTTTTCACGGTCCTCGCCTACTGCGTCCATCGCGAGCCGCTGGACCGCTCCATGGCCGACTCTCTGGCGGCGGTTGGAAAGCTGGCCGGCGTGATGCTGGCGGTGACCATGTTTTTCACGATCTGGCGGATGGTTACCTTGGCGGTGGGAGGAACGCATGGGATGCTGGTGCGCGACGCCCTGGTCAGTGGTCCTTTCGCCTTCAATTTCTGGGCGCTGGAGGTCGGTCTGGGCATGATTCTTCCCTTCGCGCTGGTTCTGTGGTCCGCGGGAAAGCGGATCGGCCCCCTGTTCCTGGCTTCGGCCCTCGTTATTTTCAGCTCTTTTTTCATGCGCCTGGACATGGTGGTTGCGGGGCAGATTGTTCCCCTGTACTGGGAACTCGGCGTCAGGGAGTATACCGGACTGCACACCTACTCGCCCGCCTGGCATGAAATTCTGGTGGTGCTGGCCGGCGTCGGCCTTACCGGCGCGGCATTCTTGCTGGGAGAAAAAGTTTTTCAGGGATTCAGAGAGGCTGAGAGCGACGAGTCCCCTGTCACGGAAGAGCTTGAAGACACTGTACAGGAGCCCTCCCTGTCATCGGACGGAAAGGTTGACGGCTAACCATGATTTTCAAATTGCCGAATAAGAAAACGATGATGAATGATCCGGAAAAGGTTTCCGAGATGGACCGCCGGGAATTTCTGAAAATCGGCCTGGTCATCACCGGCGCTTTCGCGGGAGGCTCCATCGTATCGGTGGTGTCCGCTGCCGAAAAAATATTTCCGAACGGATCGATCGCGGAGAAGTATCCCTACCGGCCGCATTACTGCATGGTGATCCGCGTGGACCGGTGCATCGGCTGCCGCCGTTGTGTCGAGGGATGTATTGCCGCCAACGACGTGCCGTCCTACGGCTGGCGGACGCTGGTGCTGGAAAGAGAAGCCCGGCAGGCCATCGGCCAAAAGCGGGAGTTCATTTCCGTCCTGTGCAATCAGTGCAACAATCCTCCCTGCGTCCGCGCCTGTCCCGTAACGGCGACGTACAAGGATCCACAAAACGGCATCGTCATGATGGACAACAAAAAATGCATCGGCTGCAAAATCTGTATGGCGGCCTGCCCGTACGACGCCCGCTATTACAATGAGGAAAGGGGCGCCGTGGACAAGTGCGATTTTTGCTTTGAAACCAGGCTCTCGCGCGGCGAGAAAACCACGGCCTGCCAGATGGCGTGTCCGGCGGATGTCCGGGTGTTCGGGGACCTGTCCGATCCCCGGAGCCGCGTTTACCGGCTGGTGCATCAGTTGCAGAAGCCGGTCTGGGTGCTTAAAAAAGAAACAGACGCCAAACCCAATATTTTTTACACGAAAGGGTAGGCAAAATCAGCATGCGAAAACGTCTTCTTCCATTGATTCTGCTTTTGATCGGTTGCACAGCGGCCGCGGCGGCGGATCAGGCGAAACCCGGCATTCTTTACACCCAGCCGCTGGAATCGGTCATCTTCCGCCATCAGGACCATGCGCAGGAGGGAAGCGCGTGCGTCGTCTGTCACACCGGCCTGTTTGAAATGGAGGCCCTCCACGTTCAGAAAAATAAAGACTACAATATGGATTCCCTGTACAAGGGGAAATACTGCGGCGCCTGCCACAACGGCAAAAAGGCCTTTGCCGCGAATACCCAGTGTGCGCGCTGCCACCTCGGGTCCGGCGTTCCAGCGCCGCCCAAAGATGTGCCGCCATACAAAGAATCCGTTGTCCTGGGCAAAGGTGAACAAAGCGTGATGTTCCATCATGAGGTTCACACGAAAAAATCGATCTGCCGCAGCTGCCATCCGTCTCTGTTCAAGCCCGGCGAAGGAACCACCCGGATCCGTATGGCGGATCACGGCGGCAGCCGGTTCTGCTTTGGCTGCCACAGCGGCAGGGGAAAAGACGCCTTTGCCTGGAGCGATTGCAGCCGCTGCCACCGGAAATCCGTTCCCGCTCCCCGGGAAACCATCCATTTCGGCGAGGGGACGAAAGCCGTCCCGTTTAGGCATGCCGGCCACCAACTGAAAGGCGGATGCAAGGTTTGTCATCCCCGGCCGTTTGCCTACCGGAAGGGGGCCGCAAAAATTGATTTTGACGATCACCGGAACCGGAAGGCGTGTTTTGCCTGCCATGCCAAAAAAAATGGATCGGCCTTTTACGATTGCAACCGCTGCCATCAGGATAAACCTGCCGTCAAACCCGGCGGGCCCGATACCCTGAAATATCAGACACCCTGGAAAAACGTGTATTTCCATCACGAAAGCCATGCCTGGTTTTCCTGTGTCTCCTGTCATCCCGCCCCGTTTGCCATGAAAAAGGGTAAAACAAAAATGGTGATGTCGGATATGCTTCGCGGAAAAACCTGCGGTGTCTGTCATAACGGGACCAAGGCCTTTTCCGCCCGGGAATGCGCCAGGTGCCATAAGAAATAAATCAACCATTCTCGGGAGAAGGCGCTTTTGACCAAAGACAAATCCGGCATCCGGTCGTTTTTTGCATCCGTTCAACTGGCCATCGCGCTGCTTTTCCTGATCGCTTTTTTTGCCCTGGTCGGCACGCTGGTTCCCCAGCGGGATGCGGCAGTCGCTTTTGCCGAAAATATTTCACCCGTCCTTTTTCCCTTCCTTCAGAAAATGCAGATCTTTGATCTGTATCATTCGGTGTGGTTTATCCTTTTATCGGGGCTTCTGGCGGTCAACCTCATCATTTGTTCGCTGGACCGTTTTCCCCTGGCCTGGCGTCGTTTCCGGATGAGGCACGAGCCGATCAACGAAGGCGTCTTTCGGGATGTCCCGCCGGAAAATACATTTTCGGTCCGGACGGACGTTCAGACGGCGGCGGATGCCGCTCTGTCCCTGTTGCGGAGAAAATACCGCGCCGTCGAACGGGCGGACGCGGCAAACGGCGTCTGGTTTAGCGCGCAGAAAGGGCGCTTTGCTCTTTTCGGCGTCTATATCGTTCACGTGAGCATTTTGGTTTTGATAGCAGGCGCGATCCTTGGGTCTGTCTTCGGCATTGAGGGATACGTCCACATTCCGGAAGGGGAAACGGCGGAGGCGATTTCCCTGCGCGGCGCCGGTGCGCCGTTGCCGCTGCCCTTTGCCGTGCGCTGCGACAAATTCACCGTGGAGTTTTACGAAAACGGCATGCCCAAAACGTTTCAGTCCGACCTGACCTTTCTTCGGGAGGGCCGGGAAGTCCGGTCAGCGAAGCTGCTGGTCAATCATCCCGTTGAATTTGAAGGATTCCGCTTTTACCAGTCGAGCTACGGTGCGGCACCGGGAGGGAAGGCGACGCTGGCCCTTTCCAGGGAAGGGGCCGCGCGGGACATTATGAATGTCAGCGCCGGTTACAGCTTTGCTCTTCCGGGAAAGGAAGGAGTCTTTCAGGTTTTGAGGGTGGAGGAGAACCTGATGAGCATGGGACCCGCGGTCAAAGTCTCTGTCCGGTCCAAAAACGAAGAGGCAACCTTCTGGGTTTTCCAGCAGATCGAGCGGATTCGCGAAATGAACCCGGATGCGATCCGGAAGGTTCCGATGTTCAACCCCGGTCTTTTCCGGCCTTACACCTTTGCGCTTCTGGGATTGGAAGAGAAATATTACACCGGCCTGCAGGTCAACCGCGACCCCGGCACGCCGGTGGTGGCTGCCTCCGCGCTGCTGTTGATCGGCGGCCTGATGCTGATTCTGTTTTCTTATGCGCGCGCAATCTGGATTAGTGTTGTGCCCTCGGGGAATCACGTTCTTGTCGCGATTGCCGGCCGGAGCTACAAGAATCAACCGGGACTGCAAAAAGAGATGCAATATCTGCTCGCGGAGCTGAAGGACCACCTGGAGAAACGTCAATGATCCATACGACGATTTTAAGCGGAGTGACCTTCCTCTATTTTGCCGCTTTTGTTTTTTATCTTTTCCGGATGATGCTGGGGCGTGAGTTCTGGGGGAAGGCAGCCACCTGGGCGGCGCTCATTGGTCTTGTCGCCCAGAGCGTTGCGCTTGTCCTGCGCTGGAAGGCGTCTTACGATCTGGGTTTCGGTCACGCGCCCCTGTCCAATTTTTACGAATCGCTGATTTTTTTCGCCTGGACCATTGTTCTTTTATACCTTCTCATGGAGCGGCGCCTGAAGAACCGCAGCATCGGCGTTTTTGTTCTGCCCGTCGCTTTTCTGATCATGGCGTATGCGTCCATCGCCCCGGGAATGAATCAGCGCATTGAGCCGCTGATTCCCGCCCTGCAGAGCAACTGGCTGACCTCGCACGTTCTGACCTGTTTTATGGGATATGCCGCGTTTACCGTGGCGTTCGCGCTGGGGATCATGTATTTTGTCAAGAAGACGGCCGGGGAGCGGCCGGGCCTCTTTATCCGCCTGCTGCCGTCTGAATTTCAAATCGACGAGTTGATGTATTCCTGCGCGGCGCTGGGATTTATTTTTCTGACGCTGGGAATCGTGACCGGATCCGTCTGGGCGCATTATGCCTGGGGCTCCTACTGGAGCTGGGATCCGAAGGAAACCTGGTCGCTCATTACTTGGCTGATTTACGCCGTGATGCTGCATGCCCGTCTGGCGCGCGGCTGGCGCGGCCGGCGTATGGCCGTGATGACGATCGTCGGCTTCGGCTGCGTGCTGTTCACGTATCTGGGCGTGAATTTACTGCCCAGTCTGCACAGTTACATGACCTGACGCCGAAGGCAAAGCACGGCCCGGCCGCTCCATCGATGTCAAGCGCGGAAGCCCCACCCTGAACTTTTAGCCCTGGCTCTATTCTATCGACATCAGCGACTGCCAGCGCTCCCATTCGGTGGCGCGTGGAAGGTTGCGTTCCTGAAGCAGCCGGACAATCGCTTCTTCGTTGAAGCGCAGGTAGGGATTCATTTTCTTTTCCTCGGCCAGCGTGGAGTGGAGGAAATACGGATCGCAGGTCTGCCGGAAGCGTTCGATTTCGGGGTTATCCGGCTCCAGATGCCGGGCAAAAGCCAGGGAATCTCTCACATAGTCATGGCCGGCAAAAATTCGCGTATTGTCCGAAAGCGCCGTCAGGCGCTGAATCGATTCAAAAAATCCACGCAGATCGCCGGTAAAACAATTGCCGATGGTTGCATTGAAAAGTGTGTCGCCGGTGATGAGATCATTGTCCGCGTGAAAGCAGACGGAATCTTTGGAATGGCCGGGTGTGCGATAAACAATAACCGGTTCGCCGTTCAGCAATATTTTTTCATGGTCGGCCAGCGTCCGGCAGTCCAGAAAAGCCGCCTTTGTTTTTTGAAGGAGATGGTCATCGCCCGGTGTGTGGTCATGGTGCCGATGTGTATTGGTCACAAACTTGAGCTTCAGGCCATGCTGCTTCAGAAAGGACAGGATTTCCTGCCAGGCGCCGCCGTCGATGGCCATTGCTTCGGTTTTGCCGTAAAGAAGATAAGCCAGATTGTCTCCGTATCGGAATTGTTCGATGTGGATCATGCCGTTTCCCTTATTTCACGATTTTAAAAATTTCTCTGGCCTGCGGGTCGGCCGCCGTGCCCAAAAGTTCAAATAAAACCATTTCCGTCGAGGTGATCTGCGCGCCGGCGTTCTTGACGGCCTTGATGCCGATTTTGCGATTTTCGGGTGCGCGGGAAGAGACGGCGTCGGCGACCAGATGAACCGTATAGCCGTTTTGCATCAGGTCCAGCGCCGTCTGGTAAACGCAGACGTGGCTTTCAATGCCGGCCAGGACGACCTGGCGGCGGGCGAGGGATTCCAGTTGATCGTGGAAAAGGGGATTGGCCCAGCAACTGAACGTTTCCTTGGCAATGGGTTTGGCGTCGGTCAGCTCCAGGGCCAGCAGGGGAATTGTCGTTCCCAGTTTTTCCGGAGTCTGCTCCGTGATCAGAAGGGGCAGGCCGAGCGCCCGAAACCCCCGGATCAGCTTGACGGTATTGGCAAAAAGGTCTTCCTTGTTGTGCATGGACTGGGCCAGTTTGCCCTGAAAATCGATCAGGATTAACACGGCGGCAGTTCGGCTGAGCATGGTTTTCTCCTTATGTTTGTGCTGGTGCGCCACAATAGTTAATTTGCTTAATTCTTGTCAATCATTATTATTGCTGGTAGGAAGGTAAAAAAGTCTGGAGACGAAAAATGACATTGTCGGCGAGTGAAATGGTTCTTCTGCATGAATATCGCGAAGGCGGTTTTACGGAAGTGTCTCTGCCGTTTTCCACGGAATATGTCGTGACGCTGAAAATCAACGGCAGTCCCTACGTTACGATGGCCTGTTCCGGCAGTTATCTGCGGGAGCACATTACCGGATACCTGATGACCGAGGGGGTGATCGGCCGGCCGGATCAAATCAGGGAGCTGGACATCGACGAAGCCCGTCTGACGGTCAATGTCCTTTTGGCGGAAGACAGGATCATCACGGAAAAGATCAAGCGCATTAAAACGATTACCGTGGCGGGGGGACGAGCCAAAAAGAGCTGGCCGCCGGAGGATTTGATCCGTAAAAAGCTGCCGCAGGTGAGGGCAACCACGATTCTGCAATCCATGAGCGAGTTTTTGGCTTATTCGCGGGAGCATGAGGCCACGCACGGCGTCCACAGCGCGGCGCTCTACTCACTGGAGGGCGGGAGGCTGGTCTTCTTCGACGAAATCGGCCGTCATAACGCCATCGATAAGGTGATCGGCCACGCGGCCATTCACGGCATCTGCCTGGAAGACAAAATGATCTGCTCGACGGGTCGTATCTCGAGCGAGATCGCCTTCAAAATCATCAACGCCCGCGCGCCGGTTCTGGTTTCGCGCGCCTCGCCGACCACGCTGAGCGTCGGGCTTTTGCGCCGGTTTAATATCCTGAGCGTCATCCGCGCCGTCAACGGCCGGTTTTTCGTGGTGAACGGCAAAGAAAACATCCTGGCATAGGCTGCCGGTTATCTTTCGCTTAACTCCAGAAGAATCCCGCCCGTAGATTTGGGGTGAACGAAGGCGATTTTAGCCCCGCCCGCGCCGTAGCGGGGTTTTTCATCGATCAACCGCACGCCTCTGGATTTGAGTTCGGCCAGCGCCGCTTCCAGATCATCCACGCGTAAAGCGACATGCTGAATGCCCTCGCCGTTTTTTTCAATATATTTGGCAATGGGGCCGTCCGGCGACGTGGATTCCAGAAGTTCTATTTCCGAATCCCCTACGGGGAAAAAGGAAACCCGGACCTTCTGCTCGGCCACTTCTTCCACGCCCGCCGAGGCAATGCCCAGCATCTCGTAGAATTTGGAGCTTTCCGCCAGGTTTTTTACCGCAATGCCGATGTGATCGATTTTCAGAACGTTCATGCTTTCAATCTCCTTGGATATTATATCTCGTTGTTTGCGCGGGGGACCGTCTTGCCGCCTGCAAGGGTGGTTTAAACCGTTTCCCCATGAATTGCCCTCCGGCCTTCAATCTTCAGCCGGACAGTCCTTTTCAAAACTTCTGCCCCTTCAGGCTTTCCAGCACCTTTGCGGCAGCGGTGGTCGGGGTCGCGAGTCCCTCCTCAACATCCTTCAGGGACCCGGCAAGGAGCGCGGCCGCGGAGCTTTCGTAAAACCATTCCTGAACGCCTTCGCGAACCAGGAATTTCAGCCATTCCCTGGCCTGTTTTCTGCGCTTGGCCTGCAGTTCGCCGGTCGCAGTCAGTTTGTCGCGGTGGTCGAGGATGATGTTCAGAATATTATCGAGGCCCGCCATGGTGATTGAACTGCATGTCACGACCGGCGGCGTCCAGTTTGCGTAGGGCGGCGAAAGCAGGTGAAACGCCGTTTTGTACTGGCGGCGCGCCAGGTTGGCCCGCCCGATGTTGTCGCCGTCCGCCTTGTTGATTGCCACCGCGTCGGCCAGCTCCAGGACGCCCTTCTTGAGGCCCTGCAGTTCGTCTCCACCTCCGGCAATCATCAGCACCAGAAAGAAGTCAACCATGGAGGCCACTGTCACTTCCGACTGGCCCACACCGACGGTTTCGATCAGGACAGCGTCGAATCCCGCGGCTTCGCACACCAGCATGGTTTCGCGCGTTTTGCGGGCAACACCGCCCAGCGTTTTGCCGGATGGGGAGGGACGGATGAAGGCCTTGTCGTTTACCGCCAGTTTTTCCATGCGGGTTTTATCGGCCAGGATGCTGCCGCCCGTTTTGGGGGAACTGGGATCGACCGCCAGAACCGCCACCCGGTAGCCCTTGTCTGTCAGCTTTGCGCCGAAGCTTTCAATAAATGTGCTTTTGCCGGCGCCCGGCAGTCCCGTGACGCCCAGGCGCAGGGCTTTGCCGGTATAGGGCATCAGCGCGTCCAGAATTTGCCGCGACAGAGCCTGATCGGCAGGCAGGGAGCTTTCCACAAGGGTGATTGTCTTGGCCAGCATCCGCCGGTCCCGGTCGAGGACGCCCTGAATGTAAGCCTGTCCGTCGCATTTTTCCATAGTTTTCCTCTTTTTGACAGCCGGTTAAAATTGACTGCATAACCGGTCAGCTGTCTTTTGATCAAAACGGAAATGGGAACATTCCCGGTTCGCAATAAAAGATGAAAGTGGTTGGGGATTAACGCCCAGGCAAAGCAAGACGTTTTGGTTTCCAATAATAAATCCCCCAGACGCTTCAGAAATAATGAATAATCATCTCTCCCCGGAAAGATTTTCTGGCGATCAATGCCCCTGCATATCACATGATGCAGAGCTCCCGATGTATCGATGCGTGCTTGTCTTGGCATACAGTCTCGTAACAAACTACTCACTCTATATCAATTGATATTCTGAAGTACGTCCCCTGTCTTCCCCAAATAAATAGAATCCCCGTTTTTCTTTTTTACCCCAGTTACTCACTAATGGATCCACCCCCATAGCAAAAGAACATAGAAAATAGTTAGAAGTGCAGCAAATACCAATAGAGCAGTACCAATGAGTATCATAATCAAATACCACAATGATTCATTAGCTTTTTTACTCCAATATCCATATGGTTTTTCTGCGATAAAATGAATAATTAGTGCCCAAACTCCAATAATTGCATAAGGACAAATTAATTTCCATAACCACCCCATGAAGTTGCTCATAATTAAGTCCTTGTTAGTTTTTTTTGATAAGAAAATTTTAAAAAGCCATGATAAATTTATCATAGCTTTTATTGTTTCATGCAAATACTTTTATATGCCTACGAATTTGAATGGTTCCGTTTCCTTGAATTCTTTTACCACATTGCTGGCGTAGACTTCATTATTGACTAAAGATAATTTTTTACTTTTTGCTTTTTCTGAAAAATCAACATCTTTCAAATCTACCCAAAAGACATTAGGTGTTAATGCGCTTTCAAAATAATAAACTTTATTTTTCTGGTCTGAAACCGTTCTCCATTGCGTGCTGGAAATATTGGGTTGCGACGGCGTGGAAATTCCCAATGGCACCGAGCAATTCCTGATCACACTGAATACACTGGCAATGGCAACGCGCGGATTATCGGTTTTGGGGATTGCATTGATATAAAATGATGCTCTTACAAATCGGTCAGCAGCCCTGTTGGTTCCCGGCAACATCGTCGTCCCGCCGATCTGTTTCCAGTATTCATCAAGCGCCAATTGCTTGTCGTATATCGGTGAATTGGTCATGACTTGATAAGACGCGTTGTGATGGATGACAAGTTTCCCTTTCAAATATTCGAATATCGCGCTGTCACCTGAAGCATCCGATATGGACAGGTGAAGCGTTGCGGTCAGATTGCTTCCGGGCATTTTATCCGAATAGACGGCAAAAGGTTCTTTGGACAGAGAATCAACAGCTTCTTGTACGGTGGTAAAATTATCCAGGACATATTGCAACCAGGCGCCGACGGATATTCCGGTTTTTGTTAAATCAATTTTAGGATATTCCGATTCGGCCAGCCATAGCAGGTTGGCGACCAATCCTTTTTCATTCATTCCGTCGGTGCTGCCGTTATCGCCAAATGAGGCAACCACACTTCCGTATTTGGAAATCCATTTTGCGGTAGCCGGTCCGGTTGCTCCGTCGCGATGCATGCCTCTGGGGAAAAGCCATAAATTACTTTTAGTGTCTTCCTGCC
The DNA here is from genome assembly GCA_012510495.1 of Smithella sp. Taxonomy (GTDB): domain Bacteria; phylum Desulfobacterota; class Syntrophia; order Syntrophales; family Smithellaceae; genus UBA8904. The sequence continues at coordinate 19,495 of JAAZHX010000263.1, forward strand.
AGTCCATGGATCTGGCCGTGATGATCATACCATTCGGTCCGCGATATACAACTCTTGTGCAGGCTGATGCCGCGTAAACCTGCAATAGAAAAAATGCAATTACCAATAAAAAAAGTCTTGTTTTGTTTTTCATAATTTTCATCCTTGATCATTGAATATTTGTCTTAATTTTTAAGTCTATAAAAATTGATCAACCTTTTTTGTGGCGTGAAGTATAGGAAGAATCGCCTTATGTGTCAAGAACGTTCCGGCCATAAAATAACAGGGCTCTGTGATTTCTGATTGGTCGTATGAGGTGCTTAATGATCTGTCAACTTTATGATAAATAATTAAGCTGAAGTGGCATAGTAATAGCGGACACCTCGGAAAGGATGATATAGAGAATAAACAAATTGAGGTGAGACATGACAATAGAAAGAAAGAGCTATTCAAGACAATTTAAAATTGACGCAGTGAGACTTTTGACCGACCAAGGTTACAAAATCTCAGAAGCCGCCCGCAATCTTGACATTAACCCAAATGTATTGCGGAGATGGAGAAATGAGTTAGCTGGTGCGGCTGACCCGGAAAAGGCTTATTAAGAACTGATCCGGCCGACCAAACTGAGGCTGCAATTGAAATACGTGCGGGAACGATTCTTTTGGGTAGATCTGAGGACCATTTTTTTGACCATACTGGCCGTAATAAAGCCCGAAAGCCAGGCAGTGCTCGATATTCGAAATCAAAAGGAGGCCATTTGATACCTTATTCTGCCGGTGGATCAGCAAAGGGCGGAATTCGAAGACCGGTTCACCAGGTGGGGCTCGGCCGGTGACGCTTTCAAGTTCTGGTCGGTCCGGATGGCGGAGTTTATCGATAACATGAAGAAGAAAAATAAATAACTCCGGCAAAACGTAATAGGGAGACGGCTCTATTGAACCGGAGGACTTGATATCCAGGAATTACATGCCGATTTTTCACCGATGGATAAGATCTTCAGCCGGAAAATATTTTGATATTGGTCAGCCGTAGTCAAAAACTCCCGGAAGTTCACCCCGGGAAGATATTTCATTTTTTTATCCAGAGGCACAAAAAAATTATCAAAGTGAATCGGGGCAACGATTTTTGCGCGTAGCTTCAACGCGACGTTTTCAAGATAGGCTTGCGTATTTCCTCTGCCGCCAATGCCCAGCAAAACCACATCCGACGTGACGCCTTCGTACATTCCGGTGATAAACCCGGCGCTGCCGTGATGCAGGATGACGCCGGAGGCGTGTGTGATCAGAATGGAATACGTTTCTCCCAGCTTGTAATCTCTTGCGGGATGCGGACCGGTCAGCGGCTGGTCGATTTTTCCGGGGTAGGGAACTTTTCCGAGAAAAGCCGGTCCGTGAGCGCTTTCAATAAATTGGAGCAAGAAGGGTCCAATGCGGATGCCCCGGCCTGTTTCCGCTTCCTGCAGGTATTTTTCCTCCAGCGGGACGCCGCGTCCCACATTCAGCGTACTTTTGGAGCCGATGAGCGGGGCGTTTGCCTTGAGGGCAAAGTAAGGAGCGTCGAGGCAGTGGTCAAAGTGGGAATGACTGACAATGACGGCGTGAATTTTGGTTTCCAGACGGGCCAGCCATTTTTCGATGGCTTGCTGATCAGGCTTCAGCGGTAGTCCCAGCGCCACTTTCAGCAATCCCGGGCGGCTGACGTAGGGATCAATTAAAATACCGTCATGACCAGCCTCAATCAGAACACCTGCTGTGCCCAGCCAGGTAATGCACAAGGTTTCTTTTTTCTGCGTCACGCTCTTGTCCTTTCCGGGCGCAAAAGGTGCGGCCCTCTTTTTTGCGGACTTTTTGTTGGCATTTTCCCAAAAGATCGGGTAGATCCAACCTTACACTACATACCGACCGGAAGGAGGGAGCGATGAAGTATCTCAAGTATGTCGATGTCGTGCAGTCCATGTTTCCGGATCAACCCCCGTACCAGTGGACGGTCAACGACTCCGTTCCCTGGACGCCCATCGTCTTGTCCCTGGCGGAATCTACCGTCGCGATGATCAGTTCCAGCGGCGTGTACCGCAAGGATCAGACCCCGTTCAAACCCGACAAGAACGACCTGTCTTTCCGCGAGATTCCCGCGGACACGGACGCAGGCGATCTGGCGATCAGCCACGACTACTACGATCACCGGGACGCGGAAAAGGATGTCAACTGCGTTTTCCCCATCGAGAGGCTGCAGGAACTCGCTGCCGAAGGATTCATCGGCGGGCTTTCACCGTTCCACCTGACCTTCATGGGCCGCGTTTTCCGAAAAACCCAGTTCCTCGACGAGATGATCCCGGAAATGCTCGCCCGTATCGAGGCGATGAAGACCGATCTCGTCCTGCTGGTTCCTGCTTGACCGCTCTGCCATCAATCCGTGGGATTGATTGCCCGGGCCCTCGAAGAGAAAGGCATCCCGACCGTATCCCTGTCCTCGGCCTACGACCTGACGACGCTCGTCAAGCCACCGCGGACCTTCTTCGTCAACTACCCGCTCGGCCATACATCGGGCAAACCGTTTGACCGCGCAAATCAGACGGCCATCCTGAAGGACGCTCTGGGCGGCGCCCGCGAGATTACCACGCCCGGCGCCATCGTCACGCTCCCCTATGAATGGGGCGATCCGTTCTGGCTCGCCGGGGCGTGAAAAGGGGATATTTTTTCGTCACGCCCCGGTTGCCACAGGCGGAGAGCATATCCTTGTAATTCAGCAAGGTATATCCCACTCTTTACAGTTTTCTTCAACCGGATATTCGCGGCCTCGTAAAAAGTCTGTTTTGCACTTTTTGTCTTGTCGGCAGGCGGGAATCCAGTAGTGCGTGGCGCTCGTAACATTCAGGTTATCAGCCGCGCTGTTGGCGGACGGCAGACAGAGAACAGTCGCGATTGTTCCCTGCAACTCCTCTGTCATTTCTCTCATTATCCCTGGCGATTGAGCAGTTCGGCCTGGCGGTGGGAGGCGAGCGTGTCGATCATGGGGCCGATGTTGCCGTTGATGAAATTGTCCAGATCGTAGCGGGTGAGGTTGATCCGGTGGTCGGTGATGCGCCCCTGGGGGAAGTTGTAGGTGCGGATGCGTTCGGAGCGGTCGCCCGATCCGATCTGGCTTTTGCGCGTCTGGGCCTGCTCGGCGTTTTTCTTTTGCACTATGGCGTCTAAAAGTCTGGAACGCAGCACTTTCAAGGCTTTGGTTTTGTTTTTGAGCTGGGATTTTTCATCTTGGCAGGTGACGACGAGCCCCGTCGGAAGATGGGTGATGCGGACGGCGGAATCTGTCGTGTTGACGCTCTGGCCGCCGTGGCCGGTGGACCGGTAAACGTCGATGCGCAGTTCGTTGGGGTCGATCATAACTTCCACTTCTTCCGCTTCCGGCATGATGGCGACCGTGACGGCGGAGGTGTGGATGCGCCCCTGGGCTTCCGTGACGGGCACACGCTGGACGCGATGGGTGCCGCTTTCGTATTTCAGACGGCTGTAAGCGCCTCTGCCTTCGACCTGGGCGATGATCTCCTTGAAGCCGCCCATGCCGCCCGCAGGCGACGAACTGACGATTTCCACTTTCCAGCCCTGGGATTCCGCGTATCGGGCATACATCCGGAACAGGTCGCCTGCAAACAGGCCGGCTTCATCGCCGCCGGTTCCCGCCCGGATTTCCAGAAAGACGTTTTTATCATCATTGGGGTCTTTGGGCAGCAGCAGAATCTTGATCCGCTTTTCCAGGGAAGCGATTTCCTCTTGCAGCGGGGGCAATTCCTCTCTGGCCATCGCCCGGATTTCTTCATCGGTTTCCGAGAGCAGTTCCTGGTTTTCGGCCAGCCGTTTTTTACTCTTTTCGTAGGCGCGGATCGTGTCCACCAGATCCGAGAGGTCGGCATGTTCTTTGGCGTATTTCTGATAAAGCCCCTGTTTGGAGACAACCTGCGGGTCGGACAAAAGCCCCTCCAGCTCCCGGTAACGGAGTTCAATATCACGAAGTTTGTTGAGGATCTTGTCCATGGTTTAGCCGTTCTGTTTCTGTAATGGAGGCGAGGAATAAAACGCATTTACAGCGCTTCCCGGCTGTCGGGGATGCGCTGTAAATGTTGTGGCGATTGGTTCATCATCAGAGTGGATGTTCCGTGACGCACTGCCGGAACAGGGCCAGGACAGGCGGATTATTTTGCGGTTTTCTTTTTAGCTGCGGCAGCCGCCGGTTTTGCCTCGTATTTTTTCTTGAATTTCTCCACGCGTCCTGCCGTGTCGATGATCTTCTGCTTGCCGGTCATGAACGGATGGCAGTTGGAGCAGATTTCGATTTTGATGTCCTTTTTGGTGGAGCGCGTTTCAATCATATTGCCGCAAACGCACGTGATGGTGGTCGCCTTATAGTCCGGATGAATCCCTGTTTTCATTGTTTTTTCCTCCCGGCTTCCGATCGGCTGGGCCGATCAGGGCCTCTGTCATTTTAACAAGATGTGCTGCCTATACCATAAACTTTGAAAATTCAAGAGAATTCTTACGAATTCATGGAATCCAGAAATTCCTGATTGCTTTCCGTCTTCTTGATTTTTCCGATGATGAATTCCATCGCGTCCACCGGATTCATTTCCTGCAGCAGCCGCCGCAGAATCCAGACGCGGTTGAGATTGTTTTTGGGGATCAGCAGCTCTTCCTTGCGTGTGCCGGAACGGATCAGGTCAAACGCGGGGAAGATGCGGCGGTCGGCGATGCGGCGGTCCAGATGCAGTTCCATGTTGCCGGTGCCCTTGAACTCTTCGAAAATGACTTCGTCCATCCGGCTGCCGGTGTCGATGAGCGCGGTGGAGATAATGGTAAGGCTCCCGCCGTTTTCAATATTGCGGGCCGCGCCGAAGAAGCGCTTGGGCTTGTGCAGGGCGTTGGAATCCACTCCGCCGGACAGCACCTTACCGGATGGCGGGACGACCGTGTTGTAGGCGCGGGCCAGCCTTGTGATCGAGTCGAGCAGGATGACGACGTCTTTTTTGTGCTCCACCAGGCGCTTGGCTTTTTCAATGACCATTTCCGCGACCTGGACGTGCCGGGTGGCCGGCTCGTCAAACGTCGAAGAAATCACTTCGCCTTTGACGCTGCGCTGCATATCCGTGACTTCCTCGGGGCGTTCGTCGATCAGCAGCACCATCAGGACGACTTCCTTGTGATTGGCCGTGATGCTGTGGGCGATGTCCTGCAGCAGAACGGTTTTCCCGGCGCGCGGCGGCGAGACGATGAGCGCGCGCTGTCCCTTGCCGATGGGAGCGAACAGATCCAGGGTGCGGGTGGAATAGTTTTCGGAATCGAATTCCAGATTGAGTTTTTCCTGGGGATACAGAGGCGTCAGGTTGTCGAACAGAATTTTATCGCGTGCCTGCTCCGGGCTTTCATAGTTGACTTCATCAACCTTCAGCAGGGCAAAGTATTTTTCGCCTTCCTTGGGGGGGCGGACTTCGCCGGAAATCGTGTCGCCGGTGCGCAGATTGAAGCGGCGGATCTGCGAGGGCGAAATGTAGATGTCGTCCGGGCTGGGCAGATAGTTGTAATCGACCGCGCGCAGGAAACCGAACCCGTCCGGCAGAATTTCCAGAACGCCGGAGCCGGAGATGACCCCGTTTTGTTCCGCCTGGGTTTGCAGGATGGCAAAAATCAGATCCTGGCGCCGCATGCCGCTGGCCCCCGGGACTTCCAGCTCCTTGGCCAGATTGGTAAGTTCGCTGATGGGCAGCCTCTTGATGTCTTCGATGTTCATAAATTTATCCTTCATTGAATGAATGACAGGCGCGATATTGGAGGGGTGAAAATGTATGTCTGCATTAACTTTCCAGAAGCAAACGAAAAGACTCGCAATCTTAAAGCAGGTACGGATGTAATATCGGCATGTTTATTTGAATACTTGAATCGCTCCAGCAGGCAGGGCTCGTTGAGCCTCTGACGAATTCGCCGTTACGCTATATGAAACATCCGCGCCTGTCAAGGAATTTTCTTGCGGAATTTTTTTGCCGGGGCAGGTGCCGGGATTTCCCCCGGAAAATCGCTGTAAGTTTTCTCTTGATTCCTGGGCCGCGCTGAACTAAATGAAATCAATAAATTTTTTTGACGAGAGGATTACTGAGACCATGAAAGAAGCAAACTCCCAGGAAGGGATGGACAAGCCCGGCGGCGCCGGTCCCACGGAAATTTGTCTGGAGGACCTGAGTCCGGATCTGAAGGCGGCCTGCGCGCGCGCCGGATGGACGAGCCTGGCGCCGGTCCAGGCCATGGCCATTCCTTTTTTACTCGCCGCCCG
>JAAZHX010000251.1 GCA_012510495.1 Smithella sp.
CTGCGGGAAATGGAAAAGGCCGGATACATCGTGCGAAACCAGCTCCGTGACGAAAAGGGCAGGATTACCGACACCGAGTACGTCATTTACGAGCAGCCGCATACGTCCTCCCAGGATACGGATTGTCCAGATACGGAAAACCCGTATATGGATAATCCGGATATGGGCGGCCCGCATACGGAAAATCCCGCACAATTAAATACTAATAGATTAAAAACTGATTCATCCAGTACCCAAAAATCAAATACGGATGGATCAACTATCCATCTATCAATCCATCAGGCCGGTACGGAGCCGGAAGCGCCGGAACGGGAAAACGGGATGGATAGGATGGATTCGATGGAGGCGTACAGGCGGCTTATCAAAGAAAACATCGAATACGACTGCCTTTTGGAGCAATATGACCGGGAGCGCATGGACGAAATCCTGGAGCTGATGCTGGAGGCGGTCTGCCTGCCCAAAACCCATGTCCGCATCGGCGGTGAGGATTTTCCCGCCGAAGTGGTCAAAAGCCGGTTGTTGAAGCTGACCAGCACCCATATCCAGTACGTTTTTGAGTGCATCGACCGGAACACCACCAAGGTGCGCAACATCAAAAGCTATCTGCTGACCACCCTGTACAACGCCCCCGCCACCATCGACCATTATTACCGCGCCGAGGTAAATCACGACCTGTACGGCGGCCCGTATTGAGCATACGAGCCGCCTTTTTTCATGCTCAAAACACCCGAAAGGAGCTTTTTAGATGAAACGACCCCTCGCATACATTACCGCCCCCTGGGGCGCGAATGAGTTTGAGAATACGGAAACCGCCGCCGAAATACTGCCGCGCGGTCTACGACGCGGGCTTTGCGCCCATCTGCCCTCTGTTGTTTCTGCCGCTGTTCCTGAACGACGATGTACCGCAGGAGCATAAGGACGGCATCGACATGGGCCGCGACCTGCTGCGGCGCGCCCATGTGCTGGTAGTCTGCGGCCATACCGTGGACGAACAGGTGAAAAACGACATCGCCGTGGCCCAGCGGCTGAATATCACCGCCACGACGCTGGACGGCATACTGACCGTCAAGCGGCAGGGCCGCAAGGCCGATGCCCAATAAACGCTTCCTGCGGCGGCTGGTGGTGCCGCCTTAGTATGAGAAACCATGAAAATTGCACAGGAAGGAGGTTTTACCCATGCAGGAAGAAGTGGAAAACAGAACCGTGACGTTGGCGATCAGCACTACCAAGCTCACGGCGCGGACGCTGCGGGCGGCTATCCGCAAATTGCTGGCGGCGTGGAACAATGGCCGGGATAAGGCGAAAATCCCTGAAATCCCCCACGGCAAGCAGACGGTCAAGCAGCTCGTCGGTCAAAACGCCGGTGTTTCCAACATCGAGATCACCGACAGCAACATCAAATCCTTTGAAAAGGTTGCCCGCAAATACGGCGTGGATTATGCCGTGAAGCAGGACAGGAGCGTTTCGCCGCCCAAATACCTTGTCTTTTTCAAGGCGCGCGACGCGGACGCGCTGACCTCCGCGTTCAAGGAGTTTTCCGCAAAGACGGTGCAGAAAGCCCGCAGGCCCTCCGTTCTCGCGCAGCTTCGCAAATTTGCCGAGCTGGTGAAGAACAACGTGATCGACAAGGTAAAGCACCGCGAACAGGAGCGTTCGATATGAGCGCCAAAGTCAAGAGGTTTATCCTCACCAACATTCCCTACCTGTTCGTGTTCCTGCTTTTCAGCAAGCTGGGCGAAGGGTGGCGGCTGGCGGCCGGAGCGGATGCGGGCGCAAAGCTGCTGCATCTGTTGGACGGCCTCGCCGCGGCGTTTCATTCCCTCGCGCCGACCCTTCATCCCCAAGACCTGCTGATCGGGCTGATTGGAACGGCCATCCTCCGGCTGGCGGTATACGTCAAAGGCCGGAACGCCCGGAAGTTCCGCAAAAACGTGGAGTACGGCTCCGCACGCTGGGGAACCGCCGCCGACATCAAACCCTTTGTTGACCCGGTGTTCTCCAAAAACGTCATCCTGACGCAGACGGAACGGCTGACAATGGATAACCGGCCTAAGAACCCCAAGAACGCGCGCAATAAAAACGTGCTGATCGTGGGCGGCTCCGGCAGCGGCAA
>JAAZHX010000099.1 GCA_012510495.1 Smithella sp.
GATGTAAGAAATTGAAAGCAACATTTTTATATAGTTATTTCTATTCTGTATTAACAGTAATCAAATATCAATATAAATTTAAGAGGACTAAATGAGAATTAAAGATGAAATAAATAGTGTGTTTACTAATCTTATTCACAATCATAATTTTATTATTTCATTAATAGATGATAAAGAAGATAGTTTTATTCACTACTGTCCCGTTAAAGATTGATTAAAGTTCCGCAACGTTAAGCATAACAAAGGCTTACGCGATAAAATGACCTGCATCGACTTCAATTCGGTTCTGTATGATGGCCTCCATTATCCTAAAGGAGCCCGTCATGTACCAAGGCCGAATTGTGTTTTCGCAGATCATGGACCACTTGCCGGGACGCCATTTCAAAGCATGCGTCAATCGCTATCACGGCGATCATCGTATTCGAACCTTTACCTGTCTCGATCAGTTCTATTGCATGAGTTTTGCCCAACTAACCGGTCGAGAGAGTTTGCGCGACATCGAGGCATGCCTTCGTGCTGTTGGTCCCAAACTTTACCATGCCGGGATGAGGGGCAAAGTGTCGCGCACTACCCTGGCCAAAGCAAACGAACAACGCGACTGGAGAATCTATTGCGATATCGCCATGGCTCTGATCAATCGTGCGCGCATGCTTTATGCCCATCAACCTCTGGCAATGAATCTCAAGCGAGCAGTGTATGCTCTCGACTCCACTGTGATCGATTTGTGTCTTTCACTGTTCCCTTGGGCCCAACATCGCCGAAGGAAAAGCGCCGTCAAAATACATACGCAATTGGATCTGAGAGGCAATATTCCCGCGTTTATACGCATTACAGGCGGTCAAATACACGATGTTCACTTCCTCGACCAGATCATGTTCGAAGCTGGCGCCTTCTACGTCATGGACAAAGGCTATACGGATTTTCAACGCCTGTACCATATTCATCAGCAACAAGCATTCTTTGTTATCCGAGCAAAGAACAATCTGGCCTATTCGCGCCAAGCATCTCATCCGATACTCAAAGACCGTGGGGTACGCAGCGATCAAACCATACGGTTGGCCGGCCCAAAAAGCTCGACGTACTATCCGGAACGTCTGCGGCGCATTCACTACGTCGATCTCGAATTGGACAAACGGTTCTTTTTCTTAACCAACAATTTCATGCTGTCCGCCTCGACCATTGCCCGGTTATACAAACTGCGTTGGCAGGTAGAACTGTTTTTCAAATGGATCAAGCAACACCTTCGGATCAAAGCTTTTTACGGCACGACACCCAACGCAGTAAAAACACAAGTGTGGATCGCGATCAGTGTTTACGTAATGGTGGCTATCCTGAAAAAGGAAAACCAATTGGAAGCCAGCATGTACGAAATTTTGCAGGTTTTGGGCGTTATGCTTTTTGAGAAAACACCCATAAAAAGCCTGTTTTCTGACGATTATTACAGGTTTTCAAAGAGCAGTGCCGATAACCAGTTGAATCTATTCGACATTTAACGGGACAGTAGTGATTGCGCAATAGGAATTGTCTCCTCCGACGTATATAGATGTTGAGGAGGAAATCGATGCGCGGAACGGATGAAAAGCAAGATTTGATGTTCAGTTACATTTCGGCGGAAAAGCGTGTTCCCAAGGACCATCCCTTGAGAGCTATCCGCACCATGGTGGATGCCATTCTTATGGAGATGTCTCCTGCCTTCGAAACACTGTATTCCAAAGCCGGGCGTCCCTCGATCGCTCCCGAGAAACTCCTGCGCGCTCTTCTCCTTCAAGTGCTCTACACCGTACGCAGTGAGCGACTTCTCATGGAACAACTCGATTATAACCTGTTGTTTCGCTGGTTTGTTGGATTGAGCATGGACGACAAGGTTTGGGATGCCACGGTTTTCAGCAAGAATCGCGAGCGACTGCTTGATGGTGACATTGCCCGAATCTTTTTCGAACAAGTCCTCAGCCTGGCGCGATCCCAGCACATCCTTTCGAATGAGCACTTCACGGTTGACGGCACGCTCATCGAGGCCTGGGCGGGACACAAGAGTTTCAAGAAGAAGGGAAGCAAATCGAGCAACTCCTCCGATGACCCAGGAAACCCGACCGTGGATTTCAGAGGAGAGAAGCGCTCGAATGAAACCCATGAATCGACCACCGATCCTGACGCCAAGCTGTACAAGAAAGCCGCTGGCCAGGAATCGAAGCTGTGCTATCTCGGCCACTTGCTTATGGAAAACCGCAACGGTCTTGCCGTCAATGCCTGTATCACCAAAGCATCCGGCAGAGCTGAGCGGCAGGCCGCGATTGATATGCTTGAAGAATTGCCGGGAAAAGCGCGCGTCACTTTGGCTGCAGACAAAGGCTATGACACCAATGAATTTGTAGAGAAGACGCGAAGCCTGAACGTGACGCCTCATGTGGCCCAAAACAACACGAACAGAACGAGTGCGATCGACAACCGCACAACCCGTCATTCCGGATATGCGGTCAGCCAAAGAAAGAGAAAGCGGGTCGAGGAAATCTTCGGATGGCTGAAGACCGTTGGCTTTCTCCGGAAGACCAGGCATCGAGGGGTAGATCGCGTTGGTTGGATGTTTACCTTCGGAGTCGCGGCTTATAATCTGATCCGAATGCGGAACATGCTGGAGGCTTCCGCATGAAAACGGGAGAAATCCCCGGCCGGCAGCATGGCCGGGGTGATTTGGGGAGACATTACCCCCTTCTCGAACACTGTTTTCGCGAAAATCTGAACTCATGACCACTTCAAAGTTATTATTGAATGATAAATCTGCCGAAAATCTCAATTTTTCAGCAGCCTGCTAGAAATCCGTCCCGCCTGATTCCCAATTCGGTAATCGAAAATGTATCGCCCTGCGAAATAATCCTCATGTTTTTCGCTTCTTTCTGACGCCGGGTTTGGTGTTCCGAATCCGGCTCTGATCATGATAGTCACAAATGTCCGTAAGGAAAATCTGGAATTGGGTGCCTACCAATTCCAGACGCAATACCTCCATGTTAGCGAACACCAAAAAGCGGCCACGGCCGAACGCTTGAAAACCGGCCACGACAGGTAGCGGCTTTCGCGTATCC
>JAAZHX010000106.1 GCA_012510495.1 Smithella sp.
TCTTTGATGTGCTTGGCGACGTTACCTTCGACAACAAACCTCTCCGCGACCTGCTCATCCAAGCCATCCGTTATGGCAACGACCCCAAAGTCAGAGAGCGACTGAACCAAGTCGTCGATAAAGCCTTTGATCCGGAATCTATTCGTAAACTGATCGAAGACCATGCCCTTACCGAAGACAGCATGGATGTCCACAAAGTCATGGCGATCCGTGAAGAGATGGAGCGCATGGAAGCCCACAAGCTTCAGCCTTATTTCATCGAGGCTTTCTTTATCGAAGCTTTCGCAAGAGTTGGCGGCAAACTGCGTCCCCGGGAGAAGGGTCGCTATGAGATTACCCACGTCCCCTTTGCCTTGCGCAACCGCGATATGCAAATTGGCTTCGGTGATCCGGTCTTGTCCCGCTACGAACGCGTCTGCTTTGATAAAGAATTCACCAACCTGCCCGGTCAGCCCATGGCAGAACTGATCGCACCCGGGCACCCCTTGCTCGAAGCTGTCATTGACCTGGTCCGTGAACGCAACAGCAGTGTGCTGAAGCAAGGTGCCATCTTTGTTGACGAAAACGATTTTGGGACTGATTTGCGCCTGCTTTTTTACATTGAAGATTCTGTCCAGGACGGCAAAATCCTCCCCAACGGCAGTAAACGTGTCATCTCGAAAAATATTCATTTTGTGGAGCGTAAGCATGATGGCAGCATAAGCAATGCCGGATACGCCCCTTACCTCGACTACCGCGCCCCAACGGCTGAAGAACAGCCCCTCCTCTGGGACTACGTCAAAGCGCAAGCATGGTTGCAAGAGGATGTCGAGACCACTACGATGAGCTATGCCATCTCCGAAATTGTCCCTGCCCACCTTGCAGAAGTACGCCAGCGCAAGCTAAAGTTGGTGGATAAAATCAGCAAAGCCGTCAAAGACCGTCTGACCGCTGAGATTCAGTATTGGGATTTTCGTGGAAATGAATTAAGAGAGAAAGAAGCCGCCGGCAAACCCAATGCCAAACTCAATTCCGCTAATGCCTATAAACGGGCGGATGACCTGCAGGAGCGTATGCAAAACCGGCTGGCTGAGCTCGAAAAAGAGAAATACATCTCCGCTTCTCCCCCGGTCATCGTGGGTGGGGCAATTGTGGTGCCGCGCGGACTCCTGGACCAACTGATGGGCGCTCCCGCTGCCTTCACCGCCGATGCCCAGGCACGCCGCGAGGTCGAGCTAACTGCCATGCGCTGCGTAATGGAAATTGAAGCTTCCCTGGGTCATCAAGCCAAGGATGTCAGCCGCTTAAAATGCGGTTATGACATTGAATCGCTGCTGCCGGCACACTTGCGCGACGCCGAGGGCAATCCGCTGCGGTTCATTGAAGTGAAAGGCCGCGCCCGGGCTGCCCGGACAGTAAACGTTAGCAAAAATGAGATCCTGACTGCTTTCAACAAGCCTGAAGAATATATTTTGGCGATTGTTGAAGTGGACGGCGACCAATGCCGCACCAACTACCTGCGAAAACCCTTCAGCGAACGCCCCGATTTTGCCGCCACCAGCGTCAATTATGATATTGAAGATCTGCTAAGGCAGGCTGAAGTAATTTTAGAAAGAGGTTATTAAATTGACTTATAAAAAGAAACTGATCGAGGTAGCCTTGCCTTTGGAGGAAATCAATGCTGCCTCCGCCCGTGAGAAGTCCATTCGCCATGGGCATCCATCCACTTTGCACCTTTGGTGGTCACGAAAACCGACAGCAACTGCAAGAGCAGTTATCTGGTCTTCCCTGGTGGATGACCCTTCTGCCCACCCCGACCGGTTCCCCAGCGAAGAAGCCCAAGCGATTGAGCGTGAGCGTCTTTTTGACATTCTGCGTAATCTGGTGATTTGGGAAAACTCCAACAACAAAGAGGTGCTGGATGCTGCCAAAGCCGAGATCATGAAATCGACCGACGGCAAGCCGCCCGCTTTGCTCGATCCATTTGCCGGTGGTGGTGCGATTCCGCTGGAAGCGCAGCGTTTGGGGCTCAAGGCTTACGCCAGCGACTTAAACCCGGTCGCCGTGATGATCAACAAAGCTATGATAGAAATCCCGCCGCAGTTTGCCAACCAGCCGCCCGTGAACCCTGAATCAAACCGCCTGATAAACGACCAGTGGACCGGCGCTTCCGGGCTTGCCGAGGACGTCCGCTATTACGGCGAGTGGATGAAGAAGAAAGCCTGGGAAAAGATTGGTCACCTATACCCTAAGGTAAAAGATGAGCATGGCATTGAACATACCGTCATCGCCTGGATTTGGGCGCGCACGGTCAAATGTCCCAACCCCGCTTGCGGCTGCGAGATGCCGTTGGTGAGTAGTTTTGAGTTGTCAAAGAGGAAGGGCAAAGAA
>JAAZHX010000218.1 GCA_012510495.1 Smithella sp.
ACACAACTCGGTTTTTTGCCACGATTCGGGGTTCTGGGGACAAATATCCGAGTTATCCAAGCGGAGTGGCCACACAACTCGGGTTTTTGCCACGATTCGGGGATCTGGGGAGTAATGTCCATATAATGGTGTAAATTCAAACAGAGATGAGCCAGATCTCGAACCTGTATAATACTAGTTCTAACACAAATACATAAACAGGAGGAAAGAGAAATGGCTCAGATAAATCTTACACTAACGCATGAGGAAGTTAAACAAGTGCTAACAGGCGATCGGGATGAAGCGATGAAGTTTCTGTTGGAGAGGCTCTTGAATGAGATTATGAAGGCAGAGTCTGAGGAGCAACTGGGCGCAGGCAAACACGAGCGGACAGAGGAACGACAGGACTACCGAAACGGTACTCGGGAAAGAGAATTGAACACCCGAATCGGCACGTTGACCTTGCGTGTTCCGAGACATCGCAACGAGCCGTTCCATACCATGGTGTTTGAGAATTACCAAAGAAGTGAGGCCTCGTTGATCGCCACACTGGTCCAGATGGTGATTATGGGCGTGTCTTCGAGAAAGGTAGAGAAAGTGGTTATGACCCTGTGTGGCACCTCTTTCTCGAAATCAACCGTATCTGAACTTTGCAAGGGATTGGATAAAGATATCCATCTGTTTAAGAATCGGCCCTTGGACATTCAGGAAGCACCGTTTCTGATGTTGGATGCAACGTATTTCCAGGTCCGAGAAGACCACCGGATCAGGTCAAAGGCTTTCTTGATTGCACTGGCATTCAAGCCGGACGGAAGACGTGAAGTGCTGGGCTTCGATGTGTTTGATGCGGAAGAAAACTATTCTTGGGAGACCTTTCTCTCCGGCCTTAAGAAGCGCGGACTTACAGACTTCAAAATGGTGATTTCAGACGCGCACAAAGCGATCCGCAAATCGGTAGCAGCAGTGTATCCGGAAGCCGCATGGCAACGGTGCCAGACCCACTTCCAGCGAAACATCCTGGATATAGGGCCAAACAAATACAAAGCGGCTCTTAAGATCGAATTACGGCGGATGTTTAATGCGAATTCAATCGACGAAGCACGTCAGATTAAAGAAGAAATCATCGCTGAATATGAGGACGCAGCAGAGAAAGCAATGGACATCCTTGAAGCCGGATTCGAGGAAGCGATGACCGTCATGTGCTTGCCGAGCAATCTGCAAATCAAGCTAAGGACGACGAACCTTCTGGAACGCCTGAATCGCGAATTGAAACGAAGATCTGATGTGATACAGATCTTCCCAAATCCTGATTCTGTCCTACGACTCATGGGCGCGGTTACGATGGAGGTCAACAATGGTTACATGCTTGGAAACCGCCTATACGCGGAAAAGACACTGGACAAGCTCCGGTCGGATGCATTCCCAAAACTCAGACGCATTGCGCTAAAGCAACTGGAACTGATAAAGACCGCATAGATAAGAACGATGTTATGCAGGTTTGAATTTACACACAAATTAGGACTTGACCGGCGCAAGTCGGATTACAGCGGTTTTTGTCATTCTAGGGCCTATCCGGGGACAAAAAGCTTCCAAATCCGAGGCGAAGGTCGGATTACAGCGATTTTTGTCATTCCACCCCCTGCT
>JAAZHX010000250.1 GCA_012510495.1 Smithella sp.
CATTTCCGATGCCCCACAAGGCGAACGGTGCGGCAATGATGCGAAAAGACCTTGACGCCGCGAAGATCAAGTACACTGACGAAAGCGGTCGAGACTGCGATTTTCACGCTCTACGGCATACGTTCATCACCAATCTAAGCAGGGCAGGGGTTCACCCCACCGTTGCGCAAAAGCTGGCGCGACATTCAAGTATTGAATTGACGATGAAATACTACACACACGTTTTGTACGAATCGGAAGTCAGCGCGATTGCCAGTCTCCAAAATATCACGGCAACGGCAACGAACGAGAGGAAAAACTTGTCTTACGCTTGACTTTTTTGCGTCCCGACACGGTTTTCGGCGAACTCTGACGAACTATAAAAAGGCGATATTGATGAAAAAACAGCGTTTTTGGCAAAAAAAGAGGCGTTCTAAACGGCCTCTGGATCAGTTAGTTGGGGTTCGAATCCCTGTACCCCAGATTTTCATAACGTCTTGGTTTGCGGTAAGATAGAAATCACAGTACCGAAACGTTTCAAATATGGAGGTCAACATGATGATTCGTATTTGTTTTGCTGTTTTGTATCTGCTGATGCCGGCCGTTGCTTTGGCGGTGCAGGCTAATGTGAATCTGGACTATAACCCGCAGAAGAACACCGACAACCTCATTCCGTTCAGCGCCCCGCTGAACTCGCCGGAAGTCCGCGACGACAGAACGGTTACATTTCGCCTCAGAGCGCCCGAGGCGAAGAGCGTGCGTTTGGCAGGCGTAGCCGTTCTGACCGCGCTTGGCGGGTCGGACCGCTCGACCCAGTTTCAAAAAGGGGACAACGGCGTTTGGACCCTGACGGTCGGGCCGCTCGAACCGGACATGTACATCTATCACTTTAACGTTGACGGGATGCAGATTGCCGATCCGAGCAACACGATTGCCGGTTTCACTGCGATGCCGCCATACAGCCAATTGGTGGTGCATGGCGACGGTCCTGCGTATTATGACGCCCGCGATGTTCCGCATGGCTTGGTGACGCGGCATGTGTATCAATCGGGTGTAACGAACGGACAGCGCGAACTGTATGTCTATACGCCTCCGGGATACGACCGCCAGAAAAGCTATCCTGTGCTGTACCTTGTGGGCGGCAGCGGCGACCTGCCTTCCAACTGGGTGTACGACGGGCGCGCGAACTTCATGATGGACAACCTGCTGGCGGAGGGAAAAGCCGTGCCCATGATTATTGCGATTCCCAACAATCAGGTCATCCATCGCAATCATCCGCAACATGCCGAGCTGACCTTCGATCTCTTCGAACAGGAACTGCGCAAGCATGTGATTCCGCTGGTCGAAAGCCAGTACAACGTCATCAAAAGTCCCAAGGGCCGTGCGCTGTCGGGATTGTCCATGGGCGGCCGTCATACCATGTTTGTCGGATTCAGGAGCTTGGATTTGTTCGGCTCCTTTGGTGTGCTCAGCGCCGGCGACACAAACTGCGAAACGTCAATCGCGACCTTTCTCAACGACCCGGATGTCAATAAG
>JAAZHX010000133.1 GCA_012510495.1 Smithella sp.
CTTTAACCATTTTTCAGGCGGCACAATCTTACACATTCTTTTACTCCTCATAACGTCCCCCCTTTTTTATTTCTTTAATGTTTTGTGAGTTTAATGAATGGAAAAAATGATTGAGCAATCTCGGGAAATGAAAATTAGAGAAGCGATATGAAAAACATATCAAAAACATTCAGGGCCCCTCATTTCCTTACGAAATTGAAGATTTTAATGTTTAATATCTTTTATAGGGAATGGAAACTTACACGCACATTGTCGATTGTCGACAATCGACATATAGCAGAATCATGGTCTTGTCAACCCTTTTGTTTTCATATCATTAAGAATTTATTGTTTATTTTATGATATTTTATTTGAAGATGGGTTCTCTTATATCATTATTAACATAATGATATTCGTGATTTATTCATATCGGAAATAAATTTTTTGTGATAATGATAATAATATATACAAACTAACAGCTTATTCTGGAAACGACTCAAGGCTATCCATGATGGTGCAAAAAGATAAGTTATCAAAAATATTAAACAAACAAAATCAATTACCCTATCAAATCGCAGAATATCTTGCCGAAAAGATCATTCACATGCAAATCAAACCGGGGGAACGCATTTTGGAGGCAAAGATCGCCCAGGAACTTGGTGTCAGCCGCAGCCCCGTCCGGGAAGCACTACACATTCTCAATGAAAAATTTCTGGTGGAATTACTGCCGCGCCGCGGCGCTGTCGTAGCGGGCTTTTCCATAAAATTCATTGAAGATTTATACGACATTCTCAAAGTGCTTTATTTGCTTCTTTCTCAGAAGGGCGTGTCGAAAATTTCGGATGAAAATTTTAATCAGATAGCGCCATTTTTCCAAACCATGGAAGAATGTGCCAATCGAGAAGACTTCGAAGGTTACTACAATGCCATTTTTGATTTCATGGAAGCGGCGATTAAAATTGTCGACAATCCTATTCTGGAACGCTTGATCATGAATCTCTGGCCGACCAAAAAGCGGATGATGTATGCGACTTTGTTCAAACGAAAGCACGATTTGAAATCAAATCTGGATTTCTTTCTCAAAAGCGTTGCGCCCTATCTGGAAAAGCGGATTGATCTGGTTGAAAACAACATCGTGGATTATCTTGAACAGGAAAAGGAAAATGCCATCCTGTTGGCAAAAGAGTTTGAACTCAGTAACACAACAAAAAAATAAACATTCCGGTTTTCATTTCTTATTCAAAATCATTTTATATAATCTCATATTATAATCCGTGCACAAACTTCGTAAATTATTTTTCATATAGGATGAATCTACTGATGGATCAAGAAGCGGATATTTCAAAATCGCGTAGCTCAAGTTTTCCGTCCTCAATTAACATCCATTCACAATGACTTATGCAGCCGCATTCATGCGGCGCCCTCATGGAAATAAAACATGGATCGAGCAGGGAGTGACGTGTACGCAAATTCATCTGGAGATAGCCTGCGCGGCTTGCAACAACAAACACAAAATAAAATTCTGCCGCCCGATGTTTGTCGTGTGATACGCGATCACTGGAAAAACATTCCGAATGACTTCTAGCGGACTCACACATGATCAAATCAAATTATTAAATGTCGAATATTCAAATTTACATTCGTCATGCCGGCGACGGCCGGCATCCGGCATTATTTTTTACTGGTTCCCGGCCTTCGCCGGCAAGACATCCGAGAATTTGTTAATCGCTTAATAACAGTATGATTGTGAGACCGTTAATAAATTGCTCGACAAACATATTGACTAAATACTCTTTTTTGAATATGGTCCACGCAAACAGGCAAACGGGTGATGGAGTTCACCTGAGATAACCGCAATTATTGCTGATAACTCCTGCAGAAAATACCTCTGCGGGAGTTTTTTTATTATGGGAAATGTCTTACCTCAAAAGTCCGTGTCCGACATGCGCCGTCATCTGAAAATCATTGCGGATGGGTGCTCGCGTTTCCGGATGCTTTCCCTGAACCGCCAGTTGGAAGCCGCGCAATTACTGCTTGATGAAAATCCGCCCATCGACATTGCGGTGCTGGGACAATTCAAGGCCGGGAAAAGTTCTTTCTTAAATAGTCTTCTGGGACAAAACGTTTTGTCCGTCGGCGCCATTCCGGTGACCACGGCCGTTACACGTCTCCAATATGGGACGAAAGCAAAAGCCCTCGTACGGCACTTTGACGGAAACATCACCGAAATTCCGTTAGCGGACATTGTAAAATTCACCTCCGAAGCGGAAAATCCGGGCAACGCGAAAAATGTATCCATTGTCGACATTGAACTGCCGTCCCTGAAGAAATATTCCGGTCTGCGCCTGGTGGACACGCCGGGACTGGGCAGTGTCTATAAATATCATCAGTCCGCTTCGGAAGAATGGCTGCCCTCCGTCGGCACAGCGCTTCTGGCGGTAAGTGCCGACCGACCCTTATCGGAACACGATTTGGAACTCATTCGTGAATTAATCGCGCACACGCCGAATATTATTTTATTGCTGACCAAAGTCGATCTGCTTTCATCGGATCAGCAAAAAGAAGTGGTAGCCTTTTTCCAGGCAACACTTAATCGGGAACTTCACCGGACACTGCCGGTTTATCTTTATTCGACGCGGGACAACACGGACGAATACAAACAGGTGATTGAAGAAAACATTTTTAAAACAATCTGCGCCGACCGCGACACGGAGTTTTTAAGAATCCTGAATCATAAAGTCCGGTCGCTCTCTCAAGGCTGCCTGAGCTATCTCAATATTGCGCTGAATTCGTCGTTGCAGGCGGATATGAACCGGGAAAATCTGCGCAACCGGATTCTGAATGAAAAAGTCAATGAAGATATCGTGCGGGAGGAACTGGGTATTATTTCCCGCGAACACCAGCGCCAAACGCGCGCTCTGATTGAAGCC
>JAAZHX010000078.1 GCA_012510495.1 Smithella sp.
AATTGATATCGTAGAGCCTTATTCGACAGAAGCAAAACAGTGGCAAGGCTGGGGCTGTGGTCTTAAGCCCTCAAACGAGCCTATTTTGCTGGCCCGTAAGCCGTTAGCTGAAACGTCTATTGCCCGTAATGTATTACGTCATGGAACGGGAGGTCTTAACATCGATGCTTGTCAGGTAGGTAATAGTGGTGGCACAAAGGCAATTGTCAAATCCAAAGCTAACAAAAGCAGACGGATTCACCAAGGAAACCTGAGCAATGAGGTAGACATTGTTTCTATTGACAAGGGACGTTTCCCTTCTAATACCATCATTGATGAAGAAGTGGCAGAACTCTTGAAAGATAAGGCAAAGTTCTTCTACACAGCAAAAGTGTCAAATAAAGAACGTAATGCTGGTGACTGTACCCCTTTCTTAGGGCCACTGTAAAGGTTAGGATTCCCGATTTTATTGTACTGATTTCCATGCTTGCGTCAAGGGTTAAAGTTACCTATGATGATTCTGTCGGTCGGAGGATACGGCCCTGCGGGGACGCAACCGGAGCGCCGATCGGCCATCGGAGCAGAAGCCGGATCGCCCTTCGTGGTTGTCCGGCTTTTCTCGTCGGTCTTCTGCTTTGATGCCCAAAGCGATAAATCCCGGGGGCTTGGGGGCAGCGCCCCCAAGATAAATCCCGGATGTGCCGACAGCCACTGCTGCTTGAATTCGACCGGCGGCACATCGTCCAACGCCCCATGTAACCGATGTTCGTTGTAATAGCACCGATAATTTTCAATCGTTACACGGGCGTCACGAAGTCCGTAAAAAAGTTCCATGTTCAAACACTCATCCCGCAGTCGGGAATTGAAGCTTTCGCCGACGCCGTTTTGCCAGGGCTTGCCCGGCTCAATATACGCTGTCGCGGTCCCTTGTTCAGCAAGCCATTGCTGAAGCGCCGAGGCGATAAACTCCGGGCCATTGTCGCTGCGAAGATACTGAGGGCGGCCATGAATGGAAAACAAAAAACTGAGAATCTCAATGACCTTACCGGCCGGGATGGAAGTGTCCACATAGGTCTCAAAGGCTTCGCGTGTAAATTCGTCCACCACATTCAAAATCCGCAGTTTACGCCCATTCAGGCAGGAATCTTCCATAAAATCATACGTCCACACATGGTTGGGATGCAGCGGTGAAAGGGGACGGTCCAGACCTTTGCCTCGGCGACGCTGACGACGTTTGACCGGAACGGTCAATCCATGGACGTGCCAGAGACGCTCAACCTTCTTGTGGTTGACGACAATCCCTTTTCGCCGCAGAGCCTTGTACGCCTTGCGGCTGCCTTCACGCGGACGCCGCTTGGACATGTCTTTTAGTTTTTGAACCACCTCTGAATCGTCCTTTTCTGCGGGGACATACGAAAACCCGCTGCGACTGATACCGACCAACAAACAACTGCGACGTTGGGAAACACCCTGATCGTGCAATCCAACCGCCGCTTGACGCCGCTGGCCGGGCGTTAAAAATTTCGCTTCAGCACCGCCTGCAGCGCGTCAATCTCTAAATCACGCTCGGCTACCAGACGCTTGAGACGGCTGTTTTCTTTTTCCAGTACCCGCAAGCGACGCACATCCGGCACGGCCATCTGGCCAAACTGCTTCTTCCAGCGATACCACGTCTGCTCCGAAACCCCGTATGCCTTGCAGACTTGGGCAACCGTCTGCCCGGACTGCTCAGCCTGACGCAACATCCCGACAATCTGCTCTTCCGTAAACCGTTTCTTTTTCATGCGATTTCTCCTGTAATTCTGGACTCATTTACAGGGAAATCCTAACATTGTCAATGGCCCAAAATTGGGGGGATGGGCCAGAACGATATCCAGATTGCCGGGGTTGCGGCCGTCAAATGCGGTTTGGTCGCTGAGCGGACAAACCAACGATTTCGGGGAAACATCCACCTCGCGAACCAGCATATACCAACTGGCCGTCACCGAGCGAGGGGTGCTGCCCTGCGCGCCGTCGGGGGAAAAGTCCGGCAAGAGCATATCGTAGTCAAACCCCAGCTCCTTTTCCCACGGCCCCGTGCCGCGAAGCTGCGGATACCAGCCGTCATAGTCGTAGGCATAGACAAAAAATGCCGTCCCAAGGTCATTGAGGTTTGACCCGCAGTGCACGCTGGAAC
>JAAZHX010000072.1 GCA_012510495.1 Smithella sp.
ATATTTTTGTGGGATAGTGTCAGCCTGGGCATCTTCGACACCGATGTATGCAGGCGCCATTGTGATTAGATCCTCGTGAACAGGTAAATATCGCCAAAATGGATGACAGTAATCTATGACATTGTCCATTTTTCTCTCAAGTATAGCGAGATAATTGTCATCACCGTAGTGTTTTTGCATCTCTTCAAGAATGTGAGCATTTTCAATCGATTGAATAAAGGGTGTCTCGGCAGCTTTCATTAATGCTCGTGCCAAATTTGTGACTTTTACATCCTTAATGCCTTCAAGTGTTGCTGAAGTTTGATTATTTATAAAATCAGCAAAAACCCTGTCCAAATCAAGATTGGGTTTTCGTTGCTCGTAATAATCAACAAAATACTGGTCGTCCGTGACTTCAACTGCCAATTGGAAAAGATTTGCATGGGATGAGGGCGCAATAAGCCGAGCCATTCTTCGGGTAATAAAATCATCGACTTCATTTAGACGCCTTGTGAATTGCTCTAACTGCATAGAGATATCTTGAACTTCTTTCTCTAACGCTGAATATAGCTCTTTCATTACTTTGGAGGTTTCATTTCTCAATATAGCTTCGTTTAGGTCGGCCATAAAGTTGATTGCCTCAGTCTTCAAAACATTGAATCTGGATTGCCAATCACGTTTAAAGAGTTTTTTTAACGCTACCTGCTTCCACTCTTTTGATAGGTTTGCCAGATTTTCTATAGTTTTAGTCAGCTTTGTCTCTTTTTCGGCAATCGCTCTATTTTCTTCATCCAAATCGATTCCATTAAGAAAAGCAGTGAGAGAATCTCTATCAGCTTTATCCTTTAATAGTGCGTCATTGAGACCTTTCGCAAAATAAGGACCCTGAAGTGCATTTACTTTGGTACCCTTTCTTCTCAAGGAGTCTGTTTTTAACTCAGTGAGCTCTTCCCCCGCATTAACTATATTTTCAATTATCGTAGCTCTTTCGATCTCATCATTACTCATTTCATTGGTGATATATGCCAGCGCAGTTCCAGGGTCTTTCGCAGCCAAAATTAATTGCAGATTGTCGTTCTTGACAGTTTGGTTGCCCCGGAGGTCCCCTCTTAAGGTAACAGGATTGAGTCTGAGTTCCTCGATCAATGTGACGTGCGGCGGTCTGTCGCCTTCGTCTGAATATTTCTTCGTTTGAAGTCTATGGAGAGAATCCACTGCTAGTCGTGCTGAGCAATACTGTAGCAACCGCTCTTTCGGATAGATAAGCGCTGCGGATGAAAACGAACTTAGGTAGGGCATTTTGCCTTTGAATTTCGGATCCTGAACAGTGGTGTTTGCCAGCATTGAAACCTGGGCTCCGCTAAGCGGTGAAACACTCAGCAGGAATAACGCCTGGGACGTCATTTTAAAGACATCCTGCGCTGCAGTTAGGAATTGTCCACTTTTGTTTGCTAGGTCGACGACATATACCATGTCAAAAGGTGGGCTATTAATATCGGTATCCATTGTCGGATACGTTACCTGCCATCGACTTGTCTCCGTCAGATAATCCAGATCTTGCAGATAACTATATGCATTTGCTTTAATTTTTGATTTTTGCCTAAGGTCTGCCATCCCAATCGCCTTCTCGAAAATTGGCGGCAATAGTTGTACTCCAATTATTGTAAAGTTGTCAGTTTGTCTCGATAAAAATTGACGCAACAAATAGGCTACATCGAACGAAATTCCACTACCTGTGCCACCGCACATGGAGTTGATGATATAAACCCTCACCTGAGCAAGATCAAGTTCGTAATCCATGTTGGGGTTTACCATATTAGTGAC
>JAAZHX010000274.1 GCA_012510495.1 Smithella sp.
AGATAAAGCGGATCCTCAATAAGCTTGGCTGCTTCTTCCCTGGTAAGGCCCTTGCTCTTCCTTAACTCCACCATCATATCGATGTAATGCTCTTTCTTGTCGTGAGATAAGGGATCGACTATCAAAGCCCGGCTGAGGTTTTTTAATCCGAACTGTTCAACTTTGGATGCAATATCCTTCGGATCGCCAATAAGAATTATCTGTGCCAGTCCCTCGGCTATGGCTATATCGGCCGCTTTCAGGTTCCTCTCCTCATATCCCTCGGGCAAAACTATGCGTTTATTGTATTTTTTAGCATTCAGTTTGATTTGATCAATTAGTTCCATTGTATATCAATAAGTTAAAATTTAACACATATTGCTCTAAAAGTAGAAAAAAAAATCCCTGCTTACCAAGTGAATCAGATGATTATTTTCAGAATGATTATCAACTGAAAAAAAACATTAAGAAGTTACCCCTTTCAGGTTAGAAATAAAATCATTTTTTAAATTTGCGGATCAAAAATGTAATTTACATGGAGTTTCCGGTTGAAAAATTTAATTCGCTCAGAGCTTCTCTTGAGGGCGATCTCAAATACGACAAGGTAAGCAGGGTAATTTATGCCACCGATGCATCAGACTACAAGGAAGAGCCGGTAGCAGTGGCCTGGCCGCTTAATGCGTCTGACATAAAGAAGATTCTCTGTTTTGCATCTCAGGAAAAAATCGGGGTGACGCTTCGGGCGGCCGGAACATCGCTGGCAGGTCAGGTTGTGAGTTCCGGAATAATAGTGGATATCTCAAGGTACATGAACAGGATCCTCGAGGTAAACAGGGAGGAGCACTGGGTAAGGGTTGAACCCGGAGTTGTTCTTGACGAACTGAATATGTACCTGAAGCCTCTCGGGCTCTTTTTCGGTCCCGAAACCTCCACTTCCAGCAGATGCAACATGGGCGGGATGCTTGGAAATAACTCATGCGGATCGCACTCTCTTGTCTATGGCTCAACAAGAGATCACACACTGGAGATAAAGGCTCTCCTGAGCGACGGAAGCGAGGCCACATTCGGTCCGGCAGACAGGGATACCTTTGAAACGAAATGTTCACGCACCGATCTGGAAGGCAGCATATACAGGCATATCAGGGATATGCTGGGCAATCCAGCCAATCAAAAATCCATAAGGGAGGGATATCCCGATCCTCGGATACCAAGGCGAAACACAGGATACGCCCTCGATCTGCTGCTCGATTCAGAGATATTTGACAGCAATTCGGGTAAACCATTCAATTTCTGCAAGCTGCTGGCAGGATCGGAAGGCACCCTTGCTGTAACCACCGAAATAAAGCTCAATGCCGTTCCTCTTCCTCCTGCATTCAAAACGCTTGTCTGCGTTCACCACAAGAACAGGGATGAAGCATTCAGGGCCAATCTGGTTGCCCTGAAGTTCAAGCCCACGGCCGTTGAACTTACCGACGACAGGATACTTGAGCTCACAAAGGAGAACCTCAGCCAGCGGAACAACCGTTTCTTCATCGAAGGCGATCCGGGCGCCATAATGATGGTTGAATTTGCAAGAAACACCCGGGAAGAGGTTGACTCAGTAACCACGGCAATGATCAAAGCCCTGATGGAC
>JAAZHX010000069.1 GCA_012510495.1 Smithella sp.
CTGTGCGGCTGCTGCAGGAGCAGGGCCGCGTCCGCGTAAAGCTCCGCGGGCCCCAGGAGGAGCAGGAAAAGGAGCAGCCGCAGTTTCATCGATCGCCGGTTCCGTCTCTGTTCATAGCGCAAAGCATCCTGCGCCATTATGTCACAGCGTGCGCGAAAAGTCCTCCCCCGGCCGGAAGGCGCCCGCGCGGGGGCTCCTCCACACGGCATTCCTGCGATCGGCCTGGACGCGCAGAAGCGAGCGCTCATGCCATCACCGGCGGAGCCGGGAATTCTTTCTGATAAGAAATTCAACGATCATCATCCAATTATTATAGAGAAGAGCTGTGATTCCGAAAACCAAGGAGATACGTATCTCATGAAGCTGTCATATTCACCTTGCATTCAGAATTTCCTATTGTCCATCCTTCACCTGGTCCTCATCCTGGGCCTTTGTTCCTGCGCTGGTGACGGGCGGACAGGAGGCAATCCTCTGTCTCCCACGCTCCAACTCGAATTCCGGCAGGTGAATATTTTTCATTTCACGTGGACGGATATTGCGAATGAAACCGGGTACAGGCTGCTGGAAGACCCTGATGGCCGATCCGGCTATGGCGTCATAGCCACCATCGACGCAAACAGCACATTCTACGACCTGTATGTTCCGCTGCCCGACCGAATCAACGCCTCCTATATTCTGGAAGCCTTGCGTAACGGATTTTACGAGAGTATGGGCGAGGTTTTCGTGACCGGATCCCTGGCCGATGCAGTGGGATATTTCAAGGCATCGAATGCCGGGGAATTCGATGGTTTCGGTGTCTCCGTGGCGCTTTCCGGAGATGGACGGACCCTGGCTGTCGGGGCCCCGTATGAAAGCAGCGCCGCTACCGGCGCATGGCATCCGGGCGATCCGGGCTATTCAAGCAGTCAGATGGATAACTCCGCACCGGCAAGCGGAGCGGTATATGTTTTCGCCCACACGATATTCGGATGGGAGCAGGAGGCATACATCAAGGCCTGGAACGCGGAATCGTTCGATGCATTCGGTGGACAGGTTGCCCTTTCCTATTATGGAGACACTCTTGCGGTTGGAGCGATGTATGAAGACAGCAGCTTTATCGGTGGGGAGGATGACAATTCCATACCAGACAGCGGCGCAGCCTATATTTTTACGCGCATCGGGGACTTCTGGGCCCCTGATTCCTTTATAAAGGCTTTTCTTCATCAGGACGAGGGGGATCAGTTCGGTGAAAGGCTTGCGCTTTCTGGAGACGGAAACACCCTTGCCGTCTCCGCAATGAGAGAAGATGGCGCCCGAAACCCGATCGACAACTCCGTTTCAGACAGCGGAGCCGTCTATATCTTCTCCCGGGACGGCCTGGACTGGCAACAGCAGGCGTACCTCAAGCCCCCCATGGATGTCGACATAAACGACCAGTTCGGTTCCTCCCTGGCTCTCTCGGAGGATGGCAGCGTCCTGGCGGTAGGTAACGATTTCAATGACAGCGAAAGCATCTTTGGACAGGACGACTCCCTGCCGGACAGCGGCGCCGTTTTCATCTTTAGCCGGACCGGAAACACCTGGGGGGACACCGTAGCGTTCATCAAGGCTTCCAACGCCGAATCGATGGATTATTTCGGTTCCTCTGTTTCTCTTTCCGCGGACGGAAACACCCTCGCGGTTGGAGCGCCCGGTGAAGACGGTAACGGCCTGGGCGAGAGCAATAATTCAGTGGTCGATAGCGGCGCCGTCTATGTCTTTGAACATTCCGACGGTTTCTGGGACCAGAAGGACTATCTCAAGGCATTCAGCGTAGGAACGGGGGATGCATTCGGAAGTTCGGTTTCACTTTCCGGCGACGGCGTTTCCCTGGCGGTGGGAGCACCGTTCGAGGACAGCTGGGATATAGGGATCGGCGGAGACAGCTCGGACGATTCCGCTGAAAACAGCGGAGCCGTCTACCTGTTCTATCGTCCGAATTGGACTTTTCTTTC
>JAAZHX010000030.1 GCA_012510495.1 Smithella sp.
CTCATCTATTGCCAGTATGGAGTATCCAGAGGCAGCAAGCCGCTGGGAGATATGAATGCCGATGGCTATGACGACTTCATGGGCTACATTACGGATGAGGGGATGCATGCCTGGCTGGGTGGAACTAACATCAACTACGCTGTACCTGATTTTGATATGGACCCTCCCTGGTATGGCGGAGAGTTTCAACGCTCTCTGGAGCATGGCGATTTCAACAACGACGGTTATGAAGACGCGGTTGGAGCGAGCTTTGGAAGCGGGTTCGCGGTTTGGCTAGGCAGGCAAAACGTAAATGGAACTGCTGACATGATCAAGAACAATCCCGGATATGAGAACTACGGCTATAGTCTGGTAACCGGAGATTTCAATGCCGATGGTTATGACGATATAGCCATAGCCGCGTCCCATGAATACGATCCCTGGCCAAGCGGTAACTTCAATGGATATGTGTGGGTATTTGGAGGTAATGCCCAGCTTGAGGACACAACCGTGGCTAACGATGATCCAACGATACCCGGTATATCGGCAAATCTGTTACTGAAACTCAGCCCAAATCCAATAATGGGGGCTGGTCAATATCTTAACGTAGAAATCAAAGGTGCTGCCCAGAGCGTGGGTGAACAAATTGTTGTTGAGATTTTCAATATTAAAGGCCAATCTGTCCTGAAAGAGGTCTATCAGAATCAGATTGGGGCAAAAACGCTGCAAGTGGCAGCTTCTTCTCTCAGTAATGGCATTTACATATGCCGGGTCACGTGCGGCAAACACAACGCTATAGGCAAGTTTAGCGTTATCAAATAGGAGGAAAAATGAAGAAAGTATTCTTGGTTATTCTATTAGCACTCATATGGCTATTAGGTCATGCTACAGAATTCATGACTGGTGCTTATGGCTCTTACAATCTATGGAATTATGGAGCACAGGCTAACATCGATACATTGAAATCCAAGTTAGTAGATGGAGGTTTCAATACCGTAAAAATGTCCATCAAGGATCAAGACATAAATAATCTTGATAGCGTATTATCGACTTTGGGAGACAGTGTTAAAACCATTTTGGAAGATCGATACTGGGGTCCTTCTACAGGTCAATTGGGAATTCATAGCTTAACTTATGGTAATTATCTCAAAATGGAAGCAGAATACAAGTATACCTTTGATGAAACCTCAGGTGCGTTCACGCCTGAGTTACTGACAACCACTCTTGATCCTACCGGGATGGGTGACGTCTACAATTACATTTTTGCCCATGAAGCGTTTTGTGGAGGGCGTATAGGTCCAGGAGCAACTTCAAACCAGTACACTTGGGTTTGTGATGAAGGATTAGGTCACGATGCAGGACTTGCATTATCAAACCCCAGATTTCGCTGGGCAGTCCCAGGACATACTTACCCTAGATCAATAGGTTATGATCTTAAGTTCAACCGTGATGTCATTAATGGGAACAGGCTGTATTTAACGGTTGCCATGAAGTTCAGTGGCCTTACTGCAGGGGAAGAAGTCGCTACTATAAAATTAAAACTTTGGGGCTGTAAGCACCTTGAGGGCAGCTTTGATCGCAGCGGGTTCGCTCCCCTCAAG
>JAAZHX010000060.1 GCA_012510495.1 Smithella sp.
CCCTATAGCTATTGAAAGCAAGTTTTTAAAAACACACTTTAAATGCAGTTTTGCTCGAAGAAATCATAATCTAAAGTAATTTCTTCAGCTACTGTGGTAGGTTCAACTATTACTGGAGGTGGCGGTCTGGGAATCGCTTCTTTCCACTTGCCACAATGTTTCAGTATCTTTTGAATTGTGGCATCATGTTCTATAAAAGAGATAATCTTCATTATTCCACCACACTTAGGGCATTTCAAGGGTCTACACTTCGGCAGGCTCAGTGCATCGCTTCATAAACAGCCTTGATAAGAGCGGCCCAAGTCATTCTGCATTTTTTTGTATACGCCGATTCCGGCTCCAGTTTTTCCCAGTCTTGGTCTGCCATATGCGGTGTTGGTACTATTGCTTCTGCTTCAGAATTTTTCCGCAAACCACGACTCTTATTAGAATACCAACCGTAGCTTCTTATCTGGTGTTCACCTTTATCCGGTATATGTTGCGTAACTGTAGCCAGAAAATCCAGTGGCTCATAAATCTCAAAATTACGGGGATTACCAGCAACCAACTCATTATCGCCAGCTTTTGGAAAAGGGATACAGTTGGGAGCAGATGCCCGATACAAAATCTTACCATCATCGGTCAGGCTGATAATTCTGGCAAGTGAAAACGGACATCTTGAGATATATTCCACTAATCGTTGCATTGCAGCATGATCGTTGGCCTCGATGCGAACTGAATTATCAACACTGAAACCGGAATGTCGCCATGTACGCATTCCCGCAACAGTCTCCTGATCAATCTTCTTCTCGTTGAGCAACAACTCGAAAACTTTATCCTGCCATATCTCAATTGCGCGGTGCTTCCAGGTTTCGGGAATGTGGACGAAATGGCCGGATTCTGTGAAAACACCTTCTGTTACAACTGCATGCACATGACTGTGCCAGTGGACAAGATCTCCAAAAGTCTGTATCGCGCCAATCATCGCTGGTATTCCGCAAGTACCGTCAACTTCAAGTGCATACAGATCCCGTACTGTTTCCCATGCTGCACGGCATAGTTTTCCCAATAAACTACGATCAAAGCGGAAGAAAACACGCAACCGTTTTGGAATAGTAAACACCCATTGCCGATGCGGCACTGGGGCGAATACCTCATTATTTAACCGATGTGCTAAAAGAAGAGCTCTTTTCTGGTCGCAGGAAGGACAACATGCTCTTTGTCGACATGAGAACGCGACAAAAAATTCCGTTTGGCAATCCGGGCATCGAACACGAGCGAAACCTTCTTTCAAATCTCCGCACTTGCGGAATTTATCGATTGATGTACGGATAATCGGTCGCCAGAACCCGTACTTCGCTTGAAACTTTTCAGGATATACCCGCTCAAACTCATCAAAATGGTCGCGCACTACTTTAAAAAAGGGTGAAGATTCGTGATCGCGGGGGCGATAGAACGTACCTGGCGGTTTACACTCTCTGGCGACGTTCGGTTTTCTGAACGGGATAATCGGCTGCCGCGAATGATTTTTCTTCCTGAGAATGTGTGCTGCTGCGGGCATCTGCGGTCCTTACGGGTGAAGTTACAGCCGTAAGGAGAAAAACAAGATGTGTGCCGGAACAACATAAATAGGTGTAACTCAAATAATAGCAACGAATTGAGTGTATAATGCATGAGTGAATCTATGCTAAGGTAAGTCGCAGTTATGCGATTGTCGGAAGGGTGTAGTCGCAATAACGCGACTATTCTCATAAAAGCAAAAATGCGGAAATATTATGAAAAGTTCATTACAATAATGACAATTGTGCAGGCCTCTTGAAAGGAATCCCGAATTAATATATCCCGAATGAATGTATCGGGACTTACAGTCGGGACAGGCGGCAATTAACGCGATTTATAGCTGAAGTACATTCTTTTTATCCAACATCATTCTCCTTTTCACAAATCAATATTCGTCAAATTTGCTTTGAATTTAAATAAAGTCTCAGTTATAAACTTGATGTCTTTATGTCTTTGTTAATAGCTATATAACAAATAACATCCAGGCATTTACAAGATTGTTTTTTTACCCATTGAAACTCTATTCAACGTGTTGCTGTATTCTACAAGAATCGTTGAGTTGTGAGTAGTTGTAATTTACCTTTGCACCAAA
>JAAZHX010000182.1 GCA_012510495.1 Smithella sp.
CTATGGACTATTTGACGCCTTTACCCTGGGTCGCAACCTCGAAATCATCTTTTGGATTTTTCTTGGATGTGGTTCCGCGTTGTATGTTCATGATCGCACACTGAGTTTTTCCGAAGTTTCTTACCAGGTCTTTATGAATAAAAGCGACACAAGCGAAAAGGACAAACAAAAAACGAAACAGAAGATTAAGCATGCTGGAATCCTCTTGCTCTCCTGGCTGATAATTGCACTTCTCTCGTTTGCTTTGGTCAACTACAGTACTCTGCTTGCTTTTTTGCTGACTATCGCTGCAGGTTTGGTGGTTGGGTTTGGATACGTCAGGGAGATAGAGAAAAAAAAGTATGAATTTGTGTAAATTCAACGAACTGACCAAAGCAGATCTCTTCCGTTATGCCGGGAAGACCGGACTAGGTGCCTTTCTCTATCATTACTTCCTCTCCCTCGGATTCAGATATACAGTCTGGATGCGACTGTGCGCTGTGCTCCATGCGAATCCTATAACGCGTATTTTGTTTTTTCCTTGCGCCTGGCTGATCAACCGACATCAACAGATCCGATTTGGTATTGGCATCTCATATAAGACTAAGATCGGTTCGGGGCTATATATCGGACATTATGGTGGCATCGTAGTTAATGAACAGGTGATAATCGGCAAAAACTGCAACCTTTCACAGGAGGTAACAATCGGTGTGAGCCGTAGAGGAGAACGCGCGGGTGTGCCGGTTATTGGTGATAATGTCTATATCGGACCAGGTGTAAAAATGTTCGGTAAGGTTGATGTAGGTGATAATGCTGCGATTGGCGCTAATTGTGTAGTCACCAAAGATGTCCCTGATTATGGCGTTATGGTTGGCATCCCCGGTGAAGTGATCTCCTTTGATGGATCAATTAGCTATATCAATAAGACCATTGATGATGGTGAGCAAACAAAATGAAAAGATTAAGCAATGACAGTGAATAAAATCGAGCAGGCAGAAGATTGGGACCTGATTATCACCCCCCGAAAGAAGTGGTGGGATTTGCAACTGCGCGATGTTTGGCAATATCGCGACCTGATAGCACTCTTCGTGCGCCGTGACTTCGTTTCGCGTTATAAACAGACCATCCTCGGTCCGTTGTGGCTGATCATCCAGCCAGTCATGAATTCACTGGTGTTCACCGTGGTCTTTGGCAACATAGCCAGGCTGCCTACCGATGGCTTGCCCCAGATGTTGTTCTACCTTTCTGGTACGGTGCTTTGGTCTTATTTCTCCAACTGCCTGACCGGCACCTCACAAACCTTCATCAGCAACGCCCACCTCTTCGGCAAGGTCTATTTCCCCCGCCTGGTCACACCGATCTCGATTGTCATTTCCAACCTGATCACCCTGGCGATCCAGTTTGTACTCTTCATGGTATTTTGGTTGTTTTTCTATTCAAGAGGCGCTGATATTTACTTTACATCATGGGCACTCGCTCTGCCGCTGTTAGTACTGCTGATGGCTGGTTTGGGGCTAGGTTTTGGGATCATCATCTCATCGCTGACAACTAAATATCGTGACCTGAATTACCTGGTTGGTTTTGGCGTTTCGTTGTGGATGTATGCCACCCCGATCATCTATCCGGTCTCAAGCATTCCTGAAAATTGGCGTTGGGTTGCGGAAATAAACCCCATCTCACCGATCGTAGAAACCTTCAGGGCAGGGTTTTTGGGCGCAGGCTCAGCATCGTGGCAGCGCCTTGGTTATTCGTTTGGGTTTATGCTGGTTGTCTTGTTGATTGGGGTTGTGGTCTTCAACCGTGTTGAAAAAACCTTTATTGATACGGTGTAACGCATTTTATGAAAAACGTAATTTCAGTAGAACATTTATCCAAACAATACGACCTTGGTGTCATCGGCACGGGTACTATCTCTCGAGATTTGGAGCGCTGGTGGGCGAGGGTCAGAGGTAAACCGGACCCCTATTCCCGCATCGGGCAAAAAGACTCCTTCGAACGCATCGGCGAAAGCATCCTGGCGCTGGATGATGTCTCATTTCAGGTGCAGCAGGGCGAAGCGTTGGGCATCATCGGACGAAACGGCGCCGGCAAGAGCACGCTGCTTAAGATCCTTTCGCGTGTCACGGCCCCGACCAGCGGCATGGTCAAAGTGAAGGGGCGCATCGGCAGCCTGCTGGAAGTTGGCACCGGCTTCCACCCTGAGCTGACCGGCAGGGAGAACGTCTACCTAAACGGCGCTATTTTGGGCATGCGCAAAGAGGATATCAACCGCAGGTTCGATGAGATCGTCGACTTCTCGGGTGTAGAAAAATTCATAGACACGCCGGTCAAGCGTTATTCAAGCGGCATGTACGTACGCTTGGCATTCGCGGTCGCCGCCCACCTCGACCCAGAGATTCTGATCGTCGATGAGGTTCTGGCAGTGGGCGATGGCGAATTTCAGAAAAAATGCCTGGGTAAGATGAGCGAAGTATCCAGCGAAGGTAGGACAGTTTTATTTGTAAGTCATCGGTTGGAATCGATCAGTGCATTGTGCCCAATTTCAATGTTGATTAGCGACGGGAAAATTGTATTGAAAGATGAAACATCTGTAGTCATCTCAAAATATACTGATGAAAAACTTTCAAACCCTTATGAGACACTAATTAAGGATAAATCCTCAGTTCATTTCAAACAAATTAAGGCGACAGATCAATCTGGCAATCTCAAGAATTCATTCCGAATAGGTGAACCTGTTGTTTTCTCTTTTGAAATCAATAACCCATACTCACAATCCTTGGAATTGGGGTTGTCATTTTGGGATAAGTACAACACAAGATTATGGATCTTCACCAATGAATTATATGATTGTCTGCCTTTTCAAAAAGGACCTGTGACAAAGGTATCTATTTCTTTTCAGATACCCAGTTACATCCATGGAGATGTTTTTGTCCATGCTGGAATTCATATCACAGGCCAGTTATCGCCTCATTATGTTGAGAATATTCGGGATAGGATAAGATTTAATATCACAGGAGATTTAACAAACAATAAAGACGGGAAGTTTGCTAAACATATTGTCCCTGCAAATGTAAGATTACTCGAAGAATAAATCAAATGGTGAATATGGCGTTGGTAGTAATAATATTCTGCTGAAACAAATTAGAAAAAAATCAGAGTTATGCAACAAAGAAAGAAAATACTTGTAATTCCTTCCTGGTATCCAAACAAGGAACAGACTTACGGCGGGTCTTTCTTCCGTGAGCAGAGTGAATTTTTCTTGCAAAAATATGACGTGCGGGTATTGGTTGGTTCAAGGAGCTCATTGCCTTTGAATAAATGGTGTAAAAAATATGGGCTGGGACATGCCAGTCCTTCGGAGGTAGAAGTCACGCAGGCAGGTTTACAGGAACATCGGTTTTGCTACAGGACCACTTTTAAAGACGAGAAGCATCTTATTGGTTCAATGATTCAAGGATATATAGAGACACTAAAACGAATGATCGGTGATGGTTGGAAACCTGATCTCATCCATGCAGGCTGCACTGACCCAGCGGGAATTGTGGCAGCATCGTTCTCGAAAACATTTACTATCCCTTGGGTTTTATCTGAGCACCAGGTTTTCGCGCTTGGAAACTATTCTCCTTATCGAGCAAAGCTAATGAGGAGGGCGATTAAATCTGAGACAATGGTTACTGTGGTCAGTCAACACCAGCTTCGCGCCTTTGTGGCTCATTACATTTATCGATCCTTAATAGTGACTGGTAATCTGGTCGATGAAAAAAAATTTCAGTTGGTAACCTCCCACAGTAAAAAGCCTGTTTTCAACATCATGACTGTAATGTATCCCAGCCCGATAAAGGACCCTGAAACCTTTTTTAAGGCAATCGCAGAAATCGCATCTATTGGGCACAAGAACATTGAGGTAACGATCATCGGAAAAGAACTTTTCAGCAGGGATAATGTTGATAAATTCACCAGGTATATTAATCAATACAAGTTGGAAACTCTCTGCACTGTTATCCCATATGTGCGGAATGATGAATTGGCGGAATACTATTCCAAAGCTGATGTTTTTGTTTCAACGAGCTTGGCGGAAACTTTTGGGATTGCAGTTAGAGAAGCAATGATGGTTGGCATACCCGTTGTGTGCACATCGAGTGGCGGTGTGGATGATGATATTTTCGATTTTAATGGTTTCCGGGTCGACATTTATGACTATAAGGCAATCGCCAATGCAGTTATCAAGATTAAAGAAGGCACTGTTCGCTACGATCCAACGGTAATAAGAAATCATGTTTTAACTAAATATGGAAGGAAGGCTTTTCTCGAAAAAATGAGCGAAATTTTCGAGGCTGCGCTCGAGAAGGCTGAGGCATAATGGAACAGTGTAACCAACCGGTGCTTTGGGAGTAGGTAGATATGATTCCAGTAACTAAATCGTATCTTCCACCAATTGAAGAATACCAAGCCTATCTGGATAGGATTTGGGCAACCAACCAACTGACCAATAATGGACCCCTGGTGCAGGAGCTTGAGAAAAAATTAAAAGATTATTTAGGTGTAAAGCACTTGTTTTTTGTCAGCAACGGCACGATTGCCCTGCAGATCACCATCAAGACACTGGGTGAGCCGGGTGAGATCATCACCACGCCATTCTCCTATGTAGCCACCACCTCCAGCATTGTTTGGGAGGGCTTTACGCC
>JAAZHX010000164.1 GCA_012510495.1 Smithella sp.
TCCCATCGGCGGGCCTGGTGATGACCCGCATCCTGGCCCAAATTCTCGACCTGGAGCCGGGCGACCTGGTCACCGTCCGCCCGACCAAGGGGCTCCGCCAGCCGCGGCAGGTGCCGGTCGTCGAAATCGCCGACAGCTATCTCGGCGCCGCCGTCTATACCGACATCGAGTATCTCAGCCGGCTGATTGGCGAAGAATACGCCCTGACCGGTGTACAATTGAAAGTCGAGCCGGACCAGGCCGCCCGGGCGGAATTCAATCGCCGCCTCAAGCAATTGCCCGCGATTCAGGGCGTCGCGGACCGCCACGCCATGATCCAAAGCCTCGAAGACACGATCGTCTTGAACATGAAGGTCTTCATCTTCCTCCTCGTGATATTCGCCGGCGTGATTTTTTTCGGCAGCATCCTGAATTCTTCGCTGGTCAGCCTGGCCGAACGCCGCCGCGAGGTGGCCACGCTGCGAACGCTCGGTTATGGCCCGTGGCAAATCGGCAGCCTGCTGCTCCGCGAGAGCCTGGTGCTCTCGTTTTTCGGCACGCTGCTCGGGCTGCCCCTGGGATACTACCTGACGGTCGCCATGGCAGCCAGCTATGAATCGGAACTGATGCGATTTCCGGTGCTCCTGTCGGCGGCAACCCCGGCGACGACCGCGCTCATGGCGCTGGTCTTTACCGTAACGGCATACCTGTTCGTGCAGCGAAGCATTCACCGCATGGACTGGCTCGCAGCCCTACAAGCGAATGAGTGAGGAAGATCACGGTCGCAGGGAAATGTTGAATGTCGAATGTCGAAAATCAAATGACGAAGGAATGACCAAATACCGAAGGAGCGAAGTGCTCCGGGTTCCCAACGATCCTGGTTCCCAAGCTCCATCTTGGGAACCCAGCGTAAACCCTATCCTGGTTCCCATTTAATCCTGGTTCCCATTTAATCCTGGTTCCCAAGCTCCAGCTTGGGAACCCAGCGTGAACCTGCAACCTGCCGCCCAGGCCGGAACATCCCAATGAACACGACCAAGTGGATACTCGCGATCCTGGCCGGCTGCATCATCGTTGCCGCGATTGCCGGCGCGGTGGGCATGCGGCCGGGCGAGGCGGTCGAGGTCGTACGTGTCGATGCCGGGCCGATCGAGGAGTACATCGACGAGCGGGCGGTCACCCGGCTTTCGCGGACCTACCTTGCTTCCATGCCCTATGCCGCACGGATCGAGGAGATCACCCTCCGCGAGGGCGACGCCGTGGAGAAGGAAAATCCGGCCAGGCCGCTGGCCCGCATCGTGGCCGAGGACCTGCAACTGGCCGTCGACGAGGCCCACGCCGCCGTCAAGCGGCTCGATGCGTCGATCGTCGAGAATCTCGCCAAGGCCCTCGAGGAGCTGGCCATGCGCCAGGCCTACGAATTCGTGCGGTCGATGAACGACACGATCAAGGCGGCCCAGACGCGGGTCGATTCGGGCGCGGAAAAGAAAGCCTATTTCGAGAAGCGCTTCGAACGGATCAAGCA
>JAAZHX010000094.1 GCA_012510495.1 Smithella sp.
GGTTTGGTAAATGGGCGCACCATGATAACGTCTTGTTTTTCGACGTTATGCATTTTTTCGACAGTATCAGCATCAAAATAGATTTGTCCAACAGCGGCACCAGGAGATGCATTTACGCCCTCAGCGTAGAAACGACCTTCGTTCTTTGCTGCATCAACATCTGCCGGAGCGAAGTGAGGATGGAGCATTTGATCGATTTGTTCGGGAGTTACGCGGGTAAGCGCGGTTTTCTTGTCGATCAGACCTTCTTCAACCATGTCATGGGCAACCTTGACAGCAGCCTTGGCAGAACGTTTTCCGTTACGGGTTTGCAGCATCCAGAGTTTGCCGTGTTCAATGGTAAATTCGACATCCTGCATGTCTTTGTAATGGTTTTCGAGTCGTTCGGTGATGTCAAAAAACTGTTCGTAAACTTCGGGCATTTCTTCTTTCAAACCAGAGATCTTGGAAGTGTTGCGAATACCGGCAACCACATCTTCACCCTGGGCATTCATCAGGTAATCACCAAACATGACGTTTTCGCCAGTCTGAGGGTCACGGGTAAATGCGACACCGGTGCCGGAGTCGCCGCCCATGTTACCAAATACCATGGTCTGAACGTTGACAGCAGTCCCAAGATCGTCCGGAATACTCTCGCGGCGGCGATAATCGACAGCGCGTTTGGAATCCCAGGAATCAAAAACGGCTTTAACCGCCAGTTCGAGTTGTTTGTAAGGATCCTGCGGAAAATCTGAGCCTTTGTACTCCAAAACTACTTTTTTGTACTCTTCGGTAATCGCAGCCCAGTCTTCGGCAGTCATTTCGGTGTCGCTCTTGTAGCCTTTTTCCTGCTTATAAGCTTGCAGTGGCTCTTCAAATAGCTCATCATCCATACCCATCACTACAGTTGCGAGCATGTGAACCAAACGGCGGTAAGAGTCTTCGACAAATTTCTCGTCGCCGCTCTTTTCAACCAGTCCTTTTGCGACTTCGTCATTTATACCGATGTTCAGGACAGTGTCCATCATGCCAGGCATGGAGAATTTGGAGCCGGAACGGCAGGAAACGAGCAAAGGGTTGGCGGGATCACCGAATTTTTTGCCAGATTGTTCTTCAACAACCTTAAGGGCATCAAGAACTTGCTGCCACATGCCTTCTGGAAATTCCCGTGTCACCTGGAATGCGTTACAGGCTTCTGTCGTGATGGTAAGCCCGGGGGGAACGGGAACCCCGGCTCGAGTCATGTCGCCAAGGTTTGCACCTTTGCCGCCAAGGAGTGCGCGAACGCCATCCCAATCGCCTGCATAGGCTTCAGCTTCGTCAACTTCGTTGAACAAATAGACCCATTTTTTTTCTGTCATAAAATCCTCCTAAAGATTCGATTCTCATTCATCAGAATGTTATTTTCACAATTGATGATTTTACCATGATGTAAACGGGGTACGAATCAATGTAAGCGAATATTAACAATAGTATTAGGGAACAGGATAATTATCGTTCGTGTGTAATTCCTGTCCAAACCTGTAATTTACGTTATTACGAATGAATCCGCCTGAAAAACCGCGGCAGCCGCCTTACGTTTCGCGAGGATTGCCGAATTTATCTGAAAAAACGTTGTTCTCAGAAAATTGCGTCCGGGGTGGTTTTTCTTCTGCTGGGTAACCAAGGAAGATCACATTAAGCGGAATTACACCCGAGGGAATCTTCAAAACCGCGCGAACCGACCGTTCGATCATATTTATCGGGTGTACCCCACACCATACCGAGCCAAGAC
>JAAZHX010000142.1 GCA_012510495.1 Smithella sp.
CTTATTCTCATTGCGTATCTGTATTTCCGCGGGTAAGGTCCGTCGCCCGGCAAATGAAGATACGATAGTGCAGCCAGGCACGGAAGCCATCCGACGCCGGCTCGAAAACTTGATCGATAGTAAGAGTTCAGCCGTTTGCAATGGTTCCGGTTGGCATAGGCGGCAGTTGTCCCGTTGTCAGATAGATTTTCATGGCGTTGGTGATCGTTTCTGTGGGGTTGAGATTGCGCAGACGAAGGGTGCGATAAACACTCATCAGGACGGCTTGGGTGGCGGCTCCGCGGTCGGAGCGATTTGATTGACTGTTCTTGCGCAGGATGACGGCCGGACGAATCTGCCGTTCGGCGAAATTATTGTCCGCCGGTACGTCGGGGTAGTCCAGAAAGGTAAAGAGGTACTCGGCATAACGGCGTAGACGGTTGGTCAAACGCCGGGCGTCCGCATCTCGATACTCTTCCTGAGTCATCAAGCCGATCCGCTGATTCAGTAAATTGATCCGCTGTTGATATTTCTGCGGCGTAAAGTCCTTTCGCCTACGCAGGCGCAACCCGTCCCGCAACAACCGTCGCAGCTTTTTAGCGAAAGCCCGCCATTCGGGCGAGTCATTACGCTGATCCACCTTCTCCAGCTCGCGCAGCAAGTGGGGGAAACAGTACTGCCGATCGGCTGCTTCAACGGATAAGTAAGCAGCCCAGAAGTCGGTAATCAATACCCCATCGAACGATTCAGTGAAAAACTTCCGCAGGGCGGGCTGGCCCCGGCTGCGATCGATCATGTAGTAACACACCTGGGCGTTGGCGAAACACCATAACCAATAGGTCTGGCCGTTGACCCGCCAACCCGTCTCATCCGCGTGCAAAGATGTGGATTGCCGGGCCTGCTCGCTAATCTGATCGTACCATTCAACCAGAATCTCTGCGAATCGCCGCCAGGCATTCACCAGTCCGCCCGGGGTCAGTTTCGTCTGCAGATGATACGAGAGAATGTCCACGATCTGGTCAATGGTGATGCCCAATCCGTAATGCAGCCAACTGGTCAAGCTGATCACGTGATGGCCCAGCATGGCATTGGGCAGGGCATCCGGAACCACCGGCTCAACGTGTTGCTTGCAGCGTGGACAGTAATCACGATGAATGAGGTGTTCGGTCACCACCGGCTGAACCTGCTCGGGAATATCTTCGATAATCCGGCTGCGGCAGCGTGTGCAACGTTGGAGGGGACCGTTGCATTGTGGACAACGTTTCAACCGGTGTTCTTGTTGCCGATCGATCCGAAGAGGTTGGGGACGACGTTGTCCCGGATGGCCGGGCTTGGCCCCGGGGCGTTTGCGCCGCTTGGAAGTATTGGGCTTGGTGTAAACGGGAATCTGTCCTGAGGGTGTGGATGGCGATTGCCCAGGGGACGGCCCGGGTTGCTCGGCGAGGCGTTTACTCACCGCCAGGAGAACCATCGTCACCACTTCGGGTCCATACGCATAGAGTTGTCCGGCCTGTGCTTCGGTCAGTTCGCCACGCACGGTTGCGTCGATCAATGCCTGAATCAATTTTGCCTTCCCTGGCCGCATGAAACGTTGTATACCAGAGACCGGCGCAGCGCGCAAGTTGCCTATTTTAACATTTTGCCCTATTCTTATTCATTGCATTCGGCTGAACTCTTACGTTATAAGTTCATCAGCATATTTAATATCATTTGATCCATATAACAACTGAGTCGCGTTAATAACTTCTTTTTGGATATCTTTTGCTAACTTTAACTCCCCTTTTGATATCAAGGTTGATACAAGAGCATTTAATGCGCTGATCGTATCTGGATGTACATTCCCATATAC
>JAAZHX010000037.1 GCA_012510495.1 Smithella sp.
ACCTTCATCCCACCGATAAACTGGAATTGGTCATTCTTCTTTTTCTTCAGGAGTATCTTCATTTGGCTTGGAACTGATTTTTGAAACAATAATACCTGTGCAAGTAACAACTACCACACAAAGATACATTCCTATTCCTAATGCTCATGTACGGTAAAGTATCACAAGAAAATTATGTCGAATTGACAGCCGCCTCCGCTATACCGAATAAGGAAATAAAGAGTCCTCAAATTTTGCGCTACTAAATGAAGACGAGCGGAAGTAATCTCCCGCTCGTCAGTAAACTTAACTATGCCATATCAATCCCGCTTCTTTCCCGCCACCGGCACTAAGAACAGCGCGGGCAACAGCAGGAAAGCGGTACAGACCAGCCCCCAGGGTATGGACACCTGCTGGGCTACCAGCCCCACAATAGGCCCGCCGATGATCTGCCCGAAAGAGTCCAGCTGTCCGCTGGTGGAAAAGACTGTGGCGCGCATTTTCTCATCCACATGGTCGTTCATCCAGGCGGCCAGCACAGGCTCCTTGATGGTGCGCATAAGCCCCGCCAGCAGGAACACCAACAACATGAACCAAAAGCTCCGCCCCACCGCGAAGAGAACCAGGCACAGGATATACCCGGCGCTGGTGGACATGACCACACTGGTTCGGCTGACAGTCCCTTTTTTCTCCATGCGGGCGATGAGCAACTGAGAAGCCAGAATACCTAAGCCGCTGCCGATAAGACTGATAACACCGAACCAAGTGACGCTGTTCAGCGGCCCGATAACGGGTATTACCGTGTCATCCAGAAAATGAGCGGTGGAGAGCCGGTCAAAGCCTTCACTGGCAAGTCCCCCGCATAGTGTGATTGCTAAGAGCGCCAGCAACACAGGTGCGCCTTTCACAAAGCCCAGGTTGAGCTTGAACAGGCAGACAAAGTCTTTAAGCAAGCCCTGCCGTTCCTCAATAGCAGGGGAGAAGTTGGTTTCTGGCATGATGCGAACCAACACCAGCCCCAACAACAAGCACAAACTGCCCCCCAAGATGACAGGCATTTGCAGGTTTATGTTTCCCAGCAGTGTGCCCAGCACCACGCCCAGAACGCCGCCGATTTGCCCCATTTGACTGCCCCGCAGGAACACCTTGTCTATGGGTTTGTCCTCTTCCTCCGAGGCAATCCACGCCTCCAGAGC
This sequence comes from Smithella sp., assembly GCA_012510495.1. Taxonomy (GTDB): domain Bacteria; phylum Desulfobacterota; class Syntrophia; order Syntrophales; family Smithellaceae; genus UBA8904. The sequence goes on from JAAZHX010000037.1 coordinate 1,176, forward strand.
GCCGGTGATGAAGGTATCACCGCAACCCCAGACAACCTGGGCCAGCAGAACCGGCGCGAACCACGGTAGCGCACCCTCCATCAGAAAGCCCAGGCCGTAGAGGAACATTCCAATCAGCACCGAGCGCCGACGGCTATACAAATCCGCCACCACACCGGTGGGTATCTCGAACAGAAAGCAGGAGGTCTCCAGAACCGTCCCTACCAGGACAAGCTGGAAAGCATCCAGCTGCACCACCTCCAGGTGGTACACGATGGAAAGCACTGTGGACATAGAAACCGCCAGGGAAAAGACAAATCGGAACAGCAGGTAGACAGAATATGCCTTTGAATTTTTAGCAAACATGAAGTTACATTCTCCTTTACGAATCAGTGGGTTGTTTTGTGAAACAAGCCCGACTGCCGCGCAGGAAGGGCAAACTTCTCAGCCCTTTCTAACAGTGATTTTAGAAAAGGCCTCCTAAAGTGCCCAAAGCGCCGTTAAAAGACTTGTTTCTGTTTTTGCAGTTATACCTCCGATACTGAAATTAGAACAACATGGCTGTTCTTCTTCGCGATATTATAGCAAATGGGCTTTGTGTTGTCAATGTAAAGAGAAGCGAGAGCGAGAGCAAGTTTCTACCACGGTGCCAAAATCCGCAATTCTGCGGTTTTGCCCCTCGCGGGAAACTTGTTGGGGAGTGCCTTCCCCAAACCCTGCCATGCGGCTTACGCCGCTTAAAAATCCCTCAAAATATTTTTTCGGATTTTTCAAAAACAGTTCCGCTTCACACCCTGTTTTTCTCCTATTAGTGAGAGG
>JAAZHX010000292.1 GCA_012510495.1 Smithella sp.
CGAACTGGCCTTCTGGAAGCTGGATATGAAGATCAAGGAAATCGTCGATCCCATAATGTAGGGGACGGTCGCGACCGTCCCCTACATTATGGGATCGACGATTTCCTTGATCTTCATATCCAGCTTCCAGAAGGCCAGTTCGATCCTTTTTAAAATTTCGGAAATCTTTTCCCGCGCCAGCGGTTCATCGTTTTCGCGCCAGGTCCAGCGTTCCCGCGTGTACAGGATCCATTCCAGCTCGCCCTGAACGTCCGGCCGGGCTTCCAGCTCAAGGCGGATGCTTTTCCCTTCTTCCTCGTAGATCAGGACATCGAAAGAAGGGAGTTCGACTTTCCAACCAGAAGAGCTTTCCACTGTGTATTTGCCGATGATTCGCAACGTTTCTTTCATGCCGTCCTTCCGATGGCAAAAGGCTTGCCGTTCATCAGTTCCATTCCGCGATCATCACGCCTGCGCTGATCCGGTTCGTGCTTTTGTTGTAGTCCATCAGCCCTTCGCCATAGCCGTTGAAATACTGAACATAGAAGCTGAACTTGTCGGTCAGGTATTTGTTCAGGGTCTCTTCGGAAACCACGGACCCCAGCATGAGTTGTCCCAGCGCAAGCGGAGGAATGCTCCACTCCAGCTGCACGGCGCCCAGATTCTCCCGCCGCAAATTATTGCGCAGCATGACGGCAAACCGCTGCTTTTTCCAGAAATACGACGCCCAGAGTTCGCCGTACCCCATATAGCGCAGAATGTCGGAATTGTCGTCCTTGTTCTCATCTTCGGGAAGGCGATACCAGGTCTTGAGCTGCAGGGCAAATTCATTTCTTTCCAGGCCGATGTTGGCCACGACCCGGTTCCAGCTTCGAGACAGCGGGCGCGACCGTCCGTTGGACTGGTGGTTGAGACCGACCTGCACAAACCGGCCTTTGAAGCCCAGGAGGTCATAATCGGTGCGCAGATTGAGCAGAATTTCCGGCTCGTAGTTCGTATCCCGAAACGGCGATGAAAAAGCGGAATTGTAAAGCTGCCAGAAGCAAAGCTGCGTATAGGCGATCCACACGTCCGCGCCCCGGATCACCTTCACGCGGTCATAAACTTCCTGAAGCGAATCCTGAAACAAGTCCTCCCACATCTTGGCCTTGAAGCTGATCTGGAATTTGGCTTCATTGTGCTGCGCTTTGGCGGCCGGGTCGTATTCCAGATTCGCCTCATCATTGGGCGACGAATTATAGGCGACCGGCAGAAAATAGTTCATCCGGTGCGGCCGGATCACAAACGAATGACTGCGGTGGTCCGTGTCCAGGTCCCACTCCTTGGTCATGACGGAAAGCCTGGCCCGCTCCGGTGCGTCCACCCGGTCAGGCGGCGCGGATTTGTCTTTCGCATGGTCGTCGCGCCAATCCGTTTTTCCCGCAAGCTCATCGAAACACTGCAGCCGCGCGGCATCGTCCTTGATTCCCGCGCAAACCGCCAGACGATCTTCCACTCCGGCATCCGCAAGGCAAAGGCGAGGCAAACAGATCAAAATGAAGGCCAGTGCCGGCAGGACGCCCAAAAGCGCTTTGCCCGCCTGCCGCTTTCTGAAACACACCATTTTCTCCTCCCTTTCCGCCGGACAATGAGCGTCCGCCGCGCTGCAACCGCATGCCATTGCAACGTCTCGCCGCTGCCGATAGACTGCCTGACAATGTTTAAAGATGATCCTGAATATTGCAACGATCTCAAAAGCCCCTGCATTGGGGCCGGAGAAATGAAAATCATACCAAAGACAGCCCGTATCCTTCTTGTGATCATGATCCTCGCGGTGCTTGGCGTCTGCGCGCTCTTCAAGCTCCGCGAGGACGTCAAAATCTCGAAGGATTCCTGTCTGCTTTTCGGCGAAGTCCTCAATTCATCCAAACGGCAAAAACCAATTATCGTGGTCGCCTACAGCCGGTCCGGCGAAGCCGTCCAAATCGCCGATTATGCCGTATTGTCGCAGCCCGGAGAGTTTGTTCCCCCCGCGCCCACCCGGCTTATCGTGAAATAGAGCCGGTCGATTCCATCCCCTGCAGGATCCGGCGAACCCTGTCGAGTTCCTGCTCGTTGTCCACTTCCACGGAATCATGTAGTGTAATCACGACCTTGATTTTGTAGCCGTACTCCAGCACCCGAAGCTGCTCCAGGGCTTCCAGCTTTTCCAGTTTGCCTTCCGGTAGCCTGGTGAAGACATCAAGAAAATCAAGACGATATGCATAAATTCCGTGATGCTTGTAGTAATCCGCCACAAGCTTTTTGTCGCGCACGAAGGGAATCGTTGCGCGCGAAAAATACAGCGCGTTGCATTCAGCGTCAAACACCACCTTGACCGCATGCGGATGCGATATCTCCTCCGGTCGGACAATTTTGTAAATCAGCGTGGACATTTCGATCGCGGGGTCAGCCAGCAGAGGCGCGATCACCTCGTCCACCTGGACAGGTTCGAAGATCGGCTGATCGCCCTGGATGTTGACCACGATGGCGTCGGCGGAAAGATGAAGCGACCGGACGGCTTCAGCGATGCGGTCCGTGCCGGAGCGGTGCGTCGCGGCCGTCATGACGGCGTTGCCGCCGAATTTCCTGACCGCGTCAAAGATACGCTGATCATCGGTGGCCACCGCCACGTACGGCACAGCCGCGGCCCGGGCCACGCGCTCGTAAACATGCTGAATCATCGGCTTGCCGCAAAGATCAGCCAGAGGCTTGCCGGGAAAGCGGCTGGATTCGTAGCGCGAGGGGATGATACAGACAACGTCTCTTTTCATGTTCATCATGCCAAATACGGATCGGATTTTTGCAGATAGTTGCAGACGTAGTCCCGGACGGAATCTTCCAGCGCGGGAAAATCCACCGGAGCGCCGGCTTTTTTGAGTTTGCCCATGTCGGCTTCGGTAAAATACTGGTACTGATTGCGCAGCCCTTCCGGCATTTCGATGTATTCGATGTCGGGCGTCAGGTTCATCGCGGCGTAAACCGCGTTGATCAGGTCGTTCCAGGTTCTGGCCCTGCCCGTGCCCAGATTGAAAATGCCGTTTGCTTTCGGATGCTTTAAAAGCCACCACAGGACGTCCACGCAGTTTTTCACATATACGAAATCACGCATCTGGCCGCCGTCGGAATACTCGGGCAGATAGGATTTGAAAAGGCGGACTTTGCCCGTTTGCCGGATCTGGTGAAAGGCTTTGAAAATGACGCTGGTCATGTCGCCCTTGTGATATTCATTGGGGCCGAACACGTTGAAAAACCGGATGCCCGCCATTTGGCTTTCCAGCTTGTGCCGCAGGACCCACAAATCGAAAACCTGCTTGGAGTAGCCGTACATGTTAATCGGTTGAAGCGGCGGGATTCTGCCGTGATCGTCCGAAAAGCCCTTCGATCCGTCGCCGTACGTCGCCGCGGAGCTGGCATAAATGAAGCGGACGTCGTGATCCAGCGCCCACTCGGCCAGGGTCCGCGTGTAGGCAAAATTATTCTCCCACAGGTAATCCGCGTCGCGCTCGGTCGTCGAAGAGCAGGCGCCCATATGAACAACGGCGCTGACTTCAAACGGCACGTCGTCGTCGCAAACCATGTCGAAGAAATCGTCTTTGCGGAGGTAGTCTTCAAACCGTAAAGGGACCAGATTCTTCCACTTGTCAGATGTTCCCAGATGGTCCACAACGATGACGTCCTCGATGCCTTCGCAATTGAGCTTCCAGACAAAGGCGCTGCCGATAAATCCAGCGCCGCCGGTGACAATGATCATTTTTCTCTCTCCTTACCGCAAATATTACGCTTTTGTAGTAATACCGAAAAGACCGGCTGTCAATGAAGAAAAAGTTTCAGGTTTCCGGGACGTTTCTCCTCAGCACTCTCCTAAGCAGCTTTCCCGACGGGTCCCGCGGAATGCTGTCCCGGATGAGAATCGTTCTGGGCACGCGATAGTCCGGCAGATTCTCCCTGCAATACTGAAACAGGGCTTCCCGGTCCGTCGGTTCTCCCTCTTTCAGGGCGACGGCCGCGACAATCGCCTGCCCTTTGAGCCGGTCGGGAACGCCGATCACCGCCGCGTCACTTACGCCGGGATGCCGCAGGAGAACTTCTTCGATCTGGCCGGGGTAAACATTGAATCCCCTGGAAATAATCATATCGTCCTTGCGGTCAATCAGATAGAAAAAACCGTTTTCGTCCATGCGGGCGAGGTCACGCGTGTAAAACCACCCGTCGCGCAAAACGGCGGCGGTAAGCTCCGGGTTGTTCCAGTAACCCCGCATGATCTGCGGTCCTTTGACGACCAGTTCTCCGATTTCCCCCGGCGCGCACTCCCTTTGTCCGGTCTCCAGATCCATGATTTTGGCCTGCGTGTCCGGAAGGGGCACGCCGATGGAACCCACCGGTCCGCCTTCCGGATAGGGAAACATGTGTGTCGCCGAAGAAGCTTCGGAAAGGCCGTAGGTTTCGATCATTCGCTTCCCGGTCAGACGACTGTAGCGATCGTGGAGCGCCGCGGGCGCGGGCGCGCCGCCGCTGGTGGCCACCAGGATGGAAGACAACTGGTTTCGGGCCGTTTCGTCGGGAAGCGAAACGACCGCCTGCCAGAGACTGGGCACCGCCGGAAACGATATCGGGCGGTAGGTTTCCAGCATCTTCGTCATGGACAGAATGTCCATCGCGTCCATCCGGGGAAGAAGCAGCATCCGGTATCCCTTGCTGACCGGAATCAGCAGACCGGCCAGCATTCCGAAAACATGAAAAAAAGGAATGACGCACAGCACCGCGGCGTTTCCGGCGTGGTTATGACCCATCCACCGGTCCGACTGCGTCGTGCTGGCCACGAGATTGGCATGCGTCAGCGCGGCCGCCTTGGGTGCGCCCGTGGAACCGCTGGTGTACTGCAGCACAGCAAGATCGGAAGGCGACACGTCAGCCCCGGCGCCGATCCCGCGGTCCGCGCCCGCCATCAGGTCGGAAAAAACCTGCGGAACGGGCATGCCATCCGTCAAAGGAATCTTTTTTTCCATGCCGAAAACGGAATGGAGGATGACGTTTTTCACGGCGGTTTTGGCAATCACCCGGTAGAGATTTTTGGCAAACAGGTCCAGGGTAATGACCGTCTCCGCCCCGGAATTGTTCAGGCAGCCGGCCAGTTCTTCGCCCGAAATGCCCACGCTGACGTTGGCGGCAATGGCACCAAGCTTCATCAGCGCGAAAAAAGATATGACATAAGTGGGCGAATTGACCAGAATCAGGGCGACGCGGTCGCCTTTTTTCACGCCCTGCGCCAGCAGAATCCCGGCAAACCGGTCCACCTTCTCCGCCAGTTCGGCGTATGTCGTATCCGCGTCGTTGAACGTCATGGCGACATATTCCGGGTGCGCCGCCGCCGTCTTTTCCAAAAACGCGTAAACGGGCGCCTCCGGATACTCGAGCGTCCGGGGCAGATGTTGCGCGTAATGCTTGAACCAGGGCTGTTCCATATTTACCTTCCTTGACGAATTATTTGCCGTTGACGCGACGGCAGTAGTGACCAAAACGGGCCAGCGCGTCAATGGCCCTTTCAAACGACGGATAAGCCGGAATTCCCGCCCGGCAGAACCGGGCCCGCATCTCCGATGCTTTCGGGTTGATCGGATACAGGCGTCCCGGATAGCCGGCCGCAAGCCGTTGATGCAGGAAGCTCGACCCTCCGAAATTCACGACTTCCCGCGACACGCCGCCGGTTTCCGGTTTGATCCTGCGCTCGATCGGGCGGAAATGCCGATGACCGCCATGGTTTCGGGTTCAAACAAAGACTTCAGATTCATGAGACCTCCCTTTTCGGGTTACGGTTTTCATCAATGGACATGACGTAAATCCCCGTTGACGAACAGAGCCTTGCAGAACGGGTCTCCCTTCAGCATGAGAAAATTGATTTGCCTTCCGGTGACGCCGCCCGAACCGCGATGCGAAAAAAAAGCGTCGTGTCGGCAGACGGTGCACAAATCGGAGACGTCAATGCCGGCGTCGGGAATGCCGCTCTCGGCGAGCTGTCCACGATTGGCCTGCGCCAGATCCAGCATCCAGCGGTCCTTTCGCCGGCCCGGAAATAAGAAGGCTTCGGCGTTTTTGTGGGAACAAAACGCGGCGACGGCAGGCTCGTCCACTTCATAGCAGCAGCGTCCGATAGACGGGCCGATGGCCGCCAGCAGACCGGAAGGGTGGGAGCCGTATTGATTTTGCATCAGACGGACGACTTTGGCCGCAATGCCGGCGGCGGTCCCGCGCCATCCCGCATGCACGGCCGCGATCACTTTGTTTTCCGGATCCACCACAAATATCGGCGCGCAATCCGCCGTTTTGATGCAGATGGCCAGATGGGTGCGATCCGTCACAATGGCGTCGTAATCCAGCCCTTCGCGCGAGGTAAAATACTCGCCCCGCGACGGGATAACCAGAATGCCGTCCCGGTGCACCTGATTGAGCACCAGGAAATTTTCCATCGGGATGCCGAACGCGCCGGACAGTTTATTCCAGTTTTGCAGCACATGAAATTCTTCGTCGCCTTCCCGGAAGCTCATATTGAGGCTTTGGTAGTCTCCCTCCGAAACGCCTCCCTTGCGGGCGCAAAAAGCGTGCGCCAGAAAATCACAGGCCGCGAGTCCTGACGATTGCAGGTAGGGAATGCTGTCTTTGTTCAACCATGAAAACATGAATTTTTACCCTGCGTCATGTGCCCTCTTCCTTCAAAGAGGGGTTGGGGGAGGCATAATACAGCCGAAACCCCTGAAAAATCCCCATGACTATCTAACACCCGTTGCGCTTCCCCGCAATAGTCGGATGCCTTTTTTGCCGTTTATCGTAATTTATCCTTCCAGGCCGGCAAACCGGTTTACTTTGCCGATCCCGGCGAAGCTGCCCGGAAAAGATGAAGCAGGCCTTCCAATTCCGGCGGCAGCGGCGCGGTAAAAACCATCCGCTCGCCGTTTTGCGGGTGCAGAAAGGAAAGCTCCGCGGCGTGCAGCGCCTGGCGCGACAGGGCTTTGACGCCCGCTTTCAGCTCCATGTTTTTGACGTTTTGTCCTCTGGACGCCCCGCCGTAAACCGTATCGCCGATCACGGGATGGCCGCGTTCGGAAAGATGCACGCGAATCTGATGCGTCCGTCCGGTCTTGATTTCAACCTCCAGCAGAGTCGCGACGGCGTAGCGTTCCCGCACTTTCCACAGCGTGAGGGCGGCCCGGCCGTGCCGGCTTTTTGTGGACATTTTTTTGCGGTCTTTCGGATGTCGTCCCACCGGCAGGATAATTTCGCCGCTTGCGCCCCGGACATCTCCCCAGACCAGCGCGATATATTTTTTATGCACGTGATGCTTTTCAAACTGCGCGGACAGTCTGCGATGCGCCTCGTCGGTTTTGGCGGCGACGATCAGACCGGAGGTTTCCTTGTCCAGGCGGTGGACAATTCCCGGCCGCAGGACGCCTCCGATGCCGGAAAGGTCCCGGCAGTGAAAAAGAAGCGCGTTGACGAGGGTTTGATCGGGATTGCCCGGCGCGGGGTGCGCCACCATACCCGCCGGTTTGTTGATGACGATGACGGAGCTGTCTTCGTACACAATGTTCAGGGGAATGTCCTGCGGTACGGCAACGGCCTCCGTCACCGGCGTCAGATGCAGATCTACCCGGTCGCCTGCCTTGAGATGCTGGCTCGCCTTTGGCTCCCTTCCGTTGACCAGCACGTCGCCTTTCTCAATGGCATATTTGATCTGCGAGCGTGAAAAAGCCGGATCGGCCCGGGAGAGAAACACGTCCAGGCGTAGCCCGGCCTGCCCGGGGCCGACGGTAAAAGATACATTTCGGGATTCCTGATTTTCGATGGACAAAACACTACTCCGATAAATAAACAAATTAGATAGTCTGGAAATCACGGTTTTTGTCATACCTGCGAACGGGACTGTGTCGCATGTCATTACGGGCAAGCGAAGCGCGAACCGGAGTCCAGTATTATTAAAAGACCATGGATTCCCGCCAGGGAATTGCGGGAATGACAAAGGAAGGGGGTCCGTGCGGGAATGACCTCCTCTTATCATGCCCGAAGTTTTCTGTCGTGCATCCACGCATCTTCTATGGATTCCCGTCTGCAAGGCAGGGGCCGGCGCGTCACGGGGGGTCCGTAAAGTTTCGCAGGGCATCCACCACAAAGCCAAACTCGTCTTCGGCCACCGTGCGCAGATCGATCAGGATTTCGTCTTCATCCACGCGGACAATGACGGGCACCGCCGCCCGGCGCAGCCCGTCTTCCATCCGGCTGGCGGGCATTTTGGCGGACTTCACCGCAACGACGGCCGAGGGAATGTCCTCGGTCGGGAGCGATCCGCCGCCCGCCGCCGCCATGGAATCTTTCAGCTCATAAGTCAAACCGGCAAGACCGGCGCGCTTGAGCTTTCCCATCAGTTTGCGCGCCCGTTTTTTTACGTCGCCAAGCGGTTCCGTCAACGCCTTGAGCGAGCGTAGCGTCCTGGGGGCCTCCTCCGGCGCGAGATAGCGCATCAGGGTCGCCTCGAGGGCCGCCAGCGTGAATTTGTCGATGCGCAGCGCGCGGTTCAGCGGATTTTTCTTGATGCGCGCCACGATATCTTTTTTGCCGACAATGATGCCCGCCTGCGGTCCGCCCAGGAGCTTGTCGCCGCTGAAGGTCACCACATCGACGCCCGAGCCCAGCACTTCGCGCACGGTCGGTTCATGCTGCAGCCCGAATGCCGCAAGGTCCGCCAGACAGCCGCTGCCGAGGTCATCAAAAACAGGAATCCCATGGCGCCTGCCCAGCGCCACCAGGGGCGGAAGTTCCGCTTCCTCGGTAAATCCGACAATCCTGTAATTGCTGGTGTGCACTTTCAGAATCACGCCAGTGTTCGGTCCGATGGCTTTTTCATAATCGGTAAGCCGCGTGCGGTTGGTGGTTCCCACCTCGCGCAGGATGGAATTGCTTTTGGTCATGACGTCCGGGATGCGGAACTCGCCGCCGATTTCGATGAGTTCCCCGCGCGAGACAATCGCTTCCTTATGCTCGGCCAGCGTATTGAGCGTGAGCAACACCGCGGCCGCGTTGTTGTTGACGATCAGGGCATCCTCCGCGCCGGTGAGCGTGCAGATCAGGCCCCTGACATGATCGTAGCGCAGGCCGCGTTCGCCGCGAATCAGATCAAATTCCAGGTTGGAGTAGCCGCGTCCGACTTCCACGATGCGGTCCACGGCTTCGGGGCAAAGAGGCGCGCGCCCCAGATTGGTATGCAGGATAACGCCGGTGGCGTTGACCACGCGCTTCAATTTGAAGCGATGCAAACCGGCGACGATCTCCTCCACGCTGCAGGCGGCCGACGCCGCATCGGGAGACACAGACGGCAGGGCTTTGTCCGCCGCGGACAGAATTTTATCGCGCAGCCCCCCAACGACCTGACGGCAGGCTTCCCGGACAATGTCCTTCGACGCTTTTGCATAAATTCCGTTTTTTTCCAAAAGCCCGATCACGTCGTCAATTTTCGGAAGACCCTTGAGCAAGACTTTTCTTTTGTCGTCCATCATAACCTCTCCTGATGCCGCTTTTGCGGGTAGCGGCTTCCCTGCCCTGATTCTCCCGTCGCCGGAGGGGTCTCGCGAGGCGGCGTGGAGTTACTCAACCGTTCTTTCCTCCAGCCCGGCCTCCCGACGGCAGTGGTCACGGAAATTATTCACCGCGATGAAGAATTCCCGCATCATGACCACCCATAAATAGCGTCCGCGGGGCGTCAGATACAAATGGGGTGAAAAGTAGCGAAACGATCCGGCCAGGACAAAAGCGGCCATTTCCTTCCACAAGGTTTTAAAGAACCGTCCGCCATATTTTTTCTCCAGCTCCCCGACATTCATCCTCGTGCTGAAGAGCTTCATCAGGAAGTCGTAGCGCATCCGGTCGGGCAGATCGAATTGGCGCGAGGCCTGAAGCGGCAGGCGGTCCTGCGTCAGCTCCCTGATATAGCGTTCAATATCGAACGTGTTGGCGTAGCACACGCCCTGCAGGTAACCGATGGCGCCGCTCCCCAATCCCGCGTATTCGTCAAAATCGACGACGTATTCATCGATGAGCGATGAAGCGGCCTTCTTCCGTGAAAAACACCAGGCCGATGAGGAATCGTACTGCGACGCCAGCCGCCGACGGATCAGGTTGAAAAACGATTTTTCACGCCGGAAGTTGACCTCACCCATTGTCTTTTGCATCAGACGCCGGGTAAGCGTAGAAACCATCAAAGGGTAAAAAGTGATCTGCTGCATTCCCAGCTTCAGCAAAATTGCCAGATCAGCCTCCAGCATGGGGGCGGTCTGTTCGGGAAAATTGAAGATCATGTCGGCGTTGAGCGTGTCAAACGCCCCTTGAGCGCCGCCAAGACGCGAGGCGATATCTTCTCCCGATCCGTATTTGTCATACCGCGCTATTTTCCTGAGCAGGCCGTCATCGAAGGTCTGAACACCCACGGAAAGCCGGTTGACCCCTGCCTGCACAAGAGCGGCAATGTTGGCGTCCGTCAGGTGATTCGGATTGGTTTCCACCGAAACGGATTCGACGGGAAACAGCTCCCGGGCAACCTGCAGCGTTCCCACCAGTTCGTCCATCAGAACCGTGGGCGTTCCGCCGCCTACATAAAGACCGGAAAACCGGTAGCCCAGAAGGCGGTAAAGGGCCATCTCGCGGCGCAGGGCCGCATGATAGCTCCGGGCAAGAGGTTCATTCAGGCGAATGCGGTGAAAGGAGCAGTAGGGACAAAGTTCTTCGCAAAAAGGAATATGAATGTAGAGCAAACGCGGCTGGTCATCGGCGCAGGCAGGCAGCTCGGGCGTCGGGCCGTCTTGAAAATTCAGAGCGCGGGCAAACTGTTTTTTTGACGTATGGGCAACGATGGAAGAAATCACAACGCAAGGTCTTTCGCTGTATTAAAATTAATCTTTGTCTGTTTAACAAAAGATGGAACAAATTTGCAAGCTGCGTTTACTTGAAATAACGATTAATCGGTGTTATAGGTCATGGAAATTCAGCGAACCGGTGCAAAAAGATGGTCTCGAAAAGAGTCTTAACCCTTTGGAATGATGATGGTATCAATGAGGCGGATACCTCCGTTCTGCGGAAAAAGGCGCAGGAGATGAAAACACCGCTGGACAAGGAGGAAAAAGCCGAAATCAAGGCGCTGATCGACTCCTTTACCTGCCGGGATGACGCCTCGGGGCTGGCCGGTCCGCAAATCGGCATCAATAAAAGAATCGTCATCTTCCGCAACAAAGCAGACAGCGACCGGAAGAAAAAAATAACGCCGGAGGATTACGACGTTCTGGTCAATCCGCGCATTACGCAGGCGCGCGGTGAGAAAGTGACGGCGGCCGAAGGGTGCCTCTCCTGCCCGGACATTCAAATCGATATCGAACGGTTCCCCGAAATCAAAGTCCGCGCCTTAAACGAAAAAGGCGAAAAAATCAGCAAACGCTACCTGGACTGGACCGCACGGGTGGTGCAGCATGAAATCGATCATCTGGACGGCAAACTCATAGTGGATTATGAGGGAACCCTCTACTACCCGAAAAACAAACAGGTCTTGATAGATAAGCTTTTTAAATAATACCGTTTAAAAGCAATATCGACGCGGAGCGCTTTCATGAAAACAACGCCTTTATACGACAGGCATGTCGCCCGAAACGCCAAAATGATCGACTTCGGCGGCTGGGCCATGCCGGTGCAATACACAAGCGTCATCGAAGAACACCGCACGACCCGCGCCAGGGCTTCTGTGTTTGACATCTGCCACATGGGGGAAATCGAAGTGAAAGGACCGCAGGCGTTGGATCTGCTGCAATTTTCCCTGACGCGTGACCTGGCGGGGCAAAAAACCGGACAGATCAAACTCTCCGCCCTGCTCAATGATCGGGGCGGCATCATTGACGACCTGACTGTGTACAAGATGGACCGGGATGTCTATATGCTGGTGACCAACGCCTCGACGCGCGAATCCGATTTTCAGCGGGTCCGTTCCATCCTGGAGGAAAAAAAGTTCGACGCCTCGCTGTCCGATGTGAGCGATAAAACCGGCAAACTGGATTTGCAGGGGCCTCTTTCGGAAGCAATTTTGCAGACCCTGACTCCGGACGATTTGAAAACCCTTCGCTTCTACTGGTTTATCACGTCGCAGGTGGCGGGGATTCCGGCCGTCATTTCCCGCAGCGGCTACACCGGCGAGGACGGCTTCGAAATTTACGCCGCCGCCGATCAAATCGGCGCTCTCTGGGACAACCTGATGGACGCAGGGGCCAAAGCCGGTATAAAACCGGCCGGACTGGGAGCGCGCGACACGCTGCGCCTGGAATGCGGCATGATGCTCAACGGTCAGGATATTACCGAAGAGATCTGCCCGCTGGAGATCCCCTACGCCTGGCTGCTGGACTGGAACAAGGATTTTGCCGGGAAACCGGCCCTTGCCGCCATCCGGGAAAAAGGCATCCGCAAAAAGCTGGCCGGCTTCGAGATGACCGGGCGCGGCATCGCGCGGCACGGCTACCCGGTTACAAAAGACGGCAGGGAAATCGGCCATGTCACTTCCGGCACGTTTTCCCCGACCCTCAACAAGGCGATCGGCCTCGCGTTTATCGATGCCGAAAACACCGCGCCGGACACGGAAATCGCCATCGGCATCCGTGATGCCGCAAGTGGAGCAAAAATCGTCCGGCTTCCCTTCTACAAAAAACAAAAATAAACCCTTAAGGAGACCCGGTATGTCCAAACCAAATCCCACCGACAGATTGTATTCGAAAGATCATGAATGGATTCTGGACCGGGGCGACGGCACGGCTTCCGTCGGCATCACCGATTACGCCCAGGAAATGCTGACGGATATCGTGTTCGTGGAGCTGCCCCCGATCGGCAAAAAAGTCGCGGCCGGAGAGCCGCTGGCGGTGGTGGAATCCGTCAAATCCGTATCCGACATTTACGCGCCGGCGGGCGGCGAGGTCATCGCCGTCAACAAAGCCCTCGAAGACACGCCGGAGCTTGTCAACCGGGACGCCTTCGGCGAAGGATGGATCGCCCAACTGAAACTCGCCGACGCGCAGGAGCTGAAAACCCTGCTGGACGCGGCCGCCTATGACGCTTTGATTTTGGAGGAGAAACACTAAATCCATGGATTACTGCCCCCACACTCCCGAAGACATCGCGCAGATGCAGACGGTAATCGGCATCGGCGGCATCGAAGAGCTGTTTGCCGATATCCCGCAAAAATTTCGGCTGCGAGAGATTCCCGGCATGCCGGCCGCGCTCTTCGAGCAGGAAATATGGGAGCGGATGCGGGCGCAGAGCGAAAAAAACCGGACGCCGCGCGCAACGCTTACCGGCGCCGGCGCTTATCACCACTTCATTCCGGCGGTCGTGAATCACATCGTCGGACGCGCCGAATTTTATACCGCTTACACGCCTTACCAGGCGGAAATCAGCCAGGGCATCCTGCAGGCCATTTACGAATACCAAACCATGATCGCGCATCTCACCGGAACGGAAATCGCCAACGCCTCCATGTATGACGGCGCTTCGGCCATGGCGGAAGCGGCCGTGCTGTGCATCCGGATGTCCAACCGATCGAAAATCGCCGTGGCGCGGTCCGTTCATCCCCAGTACCGGCGGGTTTTGCAAACCTACCTGTGGGCCAACGGCTGTGCGCTGACCGAAATTCCCTGGCTGCCCGCGGGCCAGATCGATCCGGCGGCGCTTTCAGCCGCGCTGGACAAAGAAACGGCGGCTGTCATCGTGCAAAGCCCGAATTTCTTCGGCTGCATCGAAGATATCGCGCCTCTGGCCGACGCAGCCCACCAACAGGGCGCGATGCTCATTGCCGGATTTACCGACGCTACCAGCCTGGGCATCCTAAAGCCCGCGGGCGAAAGCGGAGCGGATTTCGTCGTGGGCGAGGGACAGAGCTTCGGCAACCCGCTTAGTTACGGCGGCCCGTATCTGGGGATTTTCGCGGCGCGTGAAAAATATCTGCGGCGGATTCCCGGCCGGCTCGCCGGCGCAACAGTGGACCAAAACGGCCGGCGCGGATTCGTCCTGACGCTGCAAACCCGCGAACAGCACATCCGCCGGGAAAAAGCGACGTCCAACATCTGCTCCAACGAGGCGCTCTGCGCGCTGGCGGCGGGGGTTTATCTGGCCGCGTTGGGCAAAAACCTGGGCAAACTGGCCGCGCTCAACATCCACAAAACGCAGTATCTGAAAAGCAAACTCCTGCAACTGGAAGGCTGGCGGGAAATCTTTTCCGCGCCGGTTTACAACGAATTCGCGCTTGCCTGTCCCGACGCAGGCGCCGTCAACAAAAAGCTGCGGGAAGAAGGCATTGTCGGCGGTTACGAACTGTCGGGGGACTATCCGGAACTGGGCCAGGCGCTGCTCTTTTGCGCGACGGAAATGCTGACTAAAAATGACATAAACCGCGTGGCGGAAATTCTGAGGAATGCATAAAACAACCGATTACGTAGTGCGGACATTCACTTTCGCTTAAACAACGCACAGCTAATAACCTAAAAGTCACGAGCGCTACGTACACATTGGCCAGGGGAATATCGATGGAACTTCTTTTTGAAATCAGCAAACCCGGACGTTCGGGCGTACAGATTCCCGCAAGCGACGTGCCGGCCGTCAACATCGGGGAGGCCATCGGCGCAAAATACCTTCGCGGCGACCTGGACCTGCCGGAAGTGGCGGAAATCGATCTGGTGCGGCATTACACCAATTTATCGCGGCGGAACTTCGGCGTCGATCTCGGTTTTTATCCGCTGGGTTCCTGCACCATGAAATACAACCCCAAAATCAACGAAAATATCGCGGCCCTGCCCGGCTTTACCGGCCTGCACCCGCTCGCGCCGGAGGTTTTCTCCCAGGGAAATCTGGAACTGATGTACGACATGCAAAAACTGTTGAGTTCCCTCTTCGGCATGGCGGACTTCACGCTGCAACCGGCGGCCGGCGCGCACGGCGAACTGACCGGCGTCATGATGATCAAAAAGTATTTTGAAAAGCTGGGCCACAAGCGCCGCCAGATTCTCATTCCCGATGCGGCGCATGGGACCAATCCCGCCTCCGGCGCGCTTTGCGGGTTCGAAACGGTCACGCTACGCTCCAGCGCGGAAGGAGGCGTTGACCTTGCGCATCTGGAATCTCTGATGACGGAAGAGGTCGCCGCGCTGATGCTCACCAACCCCAACACGCTGGGCCTGTTTGAACGCAATATCGAAAAAGTGGCAACCATCGTCCACGGCAGGGGCGGCCTGCTTTACGGCGACGGCGCGAACGCCAACGCCTACCTGGGCAAAACGAGGCCCGGCGATCTGGGCTTTGACGTCATCCAGTTGAACCTGCACAAAACCTTTTCCACGCCGCACGGCGGCGGCGGCCCGGGCAGCGGCCCGGTGGGCGTGGGAAAAATACTGGTCGATTTCCTGCCCGTGCCCCGCGTGGTGAAAAACGGCGCGGCATACAGCCTGTCGGAAGATTTTCCCGATACCATCGGCCGCGTCCGCGCCTTTTACGGAAACTTCAGCGTCATCGTTAAAGCCTGCGCCTACATCCGCTCGCTGGGCGCCCAAGGCCTCCGGCGCGCGACGGAAATGGCCGTGCTCAACGCGAACTATATCCAGGAAAGACTCAAAGAGCATTTCGACCTTCCCTATGACCGGATCTGCATGCACGAGTGCGTCTTTTCCGGAAGCCGCCGGGCGGCCGAAACCGGCGTGCACACCACCGACGTCGCCAAGCGGCTGATCGATTTCGGCTATCACCCGCCCACCATCTATTTCCCGCTCATCGTGCCGGAAGCTATCATGATCGAACCAACGGAAACAGAAAGCAAAGAAACGCTCGACGCCTTCTGTGACGCCATGATCGCCATTGCAAAAGAGGCCAAAGACAACCCGCAGCGAGTCAAGGACGCGCCGCTTTCCACGCCGGTCGGCCGCTTGGACGAAGTTATGGCTGCCCGAAAACCGGATGTCTGCTGGAAAAAGACGGGTAATGGGCGATAGAGCCATGCTCTGGAAAGGCGCAAGGCATGAGTGAACGGGCGCGGATTCTGCGTAAACCGCCCTGGCTTAAGGTGCGGCCGCCTTATGACGATGCCTGCCGCCGGATTCGCTCGACGCTTTCCGGCCTGCAACTGCACACCGTCTGCCAGGAAGCGGCCTGTCCGAACATGGCGGAATGCTTCACCTGCGGCACGGCCGCCTTTTTGATTCTCGGAAATATCTGCACGCGCAACTGCCTCTACTGCAATGTCGCCCACGGCCGGCCGCAAGCTCCGGACGAGCGGGAAACCGAACATTTGATCGCCGCCGTCAATAGGCTGGGGCTCAGTTACGTCGTCATCACGTCCGTCACACGGGATGATTTGCAAGACGGAGGCGCGGGCGCGTTTGCCGATGCTATTTCCCGCCTGCGCGGAGAAATTCCGGAGTGCAAAATTGAAGTTTTAATTCCCGATTTCCAGGGCGATCCCGATGCGCTCGCACGCGTGATCGATGCGGCGCCGGATGTGATCAACCACAACCTGGAAGCTGCTGAAGCACTTTTCGGCAAGTTGCGCCCGCAGGGAAATTACCGACTCTCCCTGGAGATCCTTTCCCGCATAGCGGCGGCGGGTCTTGTTTCCAAGAGCGGTTTTATGGTGGGATTCGGCGAGCAAAAGAAAGACGTCCTGCGCCTGATGGACGATCTCGCCGCGGTTTCCTGCGCGCGCCTCACCATCGGACAGTATCAGCAGCCGACCCGGGAGCACTGGCCGGTCGCCAGATATTATACGCCCGACGAATTTGAAGAATTCAGGGAAATCGCCTATTCGAAAGGCTTCGAGCATGTGGAATCCGGTCCGCTGGTGCGCAGTTCTTACCACGCGGTCCGCGCCGTCTCCCGTTGATTGCCAGTCAGACGGAGCGTCATCCACCGGACAGCCCGCGCCCCTACCTCGTCCGGAACGGACGCCTGGCTGTTGCTTTTCAAGTCAGATTTTTGTGCGCGCATAGGTTTAATTGGCTGGGGAACAAGGATTCGAACCTTGATTAACGGAGTCAGAGTCCGGCGTCCTACCATTGAACGATTCCCCATCAAGAGATGAACAGTGCCCGGACGGTTTTAAGCGGTGGCGCGCCTTTCGTCAGGCGCGTTGTATATAATGCGATTGATTTTTTATGTCAACCCATTTTCTTCGCCTTGCCGGCGGGCGGCCATCCGCCTGATCCGGCCGGCGCGGATTTTTACTTCACATGAACCTTTCTTTTTGCCGGATCGGAATTGGGCCGGTAGAGGATGGCGATATTACCAATGAGGCCGACCAGCTCGCTTTGCGTCGCCTGCGCGATTTGGGCGGAAATTTCTTTTTTGGCGTCTTTGCATTCGACGAATTTCACTTTGATCAGTTCATGATCGGCAAGCGCAAGCGTAACGGAGCCGATCAGGCCGTCCGTCACGCCTTTGGCGCCGACCATGACCAGCGGCTTCAAGTGATGCGCCTGCGCGCGCAGATATTTTCGTTGTGATCCTTTGAGGGGTTCCATAAAAATCCTTTCCCGTGTTATGATGCCCGCCATGGAAACCGATAAAAAAGATTCCGGGGATGGAAACGTTCCCCGCGAGGAAATGGTTGAAGTTTTTTCCACCTACAATCCCGGCGACATCGCGTTCGTCAAATCCCTGCTGGACGGCGAAGGCATCCACTATTATTTTCAAGGGGAAAGTCCCGCGATGCTGGTCGCCGCGGGCGCCTATGCTCGCCTGCTGGTCGGAGCCGGTCAGGCTGACCGCGTCCGCGACATCCTGCGGGAAGCGGGCCTTTTGTAGAAGCTCGCCCCGTTAAAGCAGGGGGCTTTTCCCTCTCCCCTTATGACAAAACCGAAAGGGGCGGCAGCGTCCTGGAGGGAAGGATGTTCTGTGTTCCCTCTCTCCTTGTTGGTTGCCGCTTGCCTCTACGGTGAGGGGGCTTCTACAGTCGCAACCGTTCCCTGCTTCTCAACCTTCAGCCTTCGGTCTCGCGCCCCCTGACCAGGAGGGGGTCAGCCTTACTTTATCTCCGCGTGATAACTTTGCAGGGATTTTGCCCGGCCGTGGCCCTGGCGGCAGGCCTCAATGCCTTTGACCGCGGCCACTGCGGCGGCAACGGTGGTGATGTAGGAAATCTTGTACTTGATCGCCGCCTTGCGGATGTAGGAGTCGTCGTATTTGCTCAGACGCCCGGCCGGTGTGTTGATGACCAGTTGGATCTCGCCGTTTTTGATGGCATCCACGATATTCGGACGACCTTCGTGCATCTTTAAAATATGCTCGGCGGCAATGCCGTTTGCGGCAAAAAATTTATATGTGCCCTCCGAGGCCTTGATCCGGAAGCCCATTCTGTCAAACACACGGGCGACTTCCAGAATGCCTCCCTTGTCTTTCTCGCCTACCGTAATGAGCACTGTTCCTTCCGAGGGCAGGCTCTGGCCGGTGGCTTCCTGCGATTTGTAAAAGGCCAGTCCGAAGGAATCGGCCAGTCCCAGCACTTCGCCGGTGGAGCGCATTTCCGGCCCCAGGAGCGGATCGACCTCCTGATACATGTTGAACGGAAAAACCGCTTCCTTGACGCCAAAATGACGGAAAGCATGGCGCCGAAGCTTCAGGTCTTTCAGTTTTTTGCCCAGCATGATCTGCGTGGCGAGCCGCGCCATGGAAATGTTGCAGACTTTGGAAACCAGCGGCACGGTGCGCGACGCGCGCGGGTTGGCTTCCAGAATATACACGACGTCGCCCGCGATGGCGTACTGAATGTTCATCAGGCCCACCACGCCGAACTCCACGGCGATCTTCCGGGTGTAGTCGTTGATCGTATCGATATGCCGCGCCGGAATGCTGATGGGCGGGATCACGCAGGCGGAATCGCCCGAGTGAATGCCGGCCAGTTCAATATGCTCCATCACGGCGGGAACAAAAGCGTCCGTGCCGTCGGAAATGGCGTCCGCTTCGGCCTCGATGGCGTTTTCCAGAAACTTGTCGATCAGAATGGGCCGCTCGGGGGTGACGTCCACGGCGGCTGCGATGTAACGTTTGAGCATCTGCTCGTCGTGAACCACTTCCATGCCGCGGCCGCCCAGAACATAGGAGGGGCGGACCATCAGCGGGTAACCGATGCCGCCGGCCACGTTCAGGGCCTCTTGAAGATTGCCGGCCATCCCGGACTTGGGCATGGGAATGCCCAGTTTGTCCATCATCTCGCGGAAGCGGTCGCGGTCTTCGGCCAAATCGATCGTCTTCGGCGACGTGCCGATGATCTTCACTCCCGCCTTCGCCAGATCCGCCGCGATGTTGAGCGGCGTCTGGCCGCCGAACTGGACGATCACGCCTTCGGGTTTTTCCTTTTCATAGATGCTCAATACGTCTTCGACGGTGAGCGGTTCGAAGTACAGCTTGTTGGATGTGTCGTAGTCGGTGGAAACGGTTTCGGGGTTGCAGTTAACCATGATCGATTCGATGCCTTCGTCGCGCAGGGCAAAAGCCGCGTGCACGCAACAGTAGTCGAACTCGATGCCCTGGCCGATGCGGTTGGGCCCGCCGCCCAGCACCATGATCTTACGGTGTTCAGATGTGCCGACCCGGTCCGGGGCATTATAGGTCGAATAGTAATAAGCCGCGTTTTCGACGCCGCTTACCGGCACCGCGTCCCAGGCCCCGGCCAGCCCCGCCGCCAGACGCTGTTTGCGGATTGCCTCTTCCTTCTTGTTCAGAATCCGGGCCAGATAGCGGTCGGAAAAACCGTCTTTTTTAGCCGCGATCAACAGTTCGTCCGGCAGTTTCTTGCCCTTGTAAGTCAGGATCTTCTCTTCCAGTTCGACCAGTTCCTTCATCTGTTCGATAAACCATTTCTTGATATGGGTTTTGGCGGCAAGAGTGTCGATGTCTGCGCCTTTGCGCAGGGCTTCATACATGATGAACTGCCGCTCGCTGGAAGGTTCGCGGAGACATTCCATCAGCTCATCGAGTGATTTGCCGTGGAAATCTTTGACAAACCCCAGGCCGAAGCGCTGTTTCTCCAGCGACCGGATGGCCTTCTGAAACGCTTCCTTGTAATTCTTGCCGATGCTCATGACTTCGCCCACGGCGCGCATCTGCGTTCCGAGCTTATCCACCGCGCCGGGGAATTTTTCAAAATCCCAGCGGGCGAACTTCACCACGACGTAGTCGCCCGACGGCGAATATTTATCCAGCGTGCCTTCGCGCCAGTAGGGAATTTCATCCAGCGTGATGCCGGTGGCCAGAATAGAAGAGATCAGCGCAATCGGAAAGCCGGTGGCCTTGGAAGCCAGCGCCGACGAACGCGAGGTGCGCGGATTGATTTCGATGACTATAACGCGGTCCGTCTTCGGATCGTGCGCGAACTGCACGTTGGTCCCGCCGATGACCTGAATGGCCTCGACGATGTCGTAGGCGTGTTTCTGAAGGCGCTTCTGCAATTCTTCGGAAATCGTCAGCATCGGTGCGGTGCAGTAGGAATCACCCGTATGCACACCCATCGCATCGACGTTTTCGATGAAGCAGACGGTGATCATGTGATTCTTCGCGTCACGGACGACTTCCAGCTCCAGCTCCTCCCAGCCGATGACGGATTCTTCGATCAGGATCTGGCCGATGAGGCTGGCGGAAATGCCGCGGCTCGCGATCAGCCGCAGTTCTTCCAGGTTGTAAACGATGCCGCCGCCCGTCCCGCCCATGGTAAAAGCCGGCCGGACAACAACCGGGTAGCCCATTTCCGCCGCGATCTTTTCCGCTTCTTCCACGGAAGTGGCGGGCGCACTTTTGGGCGTGTCGATGCCGAGCCTGTTCATCGCCTCCTTAAACGCAATGCGATCTTCGCCGCGTTCGATGGCGTCCACCTGAACGCCGATGACTTCAACGCCGTGTTTGTCCAGAATGCCCCGGCGGTGAAGCTCCGAGGTCAGGTTGAGGCCGGTTTGACCGCCCAGATTGGGCAGAATCGCGTCGGGCTTTTCGTTTTCAATGATCTCCGTCAGCGTCTGGGCATTGAGCGGCTCGATGTAGGTGACATCGGCCATGCCGGGGTCGGTCATGATCGTGGCGGGGTTGGAATTGACCAGGATGATTTTGTAGCCGAGCTTGGAGAGCGCTTTGCAGGCCTGGGTTCCCGAGTAGTCAAATTCACAGGCCTGGCCGATCACTATCGGACCGGAGCCGATAATCAGCACTTTTTTAATGTCTTCGCGTTTTGCCATGATGTTTCCTTTACTTATTTTCATTCCCGGGATATTCCGTGTCCACCGTGATGGCGATGCCGCCGCGAACGGCAAATTCCGCCGTCACTTTGCACCAGCGGGGCGAAAGCGCGGCTACCAGATCGTCCAGAACGATGTTGGTAAGATGTTCATGAAAAACGCTTTCGTTGCGGAAGGACCAGAAGTAGAGTTTGAGCGATTTTGATTCGACGATTTTCCTGTCGGGAATATAGCGGATGGTTATTTTAGCAAAGTCCGGCTGGCCGGTCACGGGGCAAACGCAGGTGAATTCATCCGTTGTGAGCGTCACGGTGTAGTCCCGTTTCGTATGATTGGGAAACGTCTCCAGTTTGCGGGCTGGTTTCGCGGCACCCGTCGACCTCAAAAATGTAAGCCCGGCCAAATCGCTATTTTTTGTGTTTTTCGCCATGCCTTTCTCCTTTGTTTCAGAGGCATCCCTCTTTACCGAAAGTTCTTACTTATTTCAAGTTTATTCGGTTGCCAAAGGGTTTTGGGGTGTGGTAGAGATTGACCATCCAATTACAAAACCGAAGGAGGCAACCCCCATGGCCGAAATACCGATAACCCCGCCCGAAACCACCTGGAAGTGCAGCAACTGCGGGAACACCATCGTCCAGCCGGCGCCGCCGCAAACCTGCCCCGTCTGTAAACAAAAATGTGAGTTTTTAAACGTCACCTGCTACCAGCCGGAATGCGGCTTTACCGGCGTGGACAACCGGCTGAAGCCCGCAAAATAAACTTCACCGGCCAATACGGCGACGATGACGGCAAACCCCGCCCGGCTTCCCTGAAAACGCCAGCATACGACGGTCTTGTAAAAAATCCTCATGCCCGGCGGTGCACAAGAAATGAAGAACTGGAAAGCGTTATTGTTTCAATGTTCGTCTTCTCATTGATGGCGTCGGTCTCACGGGACCTTTGAGCGGAGCGGCCACCGAGTACGGTCAGGATTGCTACAACGGCGTGGATATGGCGGTGCAAGAAATCAATGCCGCGGGCGGCGTGACCGTCAAAGGGGGAAAATATACCTTCAAACTGGCAAAGCTGGATGACCGGGCCGACCCAACCCTGGCAAAAAACAATGCGATTCGGTTTGTGAGTCAGAACAAGGCCATTGCCGTTTTTAACCCCGTTGCGACAACGATCGGCGCGCTCATGGCCATCCCTGAACAAAACTTCATCATTGCGGCCTTCTCCGGCGTTCATACTATCATGGACAAGGGGCACCCGATGATCATCAATCCCGTTCCCAACTTTGTCGCCTACGCCAAAAACTTTTCCATTGTAGTCCGGGACAAAGGCTGGCGCAGCTACAAGAAATAATCCGGGATTGGCAAGCAGATTCGAGTATCCCACCTGTTCCCCGCCACGGACTCACAATTCCGGAACGCCCGACGGGATGAGGCAGGCAAAAACCAGCTTTCCCCCGCCCGTGTTGCGGATCTGGTGCTCCTCCCCGGGCGCGATAAACAACACCGTTCCCGGGTAAACCGGATGCCAGGCCCCCCTGTCGTAAGCTTCCCCTTCGCCGGAATGGATGAAAATTTCATGATCCCAGGCATGCGCATGCTTCGGAGAATATCCTCCCGGAGCGATCTCAAACATCCGCATGCAAAAATGGCTTGCTCCGTCATCTTTGCCGATGACGACGCGGGCAGCGATGCCTCTGGCCTGGTCGTTGTCCACGTACGTCGGCGCCACGGATGCGTAATGAAGAATTTTCATACCGTCCTCCCTTTCCCGTTCAATCCACCAGCGGTGCAAATACTTCGCTAAGCGTCGGGTGCGGAAGCACCCACGACCGGAATTGCGCTTTCGTCCATTTCCCGGATACGGCAAGCGCAAGCGGCGAAAGAAGATCGGCCGCGTGGTCGCCGGCCACCACCGCGCCCGCGATGACCTCCCGATGGAAAATAATTTTGACAAACCCCTGGCCCATCAGCTCGGCGCGGGCCATCAGGTTGGCGCTGTAGTCGGAGCGAATCACGCTGATTTCCAAACCTTCGTCCAGGGCACGCCGCTCGGTCAGCCCCACGCGCGCAATCTGCGGATGGCTGTACACCACGGATGGAATGAGATCTTCATCGTATTGGCGAGTTTCTTCGCCGAACATGCTTTCGACGGCGACCTTGGCCTGTAGGGACGCCCGGTGCGCCAGCATCATGCCGCCGGTGACATCGCCCGCCGCGTAAACGCCCTCAACGCCGGTCATCATCTGTTCGTCCACCCGGATTCCCGCGTTCGTGTAGTCCACCCCCAGCGAGTCGAGCTGATCCTTGTGCAAAACCGGCGTCCGGCCCGTGCAAAGCAAGGCTGAGGAGGCCTGTATTTCCAGGTCTTCGTCTTTTTTCCGCGCAGACAGTTGGACGCGGTCCCCCGATTCCTCCAGGCGAACGAGCCGGGTCGAGGTATGGAGAACGACCCCCAGGCGCGCCAGCTCCTGTCTCAGCAGATCCGCCGCTTCTTCGTCCTCCCGGGGCAAAATGCGCTCCAGCAGTTCCACCAGCGTCACCCGGACACCCAGTTCGGCAAACAGCGTGGCGTATTCGACGCCGATAAAACTGCCGCCGACAATAATCATGCTGGACGGCAACTGGGCGAGCTCGAGAATGTCATCGGACGTCCGGATGCGCTCCGACGTCCGGAGGCCCGGTAAAATCTGCGGCTGAGATCCCCAGGCGATCAGAATCTTTCCCGTTTTCAAAGATAATTGCCCGCCGTCTTCACCCGTGAACCGCACCTCCCGGGGTGAAAGAATTTCTCCCAGGCCGGTTTTGCTTTCCACTTGCGGGCCGATGATCATTTTTTGCGCTCCCAAAACCGCGATCCGGACCATCTGGTCGCGGTGTTTTTTCATGGCGGTAAAATCGACAGCCGCGCCGGAGACGTTCACGCCGATTCGCCTGAGCTTTTTCAAATCCGCGTAAAACTTGCTGCAGGCAAGCATCGCCTTGGTGGGAATGCAGCCGCGGTGCGTGCAGGTCCCGCCCCAGCCGTTTTTTTCAATGATGAGCACCCGCTTTTTCAGGGCGTTCGCCGTCCGGGCCGCCATCAGCCCCCCCGGCCCTCCGCCGATGACAATCAGATCATAGTTTTCGGTCATGATTTTCCTCCCCGGAAAAATGTTTAACACAGGCCCGGGAGGCGGGCAAACAGAATTTAGCCGGGCGCGATTTGTCCGAATTGAAACTTGTCATCACTGTTATTATCTGGTAGTTCACAAACCGGGATTGAGCGGATGAAAAACATTTTGAGTGTTTCACAACTAAACGATAACATTAAAACCTTTTTAGAGGAGGCCTTCGGCGTCCTCTGGGTGGAAGGGGAGGTTTCCAATCTGCGCCGCCCCCAGTCGGGACACGTCTATTTCACCCTCAAGGACGACAAAAGTCAGATCCGGGCGGTGTATTTCCGCCCCTTCGGCGCCCGCACGGTCCGCTTTGATCTGGAAGACGGCATGAATATCCTCTGCCGGGCGCGGCTTTCCGCCTATGTTCCGCGCGGCGAATACCAGCTCATCGTGGAATCCGTGGAACCGCAGGGCGTGGGCGCCCTGCAAAAAGCGTTCGAGCAGCTCAAAGCCAGGCTCGCCGCCGAAGGCCTGTTTGACGTCGCCCGCAAAAGGCGACTGCCGTTTCTTCCGAAGCGCGTCGGCGTGATTACATCTCCTTCCGGCGCGGTCATCCGGGACATTCTCAACATTTCGCGCCGGCGTTTTCCCTCGGTGGACATTTTGATTGCGCCTTCGCGCGTGCAGGGCGCGTCCGCGGCGGAGGAAATCATCGCGGCTCTGTCTCGTCTCCAGACGGCGGGCGGGATTGATGTGATCATTATCGCAAGGGGCGGCGGTTCGCCGGAGGATCTGGCGCCGTTCAACGATGAAGCGCTGGCGCGCGCCGTATCACGCTGCACGATTCCCGTTGTTTCAGCCGTCGGTCACGAAACGGACTTCACCATCTGCGATTTTGTCGCGGACCTGCGCGCGCCCACGCCTTCCGCGGCGGCGGAGCTGGTCTTCCCCGAACGGGACGAACTGATCGCTGGCGTCGATCTCCTGGCCGAAAGGCTGAACGCGGCCCAGCGCCGCTGGTTGGCCGCCCGACGGGCAAGACTCGACACCCTGCAGGCCCGTTTCAAAGACCCGCGCCGTTATCTTCAGGATTTCTCACTCCGTGTGGATGAACTCCACGAAAAGCTCAGCCGGGCCTGGGCACAAAAAACCGTGACGATCCGCAACCGGCTGGAAAAACTGAAAATCGGTTTGTCCGGCCACAATCCGCAGAAGCGTTCGCGGGAAATGACCCTGCTGCTGGCCGGCCTGGGAAAAGACTTGCTCGCCGGCTGGCTTCGCACCGCACAGGATCACCGGGCCAGGCTTCAGAAAAACGCCGCGCTTCTGTCGTCGCTGAACCCGCTGGCTGTCCTGTCCAGGGGATTCAGCATTACCCGCCGCCTGCCGGATGGAACCCTTGTCCGGACGGCAGACCAGTTGACAACGGATTCACAAATCAGTATTCAGCTGGCCCGGGGCGGCATCGAGGCGCGGGTCGAAAAACTGCAGACCGAGTGAAATAGTTCATCGTTCACAGCTCATGGCATCCTCTCCTCCCTTGATGGGAGGGGCCGGGGGAGGGGGAAACGCTGCGGAGGAGGCCGTCATAAAAAATATAGGAGAGTCAAAAGGAATGGCGAAAGAAAAATTTGAAGAAGCGCTCGACAAACTGGAAAACATCGTCAAGGAAATGGAAGCGGGCGAGTTGCCGCTGGATGCGGCGCTGAAGTCCTTTGAAGAAGGCATCCGCCTGATTCGCTTCTGCACGGCAAAGCTCGACGAAACCCAGCGCCGCGTGGAGCAGCTGCTGGAAAAAGAGAACTCCCTGCAAACCAAAACGTTTCCGGACGGACAAGAAGATGAAGCATGATGATTTCCTTGAGGCCTATTTACAGGACCGGCGCAAGATTGTGGAAGAGGCGCTCGAACGCTATCTTCCGGGCAAGGACAACGAGCCCCGGGAGCTGCACGCCGCCATGCACTACAGTGTTTTCGCCGGCGGCAAAAGGCTCCGGCCGATTCTCTGCCTGGCCTCGGCGGAAGCATGCGCGGGAGACCTGGCTCCGGTAATGCCGGTCGCCTGCGCGCTGGAACTGATCCACACCTATTCCCTGATCCACGACGACCTGCCGTCGATGGACAACGACGACTTCCGCCGCGGCAAGCCCGCCAGCCACAAAGTATTCGGCGAGGCGACGGCGATCCTTGCGGGTGACGCGCTCCTGACGGAAGCTTTCACGCTGCTGTCCAGAGCGGAAAAAATCCGTCTGGCGGCGGAGCGGCGTCTGGCCGTCATTCAGGAAATCGCCCTGGCCGCAGGCGCGGCGGGCATGGTGGGCGGACAGGCGCTGGACATCCGGACGGACCAGCCGGCGCCGGAAATTGCAGCCCTGACAGACAGGCACAGGCGTAAAACCGGCGCGCTCATTCTGGCGGCGGTCAAAACCGGCGCGATCATCGCGGGGGCGGGCGACCGGAGGCTATCGGCGCTGGCCGGCTACGCCAACCACATCGGCATCGCTTTTCAGATTGCCGACGACATTCTCAACGTGGAAGGTGATGAAAGACTCATGGGGAAAAGCACCGGAAGCGACGCAGCGCTGGGGAAAGTAACCTACGCGTCGTTGCTGGGACTCGAAACAGCCAAAACCCAGCTGGCGGAAGAGGTCTGGGCGGCCACAGCCAGCATCGCATCTTTTGACGCGCGGGCGCTGCCGCTGCGCGCCATCGCCCGCTTCATCATGGAACGAAAATCGTAAAGGCTTGTTAACCCTATGAAACCTCCCGAAATGATCCCTTACAGCGTCCTGGACAGCGTCAACGACCCGGCCGATCTTCGCGGACTTTCCGTCACGGAACTGCAAAAGCTGGCCGGGGAAATCCGCGACCTGATCATCTCCACGGTCGCGGTCACCGGCGGGCACCTGGCTTCGTCGCTGGGCGCCGTGGAGCTGACGCTCGCGCTGCACTACACCTTCAATACGCCCCAGGACCGGCTGATCTGGGATGTCGGCCATCAATCCTACGCGCACAAGATCGTTACCGGCCGCAAAGAAAAATTTGCCACGCTGCGCCAGCAGGGCGGTCTCAGCGGCTTCCCGAAGCGAACGGAGAGTCCCTACGACACGTTCAATGTCGGGCACAGCGGCACCTCGATCGCGGCCGCGGTGGCCTTTGCCGAAGCCCAATGCCTGAAGGGCGAACACAACAAAATCATCGCAGTGATCGGCGACGGATCGCTTACCACCGGCATGGCGTTTGAGGGATTGAACTGGTCGGGCGCGCGGAACAAGAACCTGATCATTGTTTTAAACGACAACGAAATGTCCATCTCGCCCAACGTAGGCGCTCTCTCGTCCTATTTGAACAGAATCATGACCGGCGACCGGGTCACCCGGTTCAGAAGCGAACTGAAAAATTTCCTCAAAAACATTCCCGGCATCGGCGGGCAGATCTTGAAGTTCTCGCAACAGATCGAAGAATCGGTAAAAACCTTCATAGTTCCCGGCGCCCTGTTCGAGGAGCTGGGGTTTACCTATGTCGGGCCCCTAGAGGGGCACCGTCTGGACTACCTTCTCAAGAACTTTGAAAACGTCAAGAATCTGGAAGGCCCCGTGCTGGTGCACGTCATCACGCAAAAAGGCCGGGGCTACAAATTCGCGGAAGAAAACTCCCCCACTTATCACGGCATCGCGCCTTTTAATGCGGAAACCGGCCGAACCATCCCTTCGGACAATCCCGCGCCTTCCTACACGGAAATTTTCGGCCGGACGATGATGGAATTGGCCGCGGACGATTCCCGGATTGTCGCCATCACGGCGGCCATGTGCGAGGGCACGGGGCTGGAAAAATTCCGCAAGACTCTTCCCGACCGGCTTTACGACGTCGGCATCGCAGAGCAGCTGGCCGTGACCTTTGCCGCGGGGCTGGCCACCCAGGGGCTGACGCCCGTCGTGGCGATTTATTCCACCTTTTTACAGCGCGCCTACGATCAGATCCTGCATGATGTCTGCCTGCAAAACCTGCCCGTCGTTTTTGCCGTGGACCGCGCGGGAATCGTCGGGGAAGACGGAGCGACCCATCAGGGGCTTTTTGATCTGTCCTATCTGCGAAACCTCCCCCGCCTGGTCATGATGGCGCCGAAAGATGAAAACGAGCTGCGGCACATGCTCAAAACGGCCGTCGGCTGCGGTTCTCCCGTTTCCATCCGTTACCCGCGGGGCAAGGGCATCGGCGTTCCCCTCGACAGTGAGATTTCGACACTTCCTCTGGGAAAGGGTGAAGTGCTCCACAACGGAACGGATCTGGCCATGGTGGCTGTTGGCTCGACCGTCTATCCGGCCCTGCAGGCCGCCCGGAGGCTGGCGGCGGAAGGGATCGAAGTCAAAGTCATCAACGCACGTTTCATCAAGCCGCTCGACGCGGAGCTTCTGCTGGGCACGGCCCGATCCGTCAAAAAAATCATGACCCTGGAAGAAAATGTGCTGGACGGGGGATTCGGCAGCGCGGTCCTGGAGTTGTTTGCCCAAAACGATGTGACCGGCGTAACCGTCCGGAGACTGGGCGTCCGGGATGAATTTGTCGAACATGCCAGGCAGAGCGAATTACGCGCCCAACTCGGCCTGGATGAAGAGGGCATCCTCCGGACGGCCAGAGAAATGCTCAACATTTGAAAACGGCATTTTTCGTTGACACCGCGCGCGTTGTTGTGACCATAAATAAAAAGACAATCAACGGCCGGATCTGACAGGTCTGGCCGAACAACCTGATCGCGCTTTATAACACCTGATCGATTACCGCAGCCGGTCCATCCTGATCAGAACGGCAAGGGGCGCGGGGAGAATCTTCCCGCGCCCCTTTTTCAATGCCTATTCCCGGCATCCTTTTTTCCGGCAGGTGGGCAATGAAAAAACCGTCCCACTCCCCGTCTTTCTTCCCGGCTGAATATCGCTATTCGATCGTAATCAAATCCAGCGGGTATTTCGTAAAGACTTCCGCTTTCCCGGGCTTTACGCACACAACATATTCCAGCGCAAATATGCCGCAATTTGTTTTGAGATCATAGATATGCGCGCAGGGGACGATCATGACGTTTTCCTCGAGGATGTAGTCGTCGTCGCGATAGAAGGTCGGGGGCAGGTGGCCGGTGCCGATGCCGTGGCCCAGGGGAACGGAACCGAAATCCGGGTAGCCGCCCTCCGCGAGACGGCTGATATACCATTGCTCTATCTCCCTGGTGCTCGCGCCGGGCACGAACATAGCGTTCAGTTCCTCGATAACCGGCCTAAAGAAGTCCATCATCTTCATGTAGTCCTTCGATTGTTTCCCGAACGCCAGCGTCCGGAAGCTGTCTGTCCGGTATTCGTGCCAAACGGGATGCAGGTCGTAATAGATCCTGTCTCCGTTGACCAGTATCCTGTCGGTCGGCAGGTGATCGCCGTAACCGAGCTTGGAGGTGAAAAGGCATTGATTCGGCGTGTAGTAATAAGAGGCCCCCAGCCTCCGCATTTCGAGCTCGGCATATCCGATCAGCTCCGCCTCGGTCACCCCGACCCGTGCGTTTTCGATGATCATGCTGGTGCCTGCGTCGGCGATCGCACAGGCGCGGCGGATCAGCTCCAGCTCCTCCTCATCTTTTTTCATCATGACGTCGTCGATCATCCGTTCGCCGTCCACGAGGGTGGCATCCGGCAGATTCTTCAGCAGATGGTCGTACATCAGGTGTTCGATGGACGGCATCTGCACGGCAACGACCTTGTTGTGGCATTCGCGCTCCTTAAGGATCGTGACGACCGTGTCCAGGAAGCCGACGGGCTCGATCCCGGCATACGCGGGCATCCAGAAGCGAATGTCCCGGATGTAGCCCTCCGTGATGAGCCTCCCCATCTCCGCGAGCGACACCAGGAGCGTAGGCTCCTCCTTCGCCCAAAGGAAAAGGCAGTTTCCGAGATTGAAGTCGTTGTGGAAAGTCCCCGCAACGTAGGAATACTTCTGCTGATGCGTCAGGATCATCACATCAATTCCTTCTTTCTGCATGGCCTGCCTGACTTTTTCTGCGTTTTTCCTGAAGAAAGAATAGTTCATTGATCAGCTTCCTCCCTTTAATGAATTTTAGACTTCTTGTTCGATGACCAAAACGGCTTGCACTGCCGGCAAGCCAGGTTGCGCCTTTCATCAAAACCCTGCCCGTGGGACGCCATGGGCAGGAACCAGCTTTTGCGGGGGAAAACGGTATAGGGAACAAAGTCTTGTGTCAAGGTTTTCTCCCATAAACTTTTCTTACATGCGGGCCGGGGCTACATCCTTTGCCTGATTCCGGCGTATTGCCGCATGCGGGCGAAGACACGGACGGCCTGCTCCGGAAAATCGCAGCAGGGAACGCCGCCTGCCTCTAAAAGATGTTCGCAGGCCACCTTGTCCCGGTTGTCTCCCAGAAGCGATGCAAAGACGGGCTTGCGGCGGTCCGCTTGAACGACATCAACCAGAGACTGATAAACCCCGGGATTCTCTTCGGCGAAGGATATGAACACAATTCCGTCAACACCCCGGTCATCCAGGAGGGCTTTCACCACTTCCGTGATGGTTTTCTCGTATCCGTGGGTGAGCCAGTCGGGAAAGATGTCGATGGGATTCTTTGTCTTGGAGGATGTCGCGATCACCCGGCCGATCCGGGCTTGTGTGGCATCCGCGAGTCTGGCGGTTTGCAATCCCTGTTCCATCGCCGTATCGATGCTCATGATGGCCTGCGCGCCGCTGTAAGAAACAAAAGCCAGGCTATCGCCCGCGGGTAGCGGCATATTCACAAAACCTTTCAGGGTCCGGATAAACTCGTCAATGGCGTAAAGGCGGATGGCGCCGGCCTGCCGCACGATTCCGTCAAACACGGAATCCTCCACCGCCATGCTGGCGGTGTGCGAAGCGGACGCTTTCGCGCCGGCCTGTGTGCGGCCGCTTTTGATGATCAACACCGGCTTTTTTGCCGTCGCCTCTTTCAGGCTTTTCACAAACAGGTCTCCGTCCTTCACGTCTTCCAGATACAGGCCGATGACGCTCGTGGGGTCATCGTCGGCCAGGAAGGAAAGGGCGTCCGATTCGTTGACGTCCACCTTGTTTCCCAGGCCGATGCCTTTGGACAGATGAAAGCCGTCAAGCGAACTCAGGTAGCGCAAGAGCGCGCCCACAAAAATACCGGATTGCGCTGCTAAACCGATGTTGCCGGGCTCAAGCATCCGGGAATTGGTGAAATAAGACGTGGTCAGTTTGGTTTGCGTATTGACCAGGCCCAGGGTGTTGGGGCCGAAACCCCTCATGCCGGAGGACTTCAAAATAGAACGGACATCCTCCTGATAGCTTGCCCCCTGCGTTCCCGTTTCCGCAAAACCTTCGGCGGAGATCACCGCCCCTTTGACGCCTTTGGCGGCACAGTCGCGCAGGGCGTCAGGGATAAAGCGGGGGGGAATGAGCAAGACCGCCAGATCGATTTCAAACGGCACGTCCCGCACGTTCGGGTACAAGGGAAGACCGAACACCTCTCCCCCCTGCGGGTTTACGCCCGCCACACGGCCCGCAAAGCCCACTTCCCTCAACACCTTTAAAAGTTGCGCGCCGGGTTTTCCCTGATCCCGCGACGCTCCGATCACGACAACGCTTTGCGCTTCCAGTATTTCACGAATCGGCCGCATTTGTTTTTCCTTTCCCCCGGGTGAGATCTCTGCCGGTTTTCAAAATAGTTTGATAAAAAGACGGTTTGCGCTTTACACATGCACGGAGGCATTAAATAACACAAATAAAGACTTGTCAATAACGAGGCAAACATGATGAATGCTAAAAAGTATGTCTTTCGGTTATCTGTCTGCCGAATCCTGGAAGATATTCAGATTCGGCTTCCCTTATTTCATCCAGGAAGTTTATAATCACAAACGTCTTCATCCCTCTCTGGGATACAGACCGCCCGTGGCATTGGAAGAACGGTTCATAAACCAAAAACCCTGGCCGACTGCTCTAACCCAATCTGTCTAACCCCAGGGGTGCAGTCCATCGTTTATAGAGCGTTTAAACGAGTGGTTTCGGTAAAACTTAATCTTTATAAGGGTTGACACATTAAAAACAGGAAGGTATATTCGCCACATCAAGCAGTGATGTAAATATGCCTTTGAAATAGCGGACATGCAAAACAACGGACGGGTGAAATGAAAGCTCCGCAGGAAATCATTGCTCTTGTTGAACGCTTCGATCAAAATCTTCAAGCCTATCAATCCGGCAAATATAACGAAACGCAACTCCGGCGGGAATTTATCGATCCCTTTTTCAAGGCGCTGGGCTGGGATGTAGAAAACACATCCGGTTACGCCGAAGCCTACAAAGATGTCATTCACGAAGACGCGATAAAAATCGGCTCTGCCAGCAAGGCTCCGGATTACAGCTTCCGCATCGGCGGCACGCGCAAATTTTTTGTTGAGGCAAAAAAACCTTCGGTCAATATCGCCGAGGATATCGGTCCCGCCTATCAGCTCAGGCGCTATGCCTGGTCGGCAAAACTGCCCCTTTCCATTCTCAGCGATTTTGAGGAATTCGCCGTTTATGACTGCCGCGTCAAACCGGATAAATCCGATAAAGCATCCACGGCGCGCATCATCTACCTTAAATACAAAGAATACCTCACCCGCTGGGAAGAAATAGCTTCTGTTTTTTCTAAAGATGCTCTGATGAAAGGCTCTTTCGACAAATACGCGGAAACGACCAAAACAAAAAGAGGCACAGCAGGCGTTGACGCGGCTTTTCTGTCTGAAATCGATTCCTGGCGGCAGGCGCTCGCGCAAAATATCGCCCTGCGCAATCTCAGTCTCACCCAGCGGGAACTCAACTTTGCCGTAACTAAAACGATTGACCGCATTATTTTTCTGCGCATTTGTGAAGACCGGGGCATCGAACCCTACGGCCGGCTTATGGCGCTGCAAAACGGCGCGGACGTTTATCCGCGCCTGACAAAATATTTTTATGACGCCGATGATAAATATAACTCCGGCCTGTTTCATTTCAGACGGGAAAAAGATCGCTTTGAGCCGCCCGATGATTTGACTTTAACTCTTTCCGTTGATGATAAAATTTTAAAAGATATTTTCAAAAGCCTTTATTATCCCGAAAGCCCGTATGAATTTAGCGTTTTGCCCGCCGATATTCTCGGGCAGGTTTATGAACAGTTTCTGGGCAAAGTGATTCATCTCACGCCGGGGCATCGCGCCAAAGTGGAAGAAAAACCGGAAGTGCGCAAAGCGGGCGGCGTTTATTATACACCGACATATATTGTCGATTATATCGTCAAAAACACTGTGGGCAAACTTCTGGAGGGCAAAACCCCCAAAGCGGCGAAAAAACTACGCATCCTTGATCCGGCCTGCGGTTCCGGCTCTTTCCTTATCGGCGCGTATCAATATCTTTTGGATTGGCACAGAGACAAATACATTGAAGACGGCGCGGAAAAACACGCCAAAGGCAAAGACCCAAAGCTTTACCAGAGAATCCGCAATGAATGGCGGCTGACCACGGCGGAGCGCAAGCGCATTTTGTTAAACAACATCTACGGCGTGGATATCGACCCGCAGGCGGTGGAAGTAACCAAGCTCTCGCTACTGCTCAAAGTTTTGGAAGGAGAAAGCGACGAGACAATCAAATCAGCTTTCAGATTATTCAACGAGCGCGCCCTGCCCGATTTGGGCAACAACATCAAATGCGGCAATTCGCTCATCGGCCCGGATTTTTACGAAGGCCAACAGACCAGCTTTCTGGACACGGAAGAAATGCAGCGCGTCAATGCCTTTGATTGGGAAAAGGAATTTCCGGAAATATTCAAAGCGGGCGGCTTCGACACCGTCATCGGCAATCCGCCGTATATTGATTCTGAGTGGCTTACAAAAACAAATCCTGAACTCAGAAGCTATTGTACTAAAAACTACCAAAGCGCAAAAGGAAATTGGGATATCTTCTGTGTTTTTGTGGAAAAGGGCCTTGAATTATCGAGGCAATATTCAAGCCTGATTACCCCAAATAAGTTACTTTCGGCAGATTATGCACGTGCTGCAAGAAATTATATGGTTTCGAACCACTCAATTATAGTCATTCGTGATTACTCCAACATTCCTGTTTTTCCAGTTTCTGTTTATCCAATTGTATATGTGGCAAAAACAAAAACAACAAATTTGTCATTATCTTATGAATTGATGAAACAAACCGAGGGGATTATTAAGATAGAAAGGTCTCAATCAATTGATCGGGTAAAGTTCAATAAGGTTGACGGGAATAGTTGGACTTCTCTTTTCGGCGGCAAGGACAACACCTTTTTGGAAAAATTTGAACATTCATGTATTCTTCTTGATGAAATTGCCTCAGTAAATGGAGCAGCAACTGTATCTGAAGCATACGAATACAAAGAATATATTGCCGACGAACCAACAAAGGAAGATTATTTCACTTTTGTAAATACGGGAACAATTGACCGCTATGCTGTCTTATGGGGTATTTATCCCACAACTTATATAAAAGCGAAATATAACAGACCTATTATTCCAAGAAAATTTTGGCATAAGATGTCAGAACGTCGGCTCCAGCAAGCACGCTCAGAAAAAATTATTGTAGGAGGAATGAACAAACGATTAGAATGCATTTATGATAGTGGAAATATTATTGCGGGTAAATCTACTTCAATAATTATTTCTAATAAAGTAAATTTACTTTATTTACTTGGTTTACTTAACAGTAAATTATTGAGTTATTTTTATCGCACAACTTTTTCAGGGCTATCTTTGCAAGGCGGATTTTTAAGAATTGGGCCACCGCAATTAAAAATACTACCAATTAAAACTGTTGAAAATACCGATCCTAATTTTCAAAAGATGATTAACCTTGTAAAACAAATGCTCAATTTAAACAAACAACTACAAGAATCCAAAACCGACCATGAAAAAACGTTAATCCAGCACCAAATCGACGCCATCGACAACCAAATCGACAAACTGGTTTACGAACTCTACGATTTAACTCCCGAAGAAGTAGAAATTGTAGAAGGAATATTTTTATGAAAGAAAATGACAAGTGCGATGAATCTTTGAGTGAATTTTTCAGACATTTGCAATTAGCAAGGGAACAACTAAATAATAATCATCAAGCTATACGAAAAGCTCGCGCATTTATAATTGAACAATTGAAGAAGCTCAGTTTTTCGATAGAAAAATCAATAAGACCATTAATCCTAGGATTACAAAGAATTTTCAAAGAGCTTCCCCCGCGAACAAAAGAAGCTCTCATTTTGCTCGGTAAACATGGTTGGTACTTTGACTTACAAATGCCGCTTCCGAGCCTATGGGATTTAAAGGATTTGTTAGCAAATGGCAATATAGAAGAAGTTGAGAATATTTTAATAAAACATTTTGAAGATCAAATAGATATTATAGAAAAATCTATAATTGACAAGTTTCCTGAACGTAAAAAAATAATTACCGCTGCTTTCAATGCACACAGACGTCAAGAATATGAATTATCCATTCCTGTGCTCTTTGCGCAAACAGATGGAATCTGCAAAGAAGTGGTAGATCAATACCTATTTATGAAAATTAGAGGCAGAAGGATACCGCAAACAGCATTTTATGTCGAGCAAATTGCTGCTAATAAAATTATGATGGCATTCCTCAGCCCCCTTGCACAGACTCTTCCTGTTAATGCAGCGGAAAACGAGCGAGATGAAGGATTTGACGAATTGAATCGGCATATGGTGCTGCATGGGCAGTCGCTGGATTATGGTAATAAAAAAAATAGTTTAAAAGCAATTTCACTGATAAATTATGTTAGTCATGTGCTTGATAAAAAACACTCATTGAATAAAGGTGAAGTTTCTTTTTAATTGCAAAAAGTCGCGGCAAGCGTTGACAACCAAATCGACAAACTGGTTTATGAGCTATACGACTTAACTCCCGAAGAAATCGCCATCGTGGAGGGTGGCAGTACATGAGCAAAGACAATGAAACATTGATTCCTCAGAATATCCGCTCTTATTTTCATGAAATAGCAGAAAGACTTTGGTCAGGTCATGCAACAATAATGGTTGGTGCTGGTTTTAGTAGAAATGCGAAAAAGAGTGACCCAGCAAAAAAGGATTTCCCAACTTGGAACCAACTTGGAGATATCTTCTATAACAAAATATATGGGCACTGTCCAAGTGAGAAACATAATTATCTTAATGTCTTGAATTTGGCTGATGAATTACAAGCCGCGTTAGGGCGACCAACTTTGGATCACATTCTTCGCAAGGAAATTCCTGATGAAGACCATGAACCTTCACATTTACATATCAAATTAATGGAATTGCCATGGGTTGATATCTTCACAACTAATTATGATACTCTTCTCGAACGCGCATGTATTAATGTAACTTCCCAAAAATTCGATATCGTTATTAATAAACAAGACTTGGTTTATTCTGAAAAACCAAGGATTATAAAACTCCACGGAAGCTTTCCATCAGAACGTCCATTTATCATTACTGAAGAAGATTATCGAAAATATCCAAAAAAATTCGCGCCTTTTGTAAATACTGTTCAGCAATCACTTTTGGAAAATACGCTTTGTTTAGTTGGTTTTTCTGGAGACGATCCAAATTTTCTTCAATGGATAGGTTGGATTCATGACAATCTGGGAAAAGATAATTCACCCAAGATTTATTTAATTGGTTTATTAAACTTGTCTGACGCACAAAAGAAGTTGCTTGAACAAAGAAATGTTGTGTCTCTCAATCTTTCCTCTTTGCCAGGAATAGACGGTAATCATGAAAAAGCAATGAATACATTTTTGGATTTTCTTGCTTCCCAAAAAAAATCAGAGAAGAACATCGAGTGGCCAGGAACACAGAAATCATTGAGTCCCAAAGGTAATGAAGATAGCGTAAATCAACTTTTAGCAATACTAAAAGAATGGAAAACTATTAGGAATGATTATCCTAACTGGATAATTGTTCCAGAAGATCGCCGTAGTGCATTATGGACACATACATTATTCTGGATTCCTACTTTTAAAAGTATTTCCAGCCTTAGTATGCCAGATGATATAGAATTTTTATTTGAAATGAATTGGAGATTGGAAAAGTGTTTAAGTCCAATATTCAATAATATGATCGATGATTATGAAAAGATACTTAACCGATACAATCCATTTCCTGAAATAATAATCATAGAAGGAGCAATTAATCCAAAAAGCTTAGACTATACGTCTTTGCCGTGGGAACGAATTAAAAATAAATGGCTTGAGCTTCATATTTCTATTATGCGTTTTTATCGAGAAGAAGGGTTCCTTGATAAATGGGACACTATCAATGAAAAAATACAAAATATTTATCAATTTTTATCACCAGAATTGATTGCTAAGCTCCATTACGAACGCTGTTTGCACTTTTTGTTTTACTTGAAAATTTCTGAGGTAAGGTCACAAATCAAGGAATGGCCCGTAAACACTTCCCTTCCTTTATGGGAAGCGAAACGCGCTGGTATATTGGCCGAACTTGGCAATATTGAAGAAGCTGAAAAAATACTTGAAAATTCTTTGAGCTTTATCCGATCCCAATTAAATCTTGTCCCAATTTCACGTGATTATTCATGGGTATCCCAAGAAGCCTATGTTATGTCATTGTTTCAATATATTAAAGATGCACGTTCGTTCAGAGGCGAACAGTTTGAGGAACGACAAAAGATAAGACGAATTTTTAATGAACGATGGAATGATCTTAAACAATATAAATGCGATCCATGGACCGAATTAAAACTTTTTGAAATTTATTTGGAACACGAAGCGGTTCCTGTTTCCAATATATCTCAAAAAAAAGAATTTGATATCGGACGCGTTACGGCGACACGACATTTCTCACGTGAAAATAAGGAGGCTGCTACTGCATATTCTTTTCTTCGATATTGTGAAGAAGCAGGCATGCCTTTTAAGATACCTGGTATCACGTATGGCAAAGGAGCGGCAAAAGGTGCAATTAAACGCATTGCAAATTATTCGCCATATTGGGCTTTCGCTTCATTAGTTAGAATTGGTGATTCTAAAGTTGTTGATGAGATATTTAATCGCAAATCTATGGTGACGATGGACATATCCCAGGTGGATCGCTTGATTGACCATTATATTGCGGCTATTGAGAGCATCTTTCCAGAAATCGAAATTGGCGATCGTTTTCACCAAGATAATTTTGCTATTGCTTTGGCTTCGGTAATCCCGGAAATTCTTTCCCGTCTTTGTGTTAAATGCTCAGGGAAAGCTAGGTTAAAATTATTAGCTTTTTTGAAGATTCTATATTCTTCAGATCAGAAAATCAAATTTACAAATGTTGCGCAATTTACAGAAAGACTAATTGGTTCGTTTTCAGAAGAAAAGCAATATAAACTCATTCCAAATCTGTTAAAGTTCCCTATATTAAGCAATCTCCATTTCTTGATAAAGAGAGAATTCCCAGAACCATTTCATTTCCTTTCAGTTGATAGCGAATTAATCACCGGCTATGATAAAATCAAAATTGATCAGGATATTATCAGAGACCTGCTTCAGAAATTATATTCTACGATTAAGGAGGAAAGGAATAGAGCATTTCTCCGGCTGGAAAAGCTGTATAGATTTAATCTACTTGATAATGAACAGGTTAAGAGTTTAGGTGTT
The DNA here is from genome assembly GCA_012510495.1 of Smithella sp. Taxonomy (GTDB): domain Bacteria; phylum Desulfobacterota; class Syntrophia; order Syntrophales; family Smithellaceae; genus UBA8904. The sequence goes on from JAAZHX010000292.1 coordinate 39,037, forward strand.
GCCTTATGGAGTCAGATAAATGATAAATCAGGGTTTCCTAAAAATACTGATTTCTACAATTTTGCTTTCACTAAATTGCCCCACCCTGAAACAGTTGATCCAGTATATTTATTCAAAGAATTTGCTTTAAATGAACCTTTTCCAGTCCAAGGTTCAAATATAGGCCAAGGTATATCAATGACCGGAGGTAATATTCCAATATTTTATGAAATCCTTGGTGCTGCAGTAACAGGTATTGACTGGTCAAATGATGAAACTGTACAAATATTCAATAAATTAATTGAATGGTGGGATGCGGATAAACACTACTTAAAGGAAGATGCGATTTCCAATCCATTTAGTAATATTCAAGATGAGTTCCGTGCCAGATTTTGGCACCTCGCTCCCATATTAGCCAATGTAATTGCACCGCGTCTATCCATTATGACTGATACCAATATTAAATCGACTGTATCTCGCTTGCTAAATGAACTACATGAATATGAAATACCGTCCTTACGTGCGCATGTTGCTTTGGTGAATTTATTTCCAGATGACAAACCTCACTTATATTCAAAGATAGAAAACGCAATTAGCTCAAATGATCATTATAATATTGTTGACGCGATAGAAGCTATATGGGCAATTATTAAATCAGATAATGCATCATCCTTTGGAAAATCGGATATTGCTAATAGTCTGATCTTGGTGAGTCAACAGATTAAGTGGCGAAGGAAATTGGGGTTGGTTTCTTCCTTAAATCTAATGTCTAATATTGTGGATATAACTCCTAAGTATCTGAGCAACATCCTGCTATCAGACATATTGATTGGGCTGAGTTTTTTAAGTAATGAAAGTGATCCTATAAACACAGATATGGATACAGACATCGCAGATAAATTGGAATATAGAAAGCAGGCTGCATATTTAGCATACAGACTATACAGACATTTTTCCTGTAAGAGAGAAAACGTTCCTAAAGTTATTGCTGATTGGAAGGTCATTTGTACATCATTAAATGAATTTGCCGAAATTCGTAATGAATGGCTAGAAGTACATTAGAATTATAAGTATTTATGAGAACAATATTTTAGAAAAATATTCCTGTATAAAAAGGGCTATATTGTTGCAAAACGCCAAAACCGACCATGACCAAACATTAATCCAGCGCCAAATCGACGCCACCGATAATCAAAGGTAGTGGTAGTGTAAAAGAATGTTCGCAATTTGATTTATTGTAGAGGGGTAGTGTCAAGAATCTTTCGCTTTTGTAGTGGCAGTGCCCTCCGGGCTTGACCGGAAGACCGCTTTTATCTATAAGAAAACCGGCGAAAACTTCACGACGGAACAAAGAAGAAACGCAAAAGGAGCCGAATTCATGTCGTTGCATCTGAACAAACTGAAAACCTTTTCGGGTCGTAAAGGCCCCCTGCTGTTGATTATCATGGACGGCATCGGCCTGGGCAAAGCCGATGAAACCAACGCCGTTTTCCGGGCCGACACCCCCAACCTTGACGAATTGTTCAAGTCAAAGCTCTACACGCAACTCAAAGCCCACGGCACGGCCGTCGGACTGCCCTCGGATGACGATATGGGAAACAGCGAAGTCGGGCACAACGCGATGGGCGCTGGCCGGATTTTTGACCAGGGCGCCCGTCTGGTCAACGCCGCCCTTCAGACCGGCCGGATATTTCAGACCGACGTCTGGGACAGCATCGCCCGCCGCGCTCAAAACGGCGGCACGGTCCATTTTATCGGGCTGCTTTCCGACGGAAACGTCCATTCGCACATTGATCAGCTTTACATCCTGATCGACCGGTGCGCCGAACTGGGCTTTAAAAAGGTCCGGCTGCACACCCTGCTCGACGGCAGGGACGTCGGCGAAAAAACGGCGCTCGATTATCTGGGCCCCACCGAGGAAAAACTGAAAAAAATCTCGGCGGAAAAAGGCCTGGATTACACCATCGCCTCGGGCGGCGGGCGGATGACGACCACCATGGACCGCTATAATTCCGACTGGGACATCGTAAAGCGAGGCTGGGAGGCCCATGTCCTGGGAAAAGGCCGAGCTTTCCCTTCCGCTTCCGACGCGGTCAGAACTTTTTACGCACAGGACCCGAAAGCGACGGATCAGTATCTGCCCGCGTTTGTGGTGACCGACGGCGCGGGACAACCAGTCGGAAAAATCCAGGATGGGGATGCCGTCATCCTGTTCAACTTCCGCGGCGACCGCGCAATCGAAATTTCCCGGGCTTTTTCCGAAAAGGACTTTTCCGAATTCGACCGGGGCCCCCTGCCGGATGTCTTTTACGCGGGGATGATGGAGTACGACGGCGACGTCCACATCCCGCCTCATTTTCTGGTGCAGCCTCCGGCCATCGACCGCGTCATCGGCGAATACCTCTGCGCGGAAAAGGTCAAAACCTTCGCCGTGTCGGAAACGCAGAAATACGGACACGTGACGTATTTCTGGAACGGCAACCGCTCCGGCCGCATCGATGAATCCCTCGAGAAATACGTGGAAATTCCCTCCGACCGGATTGAGTTTGACCGCGCGCCGAAGATGAAGGCCGAAGAAATAACGAATATGGTGATCGATCTGCTCCAAAGCGGCGATTACCGTTTCGGCCGGACGAATTATCCCAACGGCGATATGGTCGGTCACACGGGCGTCATGGAAGCGGCCATTGTCGCGGTGGAAACCGTCGACCGGTGCGTCGGAAAACTGCTGGCCGTCATCCGGGAGCTGGAAGGCGTTGCCGTGATCACGGCCGACCACGGCAACGCGGATCAGATGTTCACGATCGACAAAAAGGGCGTTAAATCCGTCAAGACCGCGCATTCTCTGAATCCCGTTCCCTTCGTCATTTACGACCCCCTGTACGCGGGGGAATACCGGATGGCGGATCTCGACAAGAGAGGTCTGTCCAATATCGCGGCGACGCTTTTGAATCTTCTGGGTTATGAGAAGCCGGAAGAGTATGATCCGTCTTTGATCGAAATGACGCCGGACCGATAAGGCATTGATGCAAAGCCTCAAACCGTAAAGGGCCGGGTGTTTTGAACGGCATCGAGCTTTTCTATGCGCACAAAAAAGATTCGCCTGGATGAATTGCTGCTGTCACGGGGATTCGCGCCGACGGTTCAAAAAGCGCAGGCCCTGATTCTGGCGCGCGCCGTCAAGGTAAACGATGCGCCGGTGGACAAGGCCTCCTCGCTGGTTCCGGTGGACGCCGACATCCAGATCAAAGGCTCTGAAAATCCTTACGTCAGCCGCGGCGGATTGAAGTTGAAGGGGGCGCTGGATTTTTTTTCGCTGAACGCAGAAGGGACGGCTGCTCTGGATGTCGGCGCGTCCACGGGCGGCTTCACCGACTGCCTCCTGCAGGCGGGCGCGAGAAAGGTGTTCGCCGTGGATGTCGCTTACGGCCAGCTCGCCTGGAAGCTGAGGGAAGACCCGCGCGTCACGGTCATCGAACGAACGAACATCCGCTATTACAACGGCGCGGGGATTGATGAAAAACCGTCGCTGGCGGTCATCGACGTTTCCTTCATCTCGCTTGCAACCGTGATTCCCGCAGTCCTGCCGCTTGTCGGAGATTCCGCGCGGATCCTCGCTCTCGTCAAGCCGCAGTTTGAAGCGCGCCGGGAGGAAGTCGGCAAAAACGGCGTGGTGGAAGACGCGGCGGTTCAAAGCCGGGTGATTGAAGAAATTACCTCGCTTTGTCAATCCCTCGGCCTGCGCGTGGAGGGAACCTGCGCTTCTCCCCTTTTGGGGCCGGCAGGCAACAAAGAATTTTTTATCCTGGCGCGGAAGATCGACGAACATGGAAATTAAACTGGCCAAAACAGCCGGGTTCTGCATGGGCGTCCGCCGGGCGGTGGACACGGTGCTGGACGTTTCCCAGCATGAAACCGGCCGAAAGATCTACACTTACGGCCCTCTGATCCACAACCCGCAAACCATTGAACTCTTGAAAAGCCGGGGCATTACGGCCATCCAAAGCATCGATGAAATCCCCGACCGTCACAACGCCCTGCTGATCATCCGGGCGCACGGCATCGCGCCCGGCCAGCGGCGGAAAATCAAGGAAAGCGGCGTTAAAATTATTGACGCCACCTGTCCGAAGGTCGGCTACGTGCAGGCCATCATTAAAAAACACACGGCGCTGAACTACACGGTGATCATCGCCGGAGACCGCGAACATCCGGAGGTGGACGGCCTGTGGGGCTACACCGAAGGCCGGGGCATTGTTGTTTCGACGCTGGAAGACGTGGAAAAAATCCCCGCGCTGGGAAAGGTCTGCATCGTGGCTCAGACCACGCAGGACAGCGACCACTACCGGGAAATCGTCCGGAAAATTCAGCAAAAATATCCGCAGGCCGTCGTTTTCAACACGATCTGCTCCTCCACGGAGAAGCGGCAGGAAGAAATTATTTCGCTCGCCGCGGAAATGGATGCTCTGTTTGTCGTCGGGGGCAAAAACAGCGCGAACACCCGCCGCCTGGCCGACCTGGCCCGGAAACAAAACACGCCGACATTCCATATTGAAACCGTCCAAGAACTGAAGAACATCGATCTCGACCCGTATAAAAGCATCGGCGTGTCCGCCGGCGCCTCCACCCCCAACTGGATTATCGACCAGATTATGGATCATTTGGAGGAAGTCAGCTCTCCTGCCCCCAAAACAGCTTTTCTCCTGAAGCTCTGGCTGTGGATGGTGAAAACGGACCTTTACTCCGCCCTGGGCGCCGGGTGTCTTGCGCTTTCGGGAATGCTGCTGCAAAATATCCCCGTCTCGGTCACGTCGCTTGCCGTCGCTTCTTTTTTTGTCTATGCCATGCACGTTCTCAACCGCCTGGTCACCTCGAAAGAATCCGGGTTGATCGGCTCGTTCCGTGAGCCTTTCTATCTGCGGCACGAGAAAATTTTCCGTCTGGCGGCCGTTGCCTCTCTGTTCGCCGCCCTGGTATTGTCGCTCGCGGGCAGTGTATATGCGTTCGGGCTGCTGCTATTCATCTCGCTGGCCGGCGGCTTCTATAACATGAAAATATTGCCGGGCAGAGGGCGCTTTCAACGGCTGAAGGACATCCCCGGTTCTAAAAACTTTTTTACCGCCTTCGCGTGGGGCATCGCCACGGCGGTTCTGCCCGCCCTGAGCATCGGCAAAGATATCAGCGCCGGGACGGCGGTCGCTTTTATTTTTACATTTATCCTGGTGTTTATCCGGTCGGCCATGTCGGATATCATGGATATGCAAAGCGACAAACTCCTGGGGCGGGAGACAATTCCCGTCATGATCGGCAAGGAAAAAACGCAGGTCCTGCTGAAAGTTATTCTTTTGATATTATTTGTGGTTTTGTTGGCGGCGCCTTTGGCGGGATCTTGCTCAACATTATGTTTGTCCCTGATTTCATGCGTATTATATGTATGGATTTGTTTTGGGCTTTGTGATAGAAGGGCGGGGTTTTCGGGGGCGACCATTGAAGGACTTCTGGAAACCAGCTATATCATTGCCGGTTTTGCCGTTTTAGGCTGGTTGGTTTTTCGGTGGAGCTGATTTTGGCAAAATTAAGAAAGGGGTCAGGACCATGATGAAAAAAGCGTGCGCACGGTTTCTTCTGGTCGTTGCTGTTTTGAGTGTCATCGCCTGCGGCGGGCTGCGGTATTCCCAGCTGGACCCGGCAGCCAAGGATTATCACCCCAAACGGATTGCCGTGTTTCCGGCCGATGTCGGGACGTATGAAGAGGCGCGCAATCCCATCGAACAAATCGTTCCCGGCGTACTCATGGGCAAAAAATGGTTTACGGACGTCATCGACACGGCCACTCTGTTCCGCCAGATTCAGGCCAACGACGAACTGCGCAAAATCTCGACGGACTACATCTCCAAACTCCAGACCCTGAACTACTCCGACCCCATCTTAAGCAAAAGAATCGGCGAGCTTACCCAGACGGACGGCTTTTTACTGGTCGCCGTGGACTACTGGAATTACACGGTGGAAAAAGACAAGAAGCTGGCCAAGGTCAGCGTCGGTTTGAAACTGATCGATCCGGCCACCGGGAAAATCATGTGGAAAGCCGGCCACCACCTCAGCGAAAGCTACATGCTGATCAAGCCGGATCTGCCCGATGTCGCCCGCAACGTCGTCAAGGACCTGGTCGGTAAAATGCCGCATTGACGCCGATTCAGCACCGGAAACCTTATAATAACCAAGGAGATGCATTATGAAAGAACAGGTTCAAAAAGCGTTGGAAAAAGTCCGGCCGGGGCTCCAGGCGGACGGCGGCGATGTGGAATTGATTGACGTTTCTCCGGAAGGCTTGGTCAAGGTCAAACTGACCGGCGCCTGCCACGGCTGCCCGATGTCACAGATGACGCTGAAAATGGGCATCGAAAAGATCCTGAAACAGCAGGTGCCTTCCGTCAAGGAAGTTGTATCGGTCTAGGCGCAGGCTTAAAAACGGTAAACGCGAAAAATTTTTGACGTAAAGGAGATTTCTAAAACCATGGCCTATGTAATTACAGATGAGTGCATCGCCTGCGGCTCATGCGAGGATGAGTGTCCGGTGGGAGCGATATCCGAAGGCGAAGACAAGTATGTGATTGATGCGGCGCTGTGCAATGACTGCGGCGCCTGCTGCGATCAATGTCCGGTGGAAGCGATCGTTCCCGGAGAAGAAAAATAAGTTCTGCGCGTCTTTTACGATGGGGGAATGTCCGCGCCGACCGGCGGATTTTCCCCTGCTTTTTTTGAACACCATCCGCCCCCGGGACAATCATCAAAATGAAGAAGGCTCTTCAGGTCTTTTGGCGCGAGGCAATCATTTTACGTATGAGCAAGGCTTTTTTTCATAAACTCCAGACTGCCGGGAGAACCGTTCATGGAGACATTCATTACCTTTGAAGGAGTGGAAGGCTCCGGCAAATCCACGCAAATTCAACTTCTGGGCGATTATCTGGCCGGGGAAGGAATTCCCGTGCTGCTGACGAAGGAGCCGTCGGGAACGCCGATCGGACGTAAAATCGGCGATATTCTTTTTCACCGCGGCCATTTTGCCATGTGCCCGGAGACGGAGCTGCTGCTTTTCCTGGCGGCCCGCGCGCAGCATGTGCGGGAGGTGATCCTTCCCGCGCTGCAAGACGGAAAAACCGTGCTGTGCGACCGGTATTCCGACGCGACATTCGCCTACCAGGCGGCGGGCCGGAGACTGGATCCCGCTTTCGTCGCCGCGGCCAACGACTTTTGCTCGAGCCGGGTAAAGCCCGCGCTGACGCTCCTTTTCGATTTGCCTGTGGAAACCGGACTGGAGCGGGCGGACCGGCGCGACGCCCGGCTTACAGATCCTGCGGCCGCCGATCGCTTCGAGCGGGAAGAACTCGACTTCCACAACAGGGTGCGGCAGGCTTACCTGAAACTATCCGCGGCGGAACCCGAACGGTTTCGATTGATCGACGCTTCCAGAGGCGTAGAGGAAATCGCAGACCAGGTCCGCGGACAGGTGATGGATTTCATCAACAAACAACGCTGATTTACCAGGCGGTTTTATTCCGATGTCATTTGCAAATATTTACGGCCATACGAAACAAATCATCATGCTGCAGAAAGCCATGGCCCAAAAGCGGGTCGGGCATTCTTACATTTTCAGCGGACTTGCGGGCATCGGCAAAAAAACGCTGGCCCTCGAATTTGCGCAGGCGCAGAACTGTGAAAACACCGCCCTCCGGCAGGATGCCTGCGGCCAATGCCTCTCCTGCCGGAAATTAACGCGCGGCAGCCACCCGGACATTCATGTGCTCCAGGCGCAGACACAGTTTATCCGCATTGACGACGTCCGCGGCATTCAGGACCAGATGACCTTCCGGCCGCTGGAAGGAGGAAAGCGCGTCTTCATCATCGACGATGCCGACAAAATGAACGAACCCGCGGCCAACGCCCTTTTGAAAACCCTGGAGGAACCGTCCGCCGACAATGTTCTCATCCTGGTGACGGCCCGTCCCTTCCGGCTTCCGCAAACGATTCTCTCCCGCTGCCGCCATTTGCGCTTCAACCCGCTCGCCGCCGGAGACGTCACGAGGTTCTTGACGGAGCAAAAACGCATGGAGCCCGCCCGCGCCTCGGCGCTCGCCTCCCTTTCCGGCGGCTCGATCGGCCGGGCGCTGGAACTGGACTCGGAGGACATGATCGCCTTTCGCGCCGGATTGAGCGGCCTGATCAGGGATGCCGGACGCCGCGATCCGATGAGCCTGTTCGTCCTTGCGTCTTTCCTCGGCCAGGATAAAAAACACACGCAGCAGGGCCTGTCCATTCTCCATACGTATTTCCGCGACGCGCTGGTTTACAGGGAAACGGCGCAGGCGTCCATGATCCTCAACGCGGACGACCTGCCGGTCGTCGAGTCGCTGGCAGGCCGCCTGGAAGGCGAGCAGTTGTTGCACAATATTGCCGTGGTGGAAAAAGCCAGGCAATCGCTGGACATGAACGCCAACAAATCGTTGACATTGGACGCAATGGCATTTAAGCTTCATCTGTAAAAAGAGGCAAAGCAGGGCGCATGCAGATCAACATCATTGGGGTAAAATTCAAAAAAGAAGGCAGAATTTATCATTTCGACGCGGACGACCTGATCCTGCGCAAAAATGATCAGGTGCTGGTCAATACGGACAACGGCGTCGCGATGGGCACGGTCGTCACCGACGTTCGTCGCTCGGAGGCCTCCGATCTCCCCCCCAATCTGAAAAACGTCATCCGCAAGGTCACCGCGGACGATTTGCGGGTCCGCGAAGAACTGGATCTGCTCGAAGAGGAAGCCAAAAGATACTGCATCGGCAAAATCGCCGAAAGAGGCCTTTCCATGAAACTGATCACGGTGGAATGCCTTTTCGACCGGAGCAAAATGATCTTTTATTTTACGGCGGACGCGCGGGTAGATTTTCGGGAGCTGGTCAAGGACCTGGTCTCCAGATTCAAAACGCGGATCGAGCTCAAGCAGATCGGGGCGCGGCAGGAAGCGAGAATCGTCAAAGGGATCGCGGTGTGCGGCCGAACGGTCTGTTGCGCGGGCATTTTGCAGAATCTGGACCGCGTGACCGTCAAGATGGCCAAAGAACAAAGCATGTCGCTGAATCCGGAGAAAATTTCCGGCTTGTGCGGAAGACTGATGTGCTGTCTGTCCTTTGAACACGAGGGATACGCCGACGCCCGAAAGGGCGCCCGCGAAGCGGCCAGGGCCCAGCCCGTCCGGGAAGGCGCACAGGAAGGCGAGCCGCAGCATCAGATCCGGCAGAAAACAGACGGTCCGCGCGAAACCAGAAGGAAGCGGAAAACGGGATAAGGAGCAGCCAACGACCATGTCCAGACCCTTTTACATTACCACGCCGATTTATTACGTCAACGCCTCGCCGCACATCGGCCACGCTTACACCACCATCGTCGCCGACGTCCTGGCGCGCTTCGCCCGCATGGCCGGACGAGAAACATTTTTTGTGACCGGCACGGACGAGCACGGCGACAAAATCGCCGAGGCCGCGCAAAAAGCGGGCATCACACCGAAAGCTTACGCGGACAAAATCAGCGCGCAGTTCCGCGGCCTCTGGCCCGAACTGGCCATCACCAACGATTTTTTCATTCGCACGACCGATGAAAATCACGTGGAGACCGTCCGGCGCATCCTGCAGAAGGTTTACGACGCGGGCGACATCTACTTCGGCTCCTACGAAGGTTTCTACTGCGTCGGCTGCGAACGGTTTTATACGGAAAAAGAGCTGGTGGAAGGCAAATGCCCGGACCACCAGACCGAACCGGAGCACCGCAAGGAAAGCAATTACTTTTTCCGCATGAGCAAATACCAGGACTGGCTCGTCCGGCACATCCAGGAAAATCCCGATTTCATCCGGCCGGAACGCTACCGCAATGAAGTTCTGGCCTTTCTGCGCGAGCCGCTGGAAGACCTGTGCATCTCACGCCCGAAGACGCGCCTGGAATGGGGAATCACGCTGCCGTTCGACGACCAGTATGTCACGTATGTCTGGTTTGACGCGCTCATCAACTACGTCACGGCCGTCGGTTATCCGGACGGGCCGAACTTCAGCAAATTCTGGCCCCAGGCCCAGCATCTGATCGCCAAGGACATTTTAAAACCGCACGGAATCTACTGGCCCACCATGCTCAAAGCCGCGGGCATCGACCCTTACCTGCACCTCAACGTGCACGGCTACTGGAATTCCGATTCGAGCAAAATGTCCAAGAGCCTCGGCAACGTGGTCCGGCCGCTGGACCTGAAAGACAAGTATGGCCTGGACGCCTTCCGGTACTTCCTGCTGCGCGATATGGTGTTCGGCCTCGACTCCAATTTCTCGGAAGATGCGTTTGTCGCGAGGCTCAACTCCGATCTGGCCAACGACCTGGGCAACCTGGTGAGCCGCTCGGTCACGATGGCCGTCAAATATTGCGACGGAAAGATTCCCGCACCGCCCGACGGGGCGCTGGAAGCCAGACTCCCCGGGCTGGCGCAAAAAACCGTGGCGGAGGTGGAAGCCTGCTTTGCCGACCTGTCGCTGCACAAGGCGCTCATGGCCATCTGGGAGCTGGTCGGCGCCGCCAACAAATACATCGTGGAAAACGAACCCTGGAGCCTGGCCAAAGACCCGGCCTGCCGCGAAAAACTTCTTGCCATTATGTATCGCCTCCTGGAGGCCCTGCGCGCCGTGGCGATTCTGATTTCCCCGTTCATGCCGCAGGCGGCGCAAAAAATCCTGCAGAACCTCGGACTGGATGCCGGGGAGCCATATGATCTGGACGTGATCCGCGGCAACAAGCCCCTGCCGGCGGGCGCGGCGCTTTCCCGCGGCGAGTCGCTCTTCCCGCGCGTCAGCGCCGAAAAGGAAGCGCCGCCGAAGAAGAAACCGGCCGTCGAACTCAAACCGGAAATCGACTACGATGAATTTTCCAAGGTGGATTTGCGCGCGGCGAAGATTCTCGCGGCGGAGGCAGTTCCCAAATCCAACAAGCTGGTCAAGCTGCGCATTGATATTGGAGAAGAGCGGACGATTGTGGCGGGCATCGGCAAAGACTACAAGCCGGAAGACCTGGTCGGCAAATCCATCGTCATCGTGGCCAACCTGAAACCGGCCAAACTGATGGGCGTCGAGTCGCACGGCATGCTGCTGGCGACGGATTCTCCGGAAGGATTGACGCTGATCGGATTCGACCGCGAGCCCAAAACCGGCGCGAAGGTGAGATAAAAAAGGAGCTTCCTCTTTTACTCTTTTAACAAAGCTTCAATCACCGGCCTGTCAAAACCCGGTACGACCTGCCCTTTGATATAAAACAAAGGCGTCGCGCGCACACCGATTTTCGCGGATGCCTCCCGGTGCGCCGCGATCAGAGCCTCGGCATCCTTATCGCCGCAAAGATTCAGCGGCTCCTTTCCGTCCAGCTTCCCCGACAAAACTTTCCCGTATTCTACGGCTTTGTCGGAAGTGCAGAAAATATGCCGGATTTTGTCTTCCGCGTCCCCGGACAAGGGGTAGAAAAAGACATACAGAGTTACGTCCTTCAAGCGCCCGGCAAAAAACGCATGGGACTGGCGGCAGTAATAGCAGTTCGGATCGATGAACTCCACAACAGGAATTTTCCCTGCGCCGATTTTCAGGGCCTTGTCGAGCGACAGACCCGCCAATTTGGAGGTCATTTTTTTCCCGTTGCTCTCCTGCGTGAGATTGGTCCCGTCTTTGGAAATCATGCTGCCCACGAAAATCAAGTCGCCATCCGGAAGATAATAATAAATCTGGTTGCCGTTATAGACTTCATAGACGCCCCTTGCGGAGGTTTGCGTCATGGTTTCGTAGGAAGGCCGGGGAAAGCTTTTTTAAACTGTTCTTCCGGCGATATCTTTTGCGCCGGAAAACATCCTGAAAGCAAAATCAGCAAAATCCCGGCAAGCAATAATTTCTTCACGGAAAAGCTACTTTGCGCTATTTATTCCGGATCAGATATTTCGGATAGGCGGCAAGCAGGGCGCTGCGCACCAGGAGCGCGGCCGGTTTATCCCATTTACCGGGGTTTTTCTGCAGGTAATCGGCAACGATTTTATACAACGTGTCGGGGGTGACGCCGCTGGGCAAAGAGTAGTCGGAAACCGTGGCTTCCGCCACTCCCTGAATATATCCCATGTAGTTTCCCGCCAGCAGGTAATCCGCTTTGGTATAGTCCTGCTCGGCTTTTAAATAAGACTTCATTCCATCGGCAAGATCATGCCCGCTCATGGCCTGCGCGGAGGAGCCGCCAAGGACCAGGACGATCAACAACAAGGCAACGGATAGTTTCTTCATGGGGAACATCCTGTTTGATTTTTTATTTTTCCTTCCGCCGCTGAAAGGCGGCGGTCCGAATGTCGCACAATCTTCCCTGTCCGTCAACAACCCAGATTCTTCCCCCTCTTAAAACCGGTAGTGGAGCTCCAGCATGTGAAAATCCGCTCCCGTCGTGTCATGTCCGTACAGGGCCGCGTCGGAATAGTGCAGAAACCGGTAGCCGAATCCCAGACGCTTATAAACCGGCACGCTGAGGCCCGCGGTCAGCGCAAACTGAAAATATCCGCCGTAATCCTGCTCCCCAAAGCAATGCCTGCTGAGGAGGGCCGGGCCTGCCCCCATATCCAGGTTGAACCTTCCGTCCCGGCTGCCGAAAACCAGCAGGGGAATCAGCGAAACGGCCAGCGCGGTTTCTCCGGCACCGTAAAGAGCGCCCGCGCTGGCCATCAGCCTCAGGCCTCCTCCCCAGCCGGACGGGGAATACCATCCCCAGGGCAGCCGGAACTGCGCCGCCGCGTCAAACTCCTGAAATTCTTCCGTCGCCGTGCCGCCCAAAACATCAAGACCCGAAAAGCGACCCCGGACGCTGATGTTCAAAAGGTTTGACCGAAGAACCCCGGGCTTTTTCCCGGATTCCGCGGCGACGCCCTGACCATCGGGATCAGCGGCGGCAATACCCGGATTCACCGCAACCGGATGCGCAGGCTGCACTTCTGCCCGTTCCGGTGAAGACGCGGTCTCACGGGCATGAGACAGGGCCAGAAAAGGTCCGATCACCAGCAGGATTGCAGAAGTAAAAATCAGGAGACAACGATCACGGAAATAATCATTTCTCCTGCCGCGTCCTGCCTCCGGGAAAAGCGGCTCTCCCTGCTCTTTTTGTTTGCCCGTGCAGATGTTCTTCATCCCGCCTCCCGGCCCCGCGATTTCACTCGCCACTCGCTGCTCATCTTCCTATAATCCATTACCCCTGGCCTGTCACCCCGAGCCCGTCGAGGGACATCATCCACCAGGCACGTTTTTTCTATACCATAAAACTCCGGTCCGTCAAAAGCGTTCACGGAGCTTGACTTTTGAGCGCAGTCCTGCTGAATAGTCGTCCATGAATCACTGTTCTCCTGATTCGGCAGAACCAAAAATCCGCACGGCTTTCATCCTGGGCGCAGGGCTGGGAACGAGGCTCCGGCCGCTTACGGATCATATGCCCAAACCGCTGCTGCCGGTCGGGGGGCGCCCGATTATCACTTACGTAATGGAGCATCTGCGCGCCGCGGGCGTCACGCGGCTGATCATCAACACGCATCACTGCCCGGAAAAATACCAGGAAGCGTTCCCGGAGAGCCGCTGGAAGGGTGTTCCCATTACCTTCCGCCACGAACCGGTTCTTCTGGACACGGCGGGCGGCATCAAGAACATTGAGGATTTGATCGGGCAGGACCGCCGCATCATTGTTTACAACGGCGATATCATCACCAACCTGCCGCTGGCGCCCCTGCTCAAAAGGCATGAAGAGCTGGGCGCGGAGGCGACCCTGGCGCTGCGCAGCTGCGGCGAGCCGGCCAATGTCCATATTGACTCGCGGGGATTTATCTGCGATATGAGAAACACTTTGCGCAACCCGGGCGTCCAGGCCTGCCTTTTTGCGGGCATTTATGTTCTGGAAACAGTCTTCCTGCGACGGCTTTCGGCGGGGAAAGTCGAATCGATTGTGCTGCCGTTCGTCGAGAGCATCCGGCAAAATCCCCGGTCTATCGGCGGAATCGTCATCGATGAAGGCTTCTGGCACGATCTGGGCACAATTGAAGAATATCACACATTACGCAAGCAGGTCCTATGAACCAGGACATCCGACAATTCGTAAATCATCATCTGAGCACGGCGGAATTTCAGTACGACCCGATCCTCAAGGGCGGCTCCGACCGCACCTTTTATCGTGTGGGCGTGCCCGGAGGCGCCGCCTTCATCTTCATGGAATACGGAACCGAGGTGGAGGAAAACGCCTGCTGGGCGGAGATCAACCGCTTCATGACGGAAATCGGCATACCGGTTCCCCGCATCATCGCCTTCGACTTCCGGAAGCGATTCATGCTGCTCGAAGATCTGGGCGACGAAGATCTGTATTCTCTGCGCGAGCTGCCCTGGCGCAAACGGAGGACCTATTATCTGACGGCGCTTTCCGCAATCCACAGGCTTCACCGGATTCCGCTATCCGACGTGCCGGCTTCCCTGGAACTGTGCCCGGGGTATGACCGGTCTCTATACGCGTGGGAGCATGCCTATTTTAAAGAAAACTTCGTCGAGGCCGTCTGCGGTCTTTCGCTTTCCGGCCCGCAGGAGCGCGACTGGGCGGAAGAGATGGAGGCGCTGATCGACCGCCTGCAACAAATCCCGGAATGCCTGATTCACCGGGATTTTCAGTCCCAAAATATCATGATCCGAAACGACCGGCCGGTTTTTCTCGACTTTCAGGGCATGCGGAAGGGCAATCTTTTTTACGACCTGGGCTCTCTGATCTGTGACCCCTATGTCTCTTTCTCTGTGTTCGAACGAAACGAACTTGTCGCTTTTTATTACCGGATCATGGAGCCGGATTACAGTTTCGAAAAGTTCACCGACTATTTCTGGGAAGGAGCGGCCCAGCGGTTGATGCAGGCGCTGGGCGCCTACGGGTTTCTGGGACTCAAGAAAAACAAGCCGGACTTTCTCCGGCATACCGCGGGCGGCATCCGGAATCTGGCCGCCGCTGCGTCCCGGGCCGGCAGTCTGCCGGTCTTGCACGAACTGGCCCGGACCTGCGCAAACAAACTTTCCGCCTGATTGGAAGAGAGCCCGGAGGGCACGGTTGGAAATGCCGGTCCTCCTGTATTCAGCCGCATACGGTTATTTCCGGCGAAGCGCAGAATCTTGATGAAAAAGAAACAATAGCCCAACCCCCCCCCGCAACATCGGCATGACCGTTAGCCGTGCAAGCGATTCATTGGTCTTTCGCGGCGGAAAGCCGCCTTGGAGACCCGACAAAGCCGTTGCGCTGCCCCATCCAATATGTTAAGCAAATCCCCGATTATTGAACTCTTTTGGGAGAAAACCACCGTTATGAAGTACGATCCGATCGCCATCGAAGAAAAATGGCAAAAGAAATGGGAAGAAGAAAAGACCTTTAAAGCCACGGAAGATCCGCGGAAAAAGAAATACTATCTCCTGGAAATGTTTCCCTATCCGTCGGGGAAAATCCATATCGGCCACGTCCGTAATTACACGATCGGCGACGTGGTCGCCCGCTACAAGCGCATGAAAGGATTCAACGTTCTGCACCCGATCGGCTGGGACGCCTTCGGCATGCCCGCGGAAAACGCCGCCATCGAGCACAGGATTCATCCGTCCAAATGGACGCATGAAAACATCGGGCACATGAAGGAGCAGCTCAAGCGGATGGGCTTCAGCTACGACTGGGACCGCGAACTGGCCACCTGCGAGCCGGAGTATTACCGCTGGGAACAGCTCTTTTTCATCCGGATGGCCGAAAAAGGCCTGGCTTACAAGAAGCGCTCCAGCGTGAACTTCTGCGGCAAGTGTGACACGGTGCTCGCCAACGAACAGGTCGAAGGCGGCCTGTGCTGGCGCTGCGGCACGGAAGTCACGGAAAAAACGCTCGATCAGTGGTTTTTCAAAATCACGGCTTACACCGAGGAGCTTCTGGAGTATTGCGACCGCCTCCCCGGCTGGCCGGAGCGCGTCATGACGATGCAGAAAAACTGGATCGGCAAAAGCTACGGCTGCCTGGTCGATTTTCCGCTGGCGGAAGGCAAAGACGTCATTCAGGTCTTCACCACGCGCCAGGACACGCTTTACGGCGCGACTTTCATGCTGGTGGCGGCCGAGCATCCGCTGGTCACCGAGCTGGCCCGCGGCAAACCCTGCGAAAAGGACGTGCGGGAGTTTGTGGAAAAAGTCAAAAAGCAGGACAAGCTCATGCGGACCTCCGAATACTACGAGAAGGAAGGCCTCTTTCTGGATGCTTACTGCCTCAATCCGCTCACCGGCTGGAAAATGCCGATTTACGCCGCCAACTTCGTTTTAGCCGATTACGGCACCGGCTGCGTCATGGCCGTGCCCACGCACGACCAGCGCGATTTTGAATTCGCCAAAAAGTTCAATCTGCCGCTCGTCGTCGTGATTTCGCCCAAAGACCGGACGCTCGACGCGGCGACGATGACCGAGGCCTACGTCGATGAAGGCGTGCTGGTCAATTCCGGCCCCTTCAACGGCATGGAAAACACAAAGGTGCTGGAAGCCATCGCCGATTTTCTGGAAGCCGAAGGCAAGGGCAAACGGACGATCCAGTACCGCTTGCGCGACTGGGGCATCTCCCGCCAGCGCTACTGGGGCGCGCCCATTCCCATGATCACCTGCGAAAAATGCGGCATCGTGCCGGTGCCGGAAAAAGACCTGCCGGTCCTCCTGCCGGAAAACGTCGTCTTCAGCACGGACGGCGGCTCGCTTTTGGCCGCGCTGCCGGAATTCGTGAACACCGCCTGTCCCCAATGCGGCGGCCCCGCGACGCGTGAAACCGACACGATGGACACGTTTGTCGAATCGTCCTGGTACTTCGACCGCTACTGCTGCCCGAATTATGACGTAAAACCGGGGCTCGACCGTGAGGCGCTCGACTACTGGATGCCGGTGGATCAGTACATCGGCGGCATCGAGCACGCCATTCTGCACCTGCTTTACGCGAGGTTCTACACCAAGGTCCTGCGCGACCTCGGCATGATCGGCGTCGATGAGCCTTTCACCAACCTCCTCACGCAGGGCATGGTCTGCAAGGAAACAATGAAGTGCCCCGAACACGGCTACCTCTTCCCCGAACAGGCCCAGGACGGCAAGTGCCATCTCTGCGGCAAAGACATCATCATCGGCAAGACCGAAAAAATGTCCAAGTCACTCAAGAACGTCATTGACCCGGATTTTCTGGTGAAAACCTACGGCGCGGACACGGCTCGCATCTTCTGCCTGTTCGCCTCGCCGCCGGAAAAAGATCTGGAATGGAGCGAACAGGGAGTGGAAGGGTCTTTCCGCTTCCTGGGCCGCCTGTGGCGGATTTTTGACGACTATGTTGAAGACATCCGGGCGGTCGCGCCGACCGCCGGTCCGTTGGAACTGACGGGTGACATCAAGGCGCTCAGGCGAAAAACGCACCAGACAATCCGCAAGGTTTCACAGGATATCGAAAACCGCTTCCACTTCAACACGGCCATCAGCGCGGTCATGGAACTGGTCAATGTTCTTTACGGCGTCAAACACCCGGCCGCCGAAGACAGGGCATCTCTGTCCGTCGTCCGCGAGGCGCTGGAGGCGGCCATCCTGCTGTTGACGCCGATCGTTCCACACATCACGGAAGAGCTCTGGGAGAGGCTGGGCAAGGACAAAGCTGCGGCCGACATGCCCTGGCCCGACTTCGATCCCGCCGTCGCCAGCGAGGAAGAAATGACGATCGTCATCCAGGTCAACGGGAAGCTGCGCAGCCGGATGACCGTGCCGGTCGATTGCGACGCGGAAAAAATCAAGACCGACGCGCAGATGGATGAAAAAATTGCCGCGTTCATCGGGGGGAATAAAATCCTGAAAGTGATTTACGTTCCCCAAAAGCTGGTCAACATTGTCGTCGCTCCCTAAAGGAAACGGATCCATGAAAAAACCAAGAGGATTATCCGCGATCAAACTGTCGCTTTTGGCCCTGTCCTGCGTTTTGTTGCTCAGCTGCGGCTACGGCTTCGCGCCGCAGGGCGAACATATCGACAAACGAATCGTCAATATTTACGTCGCGCCTTTCGTCAACAAAACCGCGGAAGCGGAAGCGGAAAATATTTTGCGCAACGCCTTCATCGACCAGATTATCCAGGGCAAACGCTTCAAAAGCGTGCCCACCCTCGAGCAGGCGGACGCAATCATCAACGCCAGCATCACCAGAATCACCACGGGCGTGCTTTCCTACCGCGACAACATTCTGGCCGCGGAAGAGAGAATGACTCTCATCCTGGAGGTCGGCTTTCGCGAAAAGGACAGCGGCAAAACCATCTGGTCTTCGCAGAACGTTGTCGGAACATCGGATTACAAGCTGCAGGACAATGTCAATCCAAGGCCGGCCAGGCAGCAGGCCCTGAGCAAGCTGGCGAAGGACACGGCGGAAAATGCCTTCAACCTGATGATGTCCGACTTCTGACGGCGCCAGGAAAATCATGAAAACTTCAGTGTATCGATGGGGACGGCTTTTGCTCTGGAGCGCCGCGGATGAAACACCGGCGGCGCTCCACTGGCCTTCCGGCAGCGGGTCTTTCCGGCTTGTGAAACGGCCGTCAATGTTCTTCAAAAACCTGACGGCGGATTATCTGCTGGCGATGGATACCCAAAAAGATGTGCTTTGCGGCCTCCCGGAGCTCAAGAGACTGCTGGCCGTCGCCCGCGACACCGGGGCGGGCCTGGTCTATTCGGACTACGCCGAAAAAGTCAACGACCGGTTTGCCGTTCGCCCGTTGAACGACTACCAGCCCGGCTCCCTGCGCGACGATTTTCATTTCGGCCATTTTTTCATTTTATCGGTCAGGGCTGCCCTGTCCGCGATTGAACAATACGGGACCCTGCCGGCCGATCCGGACCTGGCTTTCTACGATTTGCGCCTGAGAATTTCGCTGGAGCATGACCTGATCCGCGTGCCCGAATCCTTATACACGGTATCCGCAAAAAAAAAGATGCCGTCAAAAAAATCCGGCAGGCAATCCGAAGCGCATTTTTCCTACGTTGCCGGGGAAAATCTCCTCCGGCAAAAAAAACTGGAAAAAATCGCCACCCGCCATTTGCAACGTCTGGGCGCCTGCCTGCCCGCGCGGCCCGTCATGGAGGAATGGAAGCCGAAAGACCTTCTCTGGAAGGCCAGCGTCGTCATCCCCGTATTCAATCGCCGGAAAACCATTGCCGACGCGATCAAGAGCGCGCTGGCGCAAAAGACGGATTTTCCCTTCAATATCCTGGTCGTGGACAACTTCTCCACGGACGGGACGACGGAACTTTTGAAAACATTTGCAGCGCGTTATCCCCATGTCCATCATCTTGTGCCGTCCCGACGTGATCTGGGCATCGGCGGATGCTGGAACGAGGCGATCAACTCGCCTTGCTGCGGCCGCTACGCCGTTCAGCTCGATTCCGACGATCTTTACGAATCGCCCGGCACACTCCAAACCATGGTGGACGCCCTGCGCCGGGGACCCTGCGCCATGGCCGTGGGCGCCTATACCCTGGTGAACGAACGCCGGAAAAAGATCCCGCCGGGGCTCATCGACCACCGCGAATGGACCGCGAGAAACGGCCACAACAATCTTCTGCGCGTGGGCGGCATCGGCGCGCCGCGGGCTTTTGACACCGCCATTTTACGCCGGATCGGCTTTCCCAATGTGAGCTACGGAGAAGACTATGCCGTGGCGCTGAGGCTCTCCCGCGAGTACCGCATCGGCCGGGTTTTTGAAAGCGTTTATCTCTGCCGCCGCTGGAAAGACAATACCGACGCGGACTTGTCCGTCGAACAGCAAAATCGTAATGACCACTACAAAGACAAACTGCGAACGCTGGAAGTCAAAGCCAGACAACGTCTCTGCAGGGAACGGCCTCAACCGTTCCCTGCGAAATCGAATCAAATTGCCGCCCGCTTTCCAGGTAAGGACAGAAAAACATTGCCCGCCCTGTGTCGCGCGCTTGTTGAGTCGCAAAAGAAAAGCTGGCCTGCCTTCGCGGCCGCCTGCCGCGGCCTGGCGTCGGTGCAAACCCGAAAACTTTCCTTGGGCGACTACGGCGTCACCCTGCAGTTCAATCCCGCCCGCGCCAAAAGCAGCGGCGCAGCGGTCGATGCGGAATCGATCCGGAAACGGCCCTGTTTCCTCTGCGCCGAAAACCGCCCGGACGAACAGTCCGGCATTCTCTACCGCGATCATTATCAAATCCTGTGCAACCCGGCGCCCATCTTCGAGCGCCACTTTACCGCAGCAGCGCTCGGGCACCTGCCGCAGGACATTCGGTCGTCGCTGGATACGCTTTTGGACCTCGCCCATGACGCAGCGCCCGGCTATACCGTGCTTTACAACGGCCCCGCCTGCGGGGCTTCCGCGCCGGATCACCTGCACTTTCAGATGATTCCATCCCGCGCGCTCCCCTTTTTGAATGAACTGAAAAGAGAATCTTATCCGATTGCGTCATCCGCCGTTTTGCACCGGCCGGGGAAAACCTGCGATCGCTGCGTCCTGCTCTTCAAGTCGAACCAGACCGGACTCCTCAAAGAGCGCCTGACGCTATTTCTCGCCGCCGCCCGGAAGTCACTTGCGACGCAGGAAGAACCTCTGCTGAATATTTTTTGCACTTACGGGAAGCACGGCTGGACAATCACCGTCTTTCTGAGGCGGAAACACCGGCCCGACGCCTATTTCGCGCCGGGGAAAAGCGGCGTCTTCGTCTCGCCCGGCGCCATCGACATGGCCGGCGTCCTCATCACGCCAAGGCTTTCCGATTTCCAGCGACTCACCGCCGACACCGTCAGGAGCATCTACCGGGAGGTCTCGCTGGAGGAAGCGGCGCTGAATAAAATCATCGCCGGCATCTCTTAGCGCCCGTGCCGCATGCTGTAAAGACAAGTACGGCGAAAAGGATGGATTCTGAAATGTCTGAAAACACCATCATCGACAGCGACATGAGCTTTGCGGATGCCATTGAAGGCACCACCGCGCCGATGGAAGTGATCGATTCCCTGTCCATGATCGACGTCCTGTATTATTCCTTCGACGGACGGCGCCACCAGGGCCAGATGCTAGTGGATGCGCGCCTCGAAGACGACGTTTATGAAATCTTTCTTTTGATCGAGAAACTGAAATTTCCCGTCGGCAAAGTCATTCCCATCGTCGCCTACAAGTGGGACGATGAAGCCTCGATGGTGGACAACAATTCCTCTTCTTTCAATTTCCGCGTCATTGCCGATACCAACAAGCTGTCCCTGCATTCTTTCGGCCGCGCCGTGGACATCAATCCCGTCCAGAATCCGGTGATTTATCCCGCCGGCCTGATCGCGCCCGCAGGCGCGGTTTACCGCCCGCAAAGCAAAGGAGCATTTACCGCCGACCACCCCGTAGTTCAGGAATTCCTCGGACACGGCTGGCACTGGGGCGGAAATTTCGACCAGCCCAAGGATTATCATCACTTCGAGAAGACGTAAGGATTGTGAAAAGAAATTTACACTCCCAATTCTTGGGCTGTATCAACAAGCGTAACATTGAAGTGTCCTGAACAGTACTTGAGTTGACAGTGGCCAGTTTTCTCCGGATTGTCCTCGGGTTTAAGCTGCTACCAAATCATCCAAATTTTTCTCGGGCGGGGATAGGGGATATGGGACGTACTTCAAAATATCAATACATCTTCATTCAAGCTCATATGCATGGTTCTCAATGATCGCCTTCCCCCCCTGCGGACAGCATAAGTAATTGCCGATTGTGTTCGGTTTTGCACCTTTTTGAAAAAGATGTCCGTACCGGTTATGACGACGATTAAAATTTACAGCATAACCCGTCAGCAGTCTTTTCATCACAATTGAAATGGGAATACGGTTCGCAGTAAAAGATGAAAGTGGTTGGGGATAAGCGCCCAGGCAAAGCAGGATGTCTGCGTCTCCATCAACAAATTCCCAAGCCGTTTCAGAAACAACTGGTAGTCATCTTTATCCGTAAAATCTTCGCCGATTAATGCCTCTGCAAATAACATGATGCAGCGCTCCGGGGGCATCAATGCGTGATTGTCTAGGCATGGATATCTCATAGCGTGCGGCTTATAGCAGTTCCATTGATATTTTGAAGTACGTCCCCTATTTGTCCCTTCGATGTGAAAACCCGTTGAGGTGACAATGCGAATGCCGGTATCCGTTCCCGCAGGAGAAAGTTCGATGAATCCATGTTTAACCCTCTGGCGTTTTCTAATCCTGCTGCGCCAGGCATAGTAATATGACGATCGGATGTTCTCATTCCGGCAATACTCGGCAATGCTCAAACCGCTTGTGTTTTGTTTCCCGATCACTTCCCGCCAATGCGCATAGCGTTCTTCGGTGGTCATGCTCCCACCTCCAGTTGAAAATATTTTCTTACTGCCGGAGGGCGTCATATCTCGATTGGCGGCAAACGTAAAGATGGGGGGGAGACGGTTACGCCGGAAGGGCCAAAATTAAATTAAAACTGCTTTATCCGACATTATAAAAGTTACATGGTACTAGAGTTGGCGGAGTATTCGAAGAATGTATCGGAAGCCTGTAAGATCAATGGCATATCGAGACAGCATTTTTACGTGTCACCGATTATGTAAAAGTGTACCACCCGGAGAGTAGTCAGGTTATGGTAGCATCCCATTTGGAAGGGGGTGATACCGATGATCTCTTGGGACTCTTATAGATAAAGCATTCCAGAAATTGCCGGCTTACTTTCATCGTTGCAATATAAATCAAATCTATTGCCTTTTTCTGTTTTGATATTTTTCAGGATCAGAGTATTGTCGTAATACACAGGACCCTTTAAATAAAAATCGAGCTCCTTTGGCAGAGCAGCTGGGGTTCTTGGACGAGATATTATGCAACTGTCATTAAGTTCCTCAAGCCAGCTTTTAATACCGTGAGCTATCGGAAGAGATGACACGCATTTTGCTACGACTCGTATCGGCTGGGCAAAATCTCTTTTAAATCCCATTACGCGCGCATAGAATGATACATAATGGATACCATTTGTGTCCCCAGATATCCTAGCAAACCTGAATCTGTTCTTAGCAGGGAGATACCATTTGTTTATGACAGGGGCATCGTTTATAAGATCAAGTCGAGGTGAGCTATATGAAGCATCTGCAGGACCGAATTTCCCTGGATAAAAATATGTTGTAATGTTTTCCCAAACATTTTCTCCTTTAGAAGAAATAATAGATTTTATGTCAAGTTCTAGCCCTTTAGGAATTATTCGCATAGAGGAATTAAAACAGTCTATATCAATAAGTTCATCGGGAAATATGTATCGGTGCATTTTAATACAATTATGTGTATTTAATACTTTGAACATTGATACCGGTATTTCTTTAGAGCTCAATACTTGCATGATATACGGATATACCAGAGTAAATGGGTATAACATATGCAAGCAATCATATTGCTTAATATCGCATACTTTGTGAAAAGCCTCCACATGGGCCTTATTTATGACAAAGCCCTTTCTTGAAACATGGATAATCGGGTATTTAACGTCTGAAGAATATGCACTCTTTTTTGTTTTAAAAGCTTTCCATAATATATACAGTGCAGATGGTTTATTTTTGAAGATCATTTCAATTTCGTTCATAATTCTTCCCCCATTTTTTTTCTGACGCTAATGCCCGCCAAACTACATCAGAAAGATTACGAACTGCTTGTTCAATTTTTAAATTTGCTTTTCCTGAATAGTACAACCGTGCGTACTCCTGGCATGGTCCAAAAACCATCGCGATAATGATCTCCCAAGGCAGGGGTCTAAATGTTCCCTTTTCAATATGCTTGACAAACCAACCTATGACTTTTTTAGAAAAATTTATATTTAGAACATTCAATTGATCATTAGCACCATTTAAAAAAGTGTAGTGACGTTTTTGAAAGAGAAAGCTTGACCATTCTGGGTTCTTGACAATCCAATTGAGATGATACCGTATGATTGAACTAATACCTCGAAATCCATCTTTTTGTTTTTCCAGATTTTTAATCAACCCTGTCTGGTATTCCTTAATACCTTCTAGATACACAGCTGCGGCAAGTTGCTCTTTGCTCTTATAATGATGATATACGCTGCCTGTACTGGCTTTCGCTCGCGAACATATATCCAACATGCTAGTTTCAGTGTATCCCTTTTCGGAAAAACACTTCAATGCTGCTTGAATTATCTCTCTCTTTTTTCCAATTGATCGAAAATGTGTTGAATCTACTAGCTTCATATCACCTTCTAAAATATTGCTCGACGTCTATCATTATAGAAATTAGAGCACTTCCTGCAATAATTTATTATATTCATAATCTAGAATTATATTCTAGTCAAGAAAAATGTTATATTGATATCTAGATTAAGTTAGTCCTCCCTGAAAATGTCATAACATATTGATATTATTATTTGATTATCGAAATATTCTATGTTATAAACTGCCGAAATTTCAGAGAAAGGGACGAGAACCCGGCAAATAATTTATGCAACCGAAAGACAAGAGTTTTGCAGAATCCCACGGAGACTTATTCCGGTCGAGCTTGGAACAGATCGTTGATAGCACCCATCCATTGTATGTTCTGGCCAACAAGATTGATTGAAAGCGATTTGATGTTTCCTTTGCGCCCTGTTTGCGCAGAAGCAAGACAGACCGGCTTTGCCTACCCGACTGGTTGTGGGTCTTCATTATCTGAAACATGCCTACAATGAGAGTGACGAATCCGTTGTAGCCAGACTGCTGGAGAACCCATACTGGCAGTATTTTTGCGGGTTCAAATACTTTCAGCACGAATTGCCAATTGATCCGTCCTCTCTGACCCGGTGGCGCAAGCGCTCCGGGAGTTTTAAGGACTCCCCGAACGCTTGGCTTACCGATTACCGGATTGATGGGTTGCTAAACTAAAAGTGCGAAAAATTGTTGACACTACCCAACTCAAGTACTGTTCAGGACAATTTATCGTAGCCGGAAGGATGCCAGAAGTGATGTGACCCATTACATTGAGATGTTTATAACAGCCATCGTTTGCATTCTTCTTTGGACTACAAAAATCCAAATGAGTATGAAAAGAATTTTATGATGGCAAAAGCAGCTTAACCGAGTGTCCGTTTTTACTTGACCAGATCATCTGACACCAATGTTCTAATTACCGCCTTTCTGATGGAAGGGGATTAGCAAACGACTGGAAAAAGATTCATCTCCTTGATTACTTTAAACGCTTGTGGCAAACTCCAAACGTAATCTTGGGACATGGGGCACCTCCTTAATCTAGATTTGGGCAAATCTATTACGTTGGTACCCCTTCCCCTTCTCTGACACAAGATATGATACATTACCTAAACAGGAAAGCGGATTGACTTACGGCGGCGGTTCGCCTATAGTACGGCGACTTCCCGGAGAGAAGGAGATTCCCGGTGGACATCGCCGCCCTGTATCATTCAGAAATCTTTAAATTTGTCCTGCTGCCGATCCTGATTTTTCTCGCGCGGATTTGCGACGTCACGCTCGACACGCTGCGCATCATCTATGTCGGGCGGGGAATGAAATTTCTGGCGCCGGTGATCGGCTTCGTGGAAGTGCTGATCTGGCTGACCGCGATCACGCAGATCTTCAAGAACCTGTCCAACCCGGTCTGCTATGTGGCCTATGCGGGCGGTTTTGCGATGGGCAACCTGGTCGGCATCCTCATTGAAGAAAAAATGGCAATCGGCACCGTGGTGATCCGGACTATCACGCAAAAGAACGCGGAGTTGCTCATCCGCTACCTCAAAGAAAACCGCTACGGCGTCACACACGTGGACGCCGAGGGGGCCATGGGACAGGTAAAGATTATTTTTACCATCGCCAAAAGGAAGGACATCGATTCCGTGCTAAAAATTATCCGCGGCTGCAATCCGCTGGCGTTTTATACGATTGAAGATGTTCGTTCCGTCCGCAAGGGGGTCTTTCCTCTCGTCAAATCCCCGGACAGCAAGCCCAGACCGTCCGTGGACAAATAGGCGGGCAGCGCCAGGGATGCCAAAAGTTGATTGGCGGAACCGAAGATCGGCCAGATTGACGCTGACGCCTCTTTTATACACCAGCCAGCCGATGACCGCCCACAGCCAGACGGGCAGATAACCGAACAGCAGGGCGACGGTAGGCCCGATAATCGGCCCGTCCTCGGCAATGCTGGCAAAATGATTCCCGAACAGAATCACGGGCTTGGTCGGTGCATAGTCGCAATCGTCCCTGAGCGCGCAGGCCGGCGTGGGCTGGTTGTCGTTTTCGTTAAAAAGCTTTGCGATAAAACGGGTATAAAAGCGATACGCCAGAAAGAACAAAACCACCGCCACAATCAACAGCACAGTAACATTCATAACCTTCTCCTCAGTACCGCACGGAATGGATGGTCGCCGCCATTTTTTGTTGATTCATGAAGCTCTGTTCCTCCGCAGGACGCCGGAATCATACACCTTGTTTTTGGGGTTTCAAGAAAATTCGGCAGGCGGCGCTTTGCCTGGCGGCCGGTTGCTGTTTCTTCTTGACACGCTTTTGCGTTCTTTCTATAGTGCCCGCGGCACTTTTTTAACCGGTTTCCTGAAAATCTTTAAAATCAATATCGAAGGAGGATAGGACATGGCTTTTGAGTATGAAAAACTGGCGGTGGAACAAGACGGTATGGTTGTGGTGGCGGCCATCAATCATCCGCCCGCAAACGCAATGGCACAGGGGGTTTTACGGGATTTAAACGATCTTTTGGACAAATGCGAAAAAGACGACAATGTGCGCGTCATCATTATTACCGGCACCGGTCCGAAATGCTTTTCGGCGGGAGCGGACATTACCGAGTTTGCCGATCTCCAGTCGGGCAAAGTGCCCCAGTACGACGGCAACGACGTGTATTTCAAAATTGAAAATTACCCGAAGATCGTTATTGCAGCCATTCAGGGTCTGGCCCTGGGCGGAGGCCTGGAACTGGCCTGCTCCTGCCATTTGAGAATCATGGCGGAAGAAGCGGTAGTGGGCCTTCCCGAAGTGAAGCTGGGTTTGAACCCCGGCTGGGGCGGAACCCAGAGACTGCCCCGCTATATCGGCAAAACCAAGGCTCTGGAACTGATGCTCACCGGCGATTTCATGCCGGCCAAAGACGCCCTGGCGCTGGGATTGCTCAACAAGGTAGTCCCGCAGGCTGAAGTGCTGGAAGCCGCCAAGAAACTGGCCAAAAAGCTGGCGGGCGGCGCTCCTGTGGCGCAGCGCGAGATCATGAAGGCCGTTCGCCTGGGATTGGAAGGCACCCTTTACGACGGCGTCACCAAAATTGAGAAAGCCGCCTTCCAGACCCTGCTGGTCACCGAAGATTTCAAAGAAGGCTCCAGGGCGTTTCTGGAAAAGAGGCAGGCCCGGTTCAAAGGCCGCTGACGAAGAGACGCGAAAAGTGCAAAACGGCGACCGTCCGGGCTGCCGTTTTTTATGCGCCCTGAACGCACAACAAAAGAGGGGCGGCCTTCACAAGAATGCCGCCCCTCCCTTTCAACCTTCAGCCTCGTATAATACTCCCCAAAAACTGGACAGGTGAATAAGGTGCATGTTAGTCTGCCATGGTTGAGAAGGAGAAAGAAATGGAAATGCCCAATAATTTCTTACCTAAAAAAACAATTCTTGATAAAGGCGCGATTTATAAATTGTTTTAAAGTGTTACGCTATGTTTTACTTTTTACAAAACCGTCATCCTTTAGCCTTCGGTCTTCAGCCTGACAGCCCCTCAGCCTATTATTTCATTGACTTGTACCTGTTTTTTTCTGTATATTCCGGACACAGAGGTTGCCCGTCCTGACCAAGGGGGGGGTATCAAAATCCGGCGCGGATCATAGAATCATCAACAGGAAGACAAACTATCAATAAAATATTCGGCAATACTTCAGGCCTCGGCGCCCAGCAAATCAAATCCCTGGAACGGCTTTACCGGCGCGGCATTCCGCCGGAAAGCCTGATCAGCCATGATCTTGCCCGGGAGATTTCATTTTTGTCCGGCTCGCTCAACCGGCAGATCGGCCTGCTGATTAACCGCAAAGGCGAGATCAGCATGGTCATCCTGGGCGACCACAGGGGCATCTTCATCCCCGGCCTGGATGCTTTTCGCGCGGCGTCCACCCGCTTCAAGGGCCTGCGCCTGATCCACACGCATTTGAACGGCGCAGGCCTCTCGCCGGAGGATCTGACGGACCTGTCCCATCTGCGCCTGGATATGATAGGCGCTCTTCAGGTTCAGGAAGACGGCTCGCCCGGCAAGCTTTTCTGGGCGCATCTGATTCCCGAAAATCCGCAGGGCGCCTACTGGTTGATCCATGATCCCCAAGAACCGCACCGGATGAACCTCAACTTTTTATCTTTTATCACGGCGCTGGAAGACGAGTTTGCCCGCCGGCAGAAAAGCCGGCGAATTGACGCGGCGGAAAAAGCCATCCTGGTCCGGGTGGAAAAAAATCCCCCGGGAGACGCGGAAGCCTCGCTGGAAGAACTTCGGCAACTGGCTTCCACCTGCGGGGTGGAGGTTTTTGACGCACAGATTCAATACCGTGCGCAGCCGGATCCGAAATACCTGGTCGGCCGGGGCAAACTGTCGGACATTGATCTTCGGGCCACCCAAATCGGCGCAAACCTGCTCATCTTTGATCACGAACTGACGCCCGCGCAGGCGCGCTCCATCGGCGATTTTACCGGCCTGAAAATTATCGACCGCACGCAGGTGATTCTGGATATCTTTGCCCGTCGCGCGCACAGCCGCGAAGGAAAAATTCAGGTAGAGCTGGCGCAGCTCAAATATCTGCTGCCGCGCCTGGCGCACAAGGACACGTCGCTTTCCCGTCTGGCGGGAGGCATCGGCGGCGTGGGACCGGGCGAAACCAAGCTGGAAATCGACCGCCGCCGGATCCGTGAGCGCATCCACCGGCTGGAAAAGGATTTGAAATCCGTGGCCAGGTCGCACGGCCAGCGAAGGGGACGGAGGGAAAAATCAGGCCTGCCGGTGATTTCCATTGTCGGCTACACCAACGCGGGCAAGTCCACGCTGCTCAATACCCTGACGAAAAGCGCCGTCCTGGCGGAAGACAAACTGTTTGCCACGCTCGATACGAAAAGCGCGAGACTGCGGTTTCCGCAAGACACGGAAGCCATCATTACCGACACCGTCGGGTTTATCCGGAACCTGCCCCGGCAATTGTTCAGCGCTTTTAGGG
Organism: Smithella sp.; assembly: GCA_012510495.1. Classification (GTDB taxonomy): domain Bacteria; phylum Desulfobacterota; class Syntrophia; order Syntrophales; family Smithellaceae; genus UBA8904. Next base: position 68,327 of record JAAZHX010000292.1, read on the forward strand.
CAACGCTGGACGAGCTTCAGGAAGCGGATTTGCTCCTGCACGTCATTGATGTGAGCAGCAGCCGGTTTGAAGAACAGATATCGGCGGTCGAAAACATTCTGGAAGAGCTGGAAATCCACGACAAGCCGGGCATACGCGTTTTCAACAAGTCCGACCGCTTTCCCGACAAGGAACTTCTGCAAACCCTCTGCCGGCGCTTTGACGCCGTGGCCGTATCCGCCCCGGACAAAACGTCTCTCTTCGGACTGCTCCAAAAGATTGAAGCGGCGCTCCCTGACAAAAACTTTTCAGGCCGGAGAAATTATGATAGTGAGGCGGGGGATAGTGGATAGTGGATAGTGGCTGGTGGATGTAGCACGGAAGGAACGCTCGCGAGTGTTCCCTGCTGGAGCATGCGGGATTGTCGAGGGGTGAACCAACCAAATCATAAGTGCAAGGCAATGAGGGATGGGCGACAAGTAAAAACCTGTCCCGGTGAGCTTGCCTAACCATGAAGGGAAAAGGAAAAATGCTGAAAACAAGATACGTCATCGTTGTTTGGGCTGTCGTGTTTTTTGCGGCGAATGTTTTGGCGGCCGAAAAATCGATTACCATCGTGCACACCAATGACATGCACTCGCATTTCCAGGGCTTTTCGCCGGAAATTGACTATCAGCCCTTCAAAGTCAACGCCGATGAGACCGTCGGCGGCTGGTCGCGCGTGGCCGCCGTCATCCAAAAAATCAAAAGAGAAAAATCCAATCCCGTCTTGGTCGTGGATGCGGGCGATTACACCATGGGATCGTTTTTTCACATGCTGAACCGGGAGGAGGCTTTTGAACTTCGCCTGCTGAAAGACATGGGCTATGACGTCGTTGCGCTGGGCAACCATGAATTCGATCTCAAGCCGACGGGCTTGGCCGCCACCCTCCGGACAGCCAAAGCCAGGGGCGGCGCGCCTCAGATTGTTTTCGCCAACGCTGTATTTGACCGCCAAAAGCCGCAGCTGGCGGATCTGGAAGACGCGTTTTCGGAAGCCGGCGTAAAAAGCCATACGATTCTGGAGCGCGGCGGACTGAAGATCGGCGTCTTCGGAATTCTGGGAAAAGACGCCATCGAGGTCTCGCCTTTCGCCAAACCCCTGAAATTCCGCGATCCCATTCAAACGGCTCAGGAAATGGTGAATATCCTCCGGGACCGGGAAAAAGCGGACTTGGTGATCTGTCTGTCGCACAGCGGACTCCGCGACAACCCCAAAAAATCAGAAGACCAAATCCTGGCCGCGGAAGTCAGGGGCATTGACGTTATCGTGAGCGGGCACACGCACACCAACCTGGAAAAACCGATTCTCGTCAACGATACGATCATCGTCCAGGCCGGGAGTTACGGAAGATTCGTCGGCGTTCTGGACATCATACAGGAGGCAGGCCGGACGACGCTGAAAGACTACACCCTCGTCCCCGCCAACAGTTCCGTTGCCGGAGACCCAAAAATTCAGAAGACAATCGACGCCTTCAAACAGCAGTTGAACGCGCGGCTCCTGAATCCGAAAAATTTGTCTTACGATCAGATCGTCGCTGAAACCGCGTGGGATTTGAAGATCGATGCAACGGAATCGCCGCTGGGCAATCTGCTGGCCGATTCCATTCGCTGGTCCGTCAACCGGGTTTCGTTCGATCCCAATGACCCGACAAGCGCCGTGGTGGTCGCCGTCGAATCCAACGGCGTCATCCGGGACTGGCTGCTGCGGGGAAAAACCGGAATGATCACCGTAGGCGATTTGTTCCGCACGATTCCGCTGGGCATCGGCGTGGACGATACCATGGGCTACCCGCTGATTTCCTTTTACCTGTACGGCTATGAACTCAAAAGAGCGCTGGAAATTCTGACCAGCGTCCGGCCGCTCAAGAGCAATGACGACTATTATCTGCAAGTCTCCGGACTCCGCTTTACCTACAATCCCCGCCGGGTCTATTTCGACCGTGTCACCGCCATAGAAATCGGCGGCGAGGAAGAAGGATACCGGCCTTTGGATTATAGCCGGTCCAACCGGCAACTTTACCGGGTTGCCGCCAATATTTACAATGCGACGTTTTTAAAAATCGTGGGCCGGTTTACCTATTCGCTTTTGGAAATCGCTCCGAAAGACAAAAACGGTAAACCTCTGGAAAATCTCTCCGAGGCGCTCGTTGACGCAGATCCTTCTGTGCCCGGCATCCAGGAGCTGAAAGAATGGGAAGGCGTTCTCCGGTATGTCCAGTCCTTTCCGGACGTCAACGGCAACGGCATCCCTGATCTGCCGGAAAAATATTCCGGCAAACTCGGACGTATCGTGGAGAGGCCCAGTTGCAATCCGGTTCATCTGTTTGCAAGGCCCGCCACTCCGACGGTGATTGTGCTGGCCGCCGCGGGCGTTGTTTTATTGTTGATTGTTGCAGCGGTTATGGTAAGAAAAGGTCGAAGGCGGAAGGCGGAAAACTGAAGATTGCATTCGGTTTCTTAAGAGAACTGCGTTATCAGTTGAATTTATCCCAGCGGCTGGGCTTCCTGAAAAATGGAGCATTATTAAGTATTGAACCAAAAGTTACTGAAACTGAAAAAGTGCTGAACGGCTTGATCAAATCTTTGCAAAGAGATTAATGTTCCACCTTCAGTCTTCAGCCTAACCCCCTCAGGATGTTTTAACATGAACAAAGAGTTTATTGCCATCCGCTGGCACGGACGCGGCGGCCAGGGCGCGATCACGGCGGCCAAGATTGTGGCCGCCGTCGCATTCGTTTCCGGCTATGCGGGCGTGGTCATGGCGCCGACCTTCGGCACCGAGCGCAGAGGCGCGCCGGTCATGACGTCCCTGAAAATTTCGAAGACGAAAATATACGATCTGTCGCCCATCGAAACGCCGGACATCGTCGTCGTCCTGGACCATCTACTCCTCAAGGAGGCGGATGTCACCCACGGCCTCAAGCCCGGCGGCATCATCGTCCTGAACACGCCGATGGCCCACGAATTCTATCATTTTCAGGATTACCGGCTGGCCACCGCGGATGTCACGGCCATATCGGTGGAAGCGGGCCTGCCGCACGGCATGGTCAACACCGGCATTATCGGCTCCCTGGAAAAAGCCACGAACCTCTTGGGAATCGACCTTTTGGTTTCAGGCATCGAAGACGAATTTCGTACAAGAAAACCGACAAAGAACTCCCTGGCGGCTAAACTCGCCTACGAGAGAACCGTGGCGGGAGGCTGAACATGGGAACCCGAAATTATCGAAGAAAAACGTCACACAGCGAACACGGGGCGGGAGACGGCGGAAGGACGGGGTCCTGGAGGGTGGAGCGGCCGGTTCTCGACCCAAGCCTCTGCATTCCCTGCAAGAGAAACAAAGAAGCCTGCTTTATCTGCTGGCTGTTCTGTCCCGACGTCGTGATCTCGCGGACGATTCCGCCCACCATCAACCTGGAATACTGCAAGGGCTGTGGCATCTGCGCCGAAGAATGCCCCACCAAGGCCATAACCATGGTGGATGAAGCCAAATTCGCGGAAGAAGACAAGGAGTAGAGGCCATGCATATCATCGAAAACGGAAACGCGGCGGCGGCTCTGGGCGTCAAACTCTGCCGCGCCAGTGTGATCGCGGCCTATCCCATCACTCCTCAGACGCCGCTCACGGAAAAGCTCTCCGAGTACGTCGAATCCGGCGGGATGAAGGCGGAATATATTCCCGTGGAAAGCGAGCACTCCGCGCTGGCGGTCTGCATTGCCGCCTCCTCCGCCGGCGCTCGGGCGTTTACGGCCACCAGCGCCAACGGGCTTTTATACATGCACGAGCAGGTGCAGTGGGCGTCGGGCGCGCGGCTGCCGATTGTCATGTGCGTGGTCAACCGGGCGGTGGGGGCGCCTTGGAATGTCTGGAACGATCAGCAGGATTCCATCTCGCAGCGGGACACGGGCTGGATACAGATCTACTGCGCGGATCACCAGCAGATTATCGACACGGTCATCAAAGCTTACTGGCTGGCCGAGCAGGTGAGCATTCCCGTCATGGTCTGCTACGACGGATATATTTTATCCCACACGTTTATGCCGTTTGATCTCCCCGATCAGGAAATGGTGGATGCTTTTCTGCCGTCGTTCCAGCCGGATTACTTTCTCGATCCCCAGCATCCGGCCAACCTCAATACGGTGACGCTGCCGGATGTGCGGATGGACGTCAAAGGCGAGCTGGCCCACGGATACATGGAAATCCGCTGCCTGCTGCAGGAAGATCTGCGCAAAACGCTCCAAACCGCGGCCGAGGCGGAAAGGCGCTTTGCCGGCATCTTCAACCGCGGCGCCGATCCCTACATCGAACCGTACCGCTGCGACGACGCGGAGCACGTCGCCGTCGGCCTGGGATCGATCACCTACCAGATGCGCGTTTGCGTGGACCAGTTGAGAACGGAAGGAATCAAAATCGGCGTGATGGGCGTTCGCTATTACCGCCCGTTTCCGGATGAGGCGCTCGCGGCGGCCCTGAAAGGGAAAAAAGGCGTGATCGTCGTCGAAAAGGCGCTGAGCTACGGATATGAGGGTGCCCTGATGTCGGATTTGAAGTCGGCGCTTTACGAACACCTGGCCGGAACCGGATCGCTGCCGGTCGTCCAGAATTTCATCGCGGGAATCGGCGGCCGCGAAATTCGAACCGATGATTTGACGCAAACCCTCCGTTTTGCAACAAAGGGCCGTGTTTCCCAAGAGCCCCTCTGGATCGGGCTTCGGCTATAGGAGAATGCCATGCAGGCGAAATCAACCATTTTAAGTTTACCGACGGAAGAACTGGTCCATCCGGGAACCAGGGCATGCACAGGCTGCGGCCTGTCCATCGCCTATCGGGTAGGGCTGAAAGCCCTGGGCCGTGACACGATCCTGGTGGTGCCGCCCAGTTGCCTTACCGTGCTGCAGGGGCTTTTCCCGGTGGCCTCGACGAAACTGCCCAGTCTGAACGTGACATTCGCTTCAACGGCCGCCGCCGCCACGGGCATACTGGCCACGCTCAAAGCCCAGGGCAACGAGCACACCACGGTCGCCGGCTGGGCTGGCGACGGGGGAACCAGCGACATCGGCCTGCAAGCTTTGTCCGGCGCGGCGGAGCGCGGCGACAACTTCATTTACTTCTGCTACGACAACGAAGGCTATATGAACACGGGCGCGCAGCGCTCGGGAACGACGCCCATCGGCGCCATCACCGCAAACACGCCGTTCAAGGGAAAGCTTCAGCAAAAAAAAGATGTGCCGGCCATCATGGCCGCGCACCATTTAAGCTACGTCGCGGCCTGCTCCGCGGCCTACCCGCTGGACCTCTACGACAAAATCAAAAACTGCCTCGCGCTGCCCGGCACCAAGTATTTCCACATTCACATTCCCTGTCCGCCGGGATGGGGCTATGATCCGCGCTACGGAATCAAAATCGGGCGCCTTGCCGTGGAAACGGGCTACTATGACCTTTATGAAATTGTGAACGGTGAATTCAAACTGACGGCCGCCTCGGAAAAGCTGATCGAAAAGCGAAAGCTGGTCCCGGTCCGCGAATACTTCCGTGCTCAGTCCCGCTTCCGGAAGCTGACCGACGCGCAGATTGACGACATCCAGAAAACCATCGACGAGAAATGGGCGGGATATTACAAGCAAGACTACTAAACATCTCTTTTTGGTTGCCCAAAAAGAGATGTTTTTGCTTTTCTGAAAAGCATTTTCAATAAAATAATGACGCCCTCGTAAAAAAGCTGACGGCTGCCATTCCTCTATCGGGCAGGCAAACGGCCTCCGGCGCTCAGTTTTTCCACGATATTCCGTATTTCAGGCAGCGCGGCCGTAGCCGCCTTTTCTCCCTCGAAGATCGCCTGGTTGAATTTCTCCATGTCGGTCGATCCGATTTCCTTCACGTTCGGACGGATGACGACATCGGCGTTTGTGAGCTGGGTGGCAACGTTTTTGGCGTACATGATGTTGAACGTTTTCTGCATGGTGTTCATCACTCCGCTGGGGGCGTCCTTGTCCAGGCCGCCGGAGATGTCCACGGCGATGACGACATCCGCGCCATACCGTCTGGCCACATCCACGGGCACCGGACTGACCACGCTGCCGTCAACATAAGTGTCCTTCCCGATCCTGACCGGCTGAAACACCCCCGGCACGCTGCAACTGGCGTGCACGGCGACGCCGGTGTTGCCCCTGCCGAACACCATTTCCTCGCCGGTGCCGACGTTGGTCGCCACGGCGTAAAAAGGAATTTTGAGCTTCTCGATGGGGGCATGGTTTACAGCGGCATTGATGAAACGCTCGAGCTTTTCCCCTTTGATGAGTCCACCCTTCCAGATCTTCCAGTCGTAGTCGATCACCTTGTCTTTTTCCATCTTCATGGCAATCGCCTGCAGTTCGAAACCGTTTTTGCCCGACGCGTAAAGGCTTCCCACGACGCTGCCGGCGCTGGCACCCACCACCATGTGAACGGGAACCTGCTGGGCTTCCAGAACTTTCAGAACACCGATATGCGCAAAGCCCTTGGAGGCGCCGGCCCCCAGGACGACGGCAATTCTGGCCGGCTGGACGGGCTTTGCGGTAAACATCGAGCAGGCGGCCAGAAGCGCCGCCATAAAAAACAACAGCACCGGAAGACGGGCTGCCGCAAACCAGCGATCAATCAGAGAATTTAATTTCATAAGACCTTTATGTTTTCTCCTCATCAACAGGTGGTTTTCTGTAAAACCCCGGGCGTCGTTATACTGCAGCTTGCGTAAAATGGCAATGGGATGTTGGGGTTCCCGGCCGCTGTCTCATTTCCATGCTTTTACCATGACATAGGGACAGGCGGCGACCGGCCTACGTTCGACCGGATGAAATCCGGCCCGGATCGCTGCGTCCGCCAGTTGATCTTCCGACAGGCTCTGACCGAAGACGACGTGGCGCAGTCCCCAAAAAAGAAGACCTTCCGGCACAAAAGGGATGGGAAAGCGTTTGACGAATTGCCGGAGTTCGTCGTCCGGCGTCTCCCGGTCCGTTTCCGCGATCATCAGGCAGCCGCCCGGTTTGATCACCCGCCGCAGCTCAGTCAGCCCCCGATGAGGATCGGACCAGTGCTTGATCGATCCCACGCTGACCGCCGCGTCAAAGACCGCTTCCTGAAACGGCAGATTCAGAACATTGTTCTGCCGGAAAAAACAGTTGAAGATTTTTTTCTCACGGCGGTAGCACTCGGCCCTGCGAACCTGCATCCGGGAGTAATCGATTCCCGTAAACCGGGCGTCCGGATGAAGCTCTGCGAGCAGAAGCGACAGGTGCCCCCGGCCCGCGCCCGCCTCGAGGATCTGTGCTTGCTTTTGCAGGGTCAGCTCTTCCGCGATGGATTGGTAGAGTCCGTCAATCAGTGGGTATATTCTCGTGTTGTAAAGGGATCCCATGACATCCCAGACGAGGCGCGCGTCGCGCAGACGGGTCAAAAGCCGGATCATCCAATGGCTCAAATTCTTCATGCGGCCCTTTCCTCCCGGACGAATGTCGTTGTTGTCGGGGAGCGCCTCCATCAATGCGGGGTTTCCTTAAAAAGCCCGGCCTGAAAATTTCAGAGCCGGGCTCGTTTTTTAGAGGGAAGGGGCAAGATGTAAACCGTTCAGCGGCATTCCGTGCAGACGGACAGCTCCGCCATGGACGTGCCGGTTTTCTTGCTGATGAATTTCAACTGGTCCACGGGAGCGAAGAATTTACCGCACTTGGAGCAGGCCTGCATTTTAAAGGTGCGTCCCCATATTTTGCGCCGGTCGCCGGTCGAGGTCATTTCGATATGCCCGGTGGGGCAAACATAGACGCACGCGCCGCAGCCGATGCAGGCATCCGATTTTTCGTTGTACGGCGTTCCGACTTCTTTGTAAGGCCCCCGGGAGAATAACCCGATGGCGCTTACGCCGACCACCTCCTCGCAGACACGCACGCAGGAGCGGCATAAAATGCACTTGCCCTTGTCCGTATCGACGGCATACCGGGGCTGCGGCGCCACCCCCATGTCCCGGGCCATCTTTTGCAGAACGTCGGATTCCGGGCAGCGCGCCAGAAGCAGCTCCATGACCAGCCGGCGCACATTGAGAACCCGCTCGCTTTTGGTGTCAACGATCAGACCTTCTTCCACGCCGTAGAGGCAGGAAGTGACGATCCGGGTCCGGTTTCCCTTCTTGATTTCCACCACGCAAAGGCGGCACGCTCCGGACCGGGAGACCGCTTCATGCGCGCAGAGGGTGGGAACGGCAATGCCCGCGCCGCGAATGGATTCCAGAAGCATCGTGCCTTTGGGCGCCGATACGTTTTTTCCGTCTATCATCATATTTACCATGGCTTATTCCACCTTTACTTCACATGAATTGCATCGAATTTGCAGCTCTGGATACAGGCGCCGCAACGGGTGCATTGATCATTGTCAATAACATGCGCTTTCTTCTTTTCGCCGGAAATCGCCCTCGTGGCGCAAACCTTGACGCATACGCCGCAGCCGGTGCATTTTTCCGCGTCGATGCTGTAGGTAATCAGCCCCTTGCAGACACCGGCCGGACAGCGGCGATCCCGGATGTGCGCGTCATACTCTTCGCGGAAATAGCGAATCGTGCTCAAAACCGGGTTGGGGGCCGAGCCGCCCAGCGCGCACAGCGAGCCGTCGGCAATCGCTTTCCCCATGGCCTCCAGGATCTCCACGTCTCCTTCCCTGCCCCTTCCCGCGCAGATGTCTTCCAGAATGTCGCTCATCCGGCGAACGCCTTCGCGGCAGGGGACGCACTTACCGCAGGATTCTTCCTTCAGAAACTCCAGGAAGTACCGGGCAACATCGACCATACAGGACGTTTCGTCCATGACGATCATGCCGCCGGAGCCCATCATCGACCCGACTTCATAAAGCTTGTCGAAATCCACGGGAATATCCAGCAGGCGCTCCGGAATGCAGCCGCCGGAGGGGCCGCCGGTCTGGACGGCTTTGAACTTTTTGCCGTTGGGAATGCCGCCGCCCATGTCGTAGATGATTTCGTAGAGCGTCGTGCCCATCGGAACTTCGATCAGTCCCGTATTGTTGATCTTGCCGACCAGCGAGAAGATTTTCGTTCCCTTCGAGCCTTCGGTTCCAATGGTGTTGTACCAGTCCGCCCCCTTGTTGATGATCAGCGGAACGTTGGCCCAGGTTTCCACGTTGTTGAGGACGGTGGGTTTGTCGTAGAAGCCCTTATCCGTCGCGTGAACGTACTTGGCGCGCGGCTCGCCGGCGCGGCCTTCCACGGAAGCGAACAGGGCGGAGGACTCGCCGCAGACGAACGCGCCCGCTCCCTTGGTGATTTGAATATCAAAAGAAAAGTCCGTGCCCAGAATATTTTTCCCCAGAAGCCCCATTTCCCGCGCCGTCTCGATGGCGATCGTCAGGTGCGTCACGGCGAGCGGATATTCGTTTCGGACGTAAATGTATCCCTCATGGGCGCCAACCGCGTAAGCGCCGATGATCATGCCTTCGATCACGCTGTGGGGGTTGCCTTCCATGAGGCTGCGGTCCATGTATGCGCCGGGATCGCCTTCATCGCCGTTGGCAATGACATACTTGGGCTCGCCTGCCGCCCTGCGCACGCCTTCCCACTTGACGGCCGCGTGAAAACCGCCGCCGCCGCGGCCCCGGAGACCGGCTTTTTTCACTTCGCCAATGACGTCTTCGGGCGTCATTTCGGAAAGCACTTTGCCCAGCGCCTGATAGCCGTCGATGGCAAAATAATCTTCAATGCGCGCCGGATCAATCATCCCGTTCTGGCCGAAAACCACCCGGAGCTGCTTTTTGTAAAAGGGCAGGTCTTCCTCGCGGAAAAGAGTTTTTTTGGTTTCCGGATGACGGTACAGCAGACGGCCGATCACTTCGCCTTTGGCGACGGTTTTGGAAATGATTTCCGGGACGTCTTCGACTTTCACATGCTGATAAAAATATTTGTCCGGATGGATGACCATCATGGGGCCTTTTTCACAAAACCCCAGACATCCGGTAGACAGCACGTCCACGTCCCCCATGTTTTGCTTTTTTAATTCGGTCTCCATCGCTTCTTTCACCTGAAGGCTGCCGGAAGCGCGGCAACCGGTGCCGGCGCAAATCGCAACAAACTTTTTCTTTGGACCGTAATACAGGGTCAATTTATCCATGATCTGGCGGGCTTGAGTATCAGGATTTTCGTTCATGACTGCGCCCCCTCCCCACTGATCTTTTTGATGATTTTATCCACTTTGTTGATGGTAACCTGCCCGTGATAATCGGCGTTGATGACCACCACCGGCCCCAGCGCGCAGGCGCCGACACAGTTCACGGTTTCCAGCGAGAATTTTCCGTCAGCCGTCGTTTGCCCCGGCCTGATGCCCAGCGTGGTTTCGAACCGGTCCTGAAGGATGGCCGCGCCGCGGACGTGGCAGGCGGTTCCCTTGCAGATCTTGACGACATGTTTGCCGCGCGGTTTCAGGCTGAACGCGGCGTAAAACGTCGCCGCTTCATAGACCCGGCTCATCGGGATCTTCATCGCTTTGGCCGCCGTTTTCAACGCTTCCTTCGGAAGGTAATTGAAGGCCTCCTGAATATCCTGCAACACGGCAATCATGGCGCTTTGGCCGCCCCCGTGTTTTTTTACTATTTGCCTCGTGATTGCTGCAACGCTCCTGGCTTTCGTCATTCTTCCTTCACCTCGGTATTCTTTTGAGAGACTCCCTTTTCGTGGTTTATAAATATTTAGCCTTTTCCATCAGCTTTTGATATTCCAGGGTCACGCGCTCCTGGATTTTATCGATTTCATCCTCTTTCAAATGGCGGAAGCGCCCCTGCGGCTTGAAGTACTGCCGGATCGGCCGAAGTTTTCTGGGCATGTCCGGAGATATCCGGTAATGGCCGTGCTCGACTTCAAACAACGGAAAAACGCCGGTTTCCACGGCCAGGCGCCCTATAGAAACGGCCGTGTGCGAAGGGGAACGCCAGCCGGTCGGGCACATGGAGAAACAATGGATATAGGAGGGTCCCTTGATGCTTTTCGCCTTTTCAATCTTGCGGATAAAATCCAGCGGATAGCTCGGACATACGGTGGCTACATACGGAATTTCGTGGGCGACCATGATTTCGGCCATGTTCTTTTTCCACGTCTTCTGACCGGAGCTCACCTTGCCCGCCGGCGCGGTTGTGGTGGAAGCGCCCATCGGCGTGCCGCTGGACCGCTGAATGCCCGTGTTCATGTAGGCTTCATTGTCAAAGCAGACAAAAATCATGTCGTGGCCGCGCTCCATCGCGCCGGAAAGCGCCTGAAGGCCGATGTCCATCGTACCGCCGTCGCCGGCCATCCCGACCACTTTGACATACCGATCGTCGATTTTCCCCTTTCGGCGCAGCGCCTTCAGGCCCGCTTCAACACCCGAGGCCACGGCCGCCGTATTTTCAAACGCGACGTGGATCCAAGGCACGCGCCAGGCCGTTGTGGGAAACATGCTGGAGATGATTTCCATGCAGCCGGTCGCGGAAGCGATCACCGTATTTTCACCGAGCGCCTTGCACATCAACCGTACAGCCAGCACTTCCGCGCAGCCGGAACAGGCGCGGTGACCGGAAGAGATCAATTCCTGCCGATTGATCAAACGCGGCGCAAACAAATCAAAATTTTCGACAATATTCATTATTCTCTCACTCCCCAAAATTCATAGGTATCCACCGCTTTGTTCTCCTGATCCGCCAGCACTTTTTCAAACATGCCGATAAAATCACCGACCGTCACGTCGCGTCCGCCCAGCCCGTAAATATAATTGTACATCAGAGGGCGACGGGCCTGGGCATACATCGCGGATTTGATTTCCGAAAAAACCGGGCCGCCGGGGCCGCCGAACGATACGGCGCGGTCGGTTACAATCAGTTTTTTTGCCTGTTGAACGGCGGTTCTCAACTCGGCAAACGGGAAGGGGCGCCACAGACGCAATTTGACCAGACCGGCTTTGATGCCTCCGGCGCGCAGCGCGTCGATCGCCATCTGGGCGGTCTCCCCCATTGAGCCTATCGTCAGCAGGAGAACTTCCGCGTCTTCGGATTGATAGGTTTCCACCGGTTTGTACGCCCGGCCGAATAATTTTGCCCATTCCTCCCAAACCTCCAGAATGACTTTTTGGGAGTTCTTGAGGGCTTCATCCTTGGCCTTCATGATTTCCGTGAAATAATCGGACATGGCAAAAGCGCCCATGGTTACTGGTTTTGCAGGGTGCAGCGTCGCATGCGGAACAAACGGCGGGAGAAATTTTTCCACTTCCTCTTTGGAGGGCATTTCAAAAGGCTCCACCATGTGCGTCAACTGAAAACCGTCGATATTGACGCAGACCGGCAACATGACCTCCTTGTGCTCGGCAATTTTGAAAGCCTGAATGGACAAGTCAATGGCTTCCTGGCCGTTTTCCACAAAAAGACAAATCCACCCCGAATCGCGCTGGGGCATGATATCGGAATGATCATTTAAAATATTCAGGGGGCCGGAAACGGCCCGGTTGGCAATGGACATGCAAATCGGCAGACGCATCGCCGAGGCAATCGGCAGCAATTCGTGCATCAGCATCAGGCCCTGGGAGCTGGTCGCCGTAAAAGAACGGGCGCCCGCGCCGGAGGCGCCGATCACCGCGCTCATGGCCGAATGCTCGGATTCCACCGTCACAAATTCCGTATCCACTTCACCGTCGGCAACCAGATCGGAAAGATGTTCCGCGATATGCGATTGAGGAGTAATGGGGTAAACGGCGGCCATGTCAATATCGCAAAGCCCCACCGCTTCCGCCACGGCCATGGCCACTTCCATTCCAATACGTTTTGCCATGCTACTCCTCCTCCACCATCTTGATCGCCCGGGGCCAGCATTCATGCGCGCAAATGCCGCAGCCCTTGCAATAATCCAGGTCCGCCTTGAAAAAACCGTCTTCGGTCTGCTGCACGCAGCCTTCCGGACAATAAACATAACAGATGCCGCACTTGATGCATTTCGCATCATCCCAGATCGGCCGTTGAGACCGCCAGCTTCCCGTATGATATTCGCTGGCGCTTCCCGGCTCGGATACCACACAGCCGATGGGAAGCTCTTTCCATGTTTTTAATGCCATTGAAATCTACCTCTTAATTGTATATTTTTATTTCGTCGTAAGCCCGTTTCATAGCAGACAAGTTCTTCTGGGCGATTCGGCCGAAGCGGCGCTCTATCGATTCTTTCATCGCGTCCAGCTCCATAATGCCGGTGACCTTCAGAAGGGCGCCGATCATTGTCGTGTTGGCAATGGGCACGCCCATCTCCCGGCGCGCGATGCCTGTGCCGTCCACGATGGCCAGGGTTCCTTTGTAATCGAGCGCCTTGCGAATGTCCTCCGGTGATTTATGCGTATTGACGATCAATGTGCCGTCCGGTTTTAAGCCTTCGGTAACATTGACCAGGCCGATCAAACTTGAGTCCAGCACCAACACGACATCCGGCTCATAGATTCCCGAACGGACGTTGATTTTTTTATCGGCAATACGGGTAAATGCCGCAACAGGCGCGCCTCTTCTTTCCGGACCGAAACTGGGGAACCCCTGGGCAAATTTTCCGGCGGCGATGGCCGACACGGCCAGCAATTCCACCGATGTGACCGCCCCCTGCCCCCCCCGTCCATGCCATCTCACTTCAATCATGCAAGTCTCCTTCATTGAATGTTAACAAAATGACCGTATCCCATAATATAGATGGTTTCTTGAGTCAATACCTTTTCTTGGATCTGTCAAACAGCCGATATTACAAAAAGATGCGCCATTTGTTCTGTTCGGTCCGGTACAGATCATTCCCCTGCGGATCATTTGCGACGACGAGAGGCAAATCCACAAGCGTCAGGCAGCGGATGGCTTCCGGGCCCAGATCCTCAAAGGCTATCGGCTTCATACGGGTTACCGAGCGCGCAATCAGAGCAGCGATACCGCCGATGGCGCCGAAATAAACCCCCCGGTATTTTTTGATGGAAGCAACCACTTCCGGAGAGCGGCTGCCTTTGCCGATCATGACCCGCAATCCTTGTTCCACCAGTAAAGGCGTGAAAGCATCCATCCGGCAGCTGGTCGTCGGTCCGATGGCGCCGATGACTCTTCCCGGAGGCGTGGGAGACGGAGCGGCGTAAAAAATGACGGCCGTCTTCAAATCAACCGGCAGGGGCAGGCCCTTTTGGACGGCATCAACCATCCGACGATGCGCCGCATCGCGGGCCGTATAAACCTCGCCGCTGAAAAGGACCATATCGCCCGCGCGCAGCGACATGATGACGTCTTCCGTCAGAGGGGTTTGAATTTTTCGTGCTGTGCTCATATTTTTTTCGTCGGCCACTTAAATGACTATTTCTTTGTGCCGGGCGACGTGACACTGTATATTCACCGCCACCGGCAGCGATGCAATATGGCAGGGCATCATTTCCGCGGAAACCGCCAGGGCCGTAATTCTCCCGCCGAAACCGGCCGGGCCGATCCCGAGAGCATTGATTTTCTCCAGCAGCTCCCGTTCCATCCGCGCAAGGCGTTTATCCGTTTTATGTTTCTTTCCCACGGGACGCAAAAGCGCTTTTTTCGCGAGAAGGCAGGCCTGCTCCAGCGATCCGCCAATTCCAACCCCCACGATGATCGGCGGACAGGGATTGGCGCCGGCGGCTTCCACCGTTTCCAGAATAAATTTTTTGATTCCTTCGATTCCCGCTGCAGGCGTCAGCATTCGCGCCGCACTCATGTTTTCACTGCCGCCGCCTTTGGGCATGGCAGTGATTTTCAATTGATTGCCGGGCACAAGATCCACATGAATGACGGCGGGCGTGTTGTCTTTGGTATTGGCGCGGGTGAGCGGATCACACACGGACTTGCGGAGATATCCGTCGGCGTAAGCCTGCCTGACGCCTTCCCCGACAGCTTCCCGCAAATCGCCCCCGGTGATATGGACCTCCTGCCCGATTTCCACAAACAAAACGGCCAGTCCCGTGTCCTGGCAGATCGGCATTTCCGCCCGGCGGGCGACCCGGGCGTTTTCCAGAATCTTTTCCAGCACCTGGCGACCGATGGGCGATTCTTCCTTTTTGAGCGCGCGCTTCAGGGCGGAAATCACATCCGGGTTCAATGCAGTGTTGGCTTCGATAAAAAGCTTCCTGACCGCCCGGGTGATTTGTTGCGCACGGACCCTCCGTATCATGCTACATACCCCGCCGGAATTCCAATGATTTCGAGATGGTCATTTTATCGACATATTTCAAATCCCCTCCCATGGGCACGCCCATGGCGATGCGGGTGATTTTCATGCCGCTGTCTTTGAACATCCGCATGATCAGAAGCGCCGTGGCCTCGCCGTGGACATTGGGATTGGTGGCCAGAATCAGCTCCTCGATCCTTCCCTCCGAAACTCTTCTCTGCAGTTCGCCGAGGCGCAGATTTTCCGGTCCGATGCCGTCGAGCGGGGCCAGCGCGCCGTGCAGAACCTGGTAGGTCCCGTGGAAAACGCCGCTTTCCTCAATGGCGGCCAGCGCGTCAGGTTCTTCCACCACGCAGATCACCTGCGGATCGCGGGTGGGATCGCCGCAAATATGGCAGAGGTCTCCCTCGGTAGGATTGAGGCATATCCGGCAAAGACGGATTTTACGTTTGACCTCAACGAGGCTTTCCGCCAGTTTTTCCACATCTTCGGGTGTGGCCCGCAAAATATAATTCGCCAGCCGGGCCGCCGTTTTCTCTCCGATGCCCGGAAGCTTGGCCAGCTCCGCGATCAGACGTTTAATGGGTTGCGCATAAGATTTCATGGGATGTTCTTACATACCGCCCAGACCCGGGATGGACAAACCGCCCGTAATCTTGGCCATTTCCTGCGCGGCCATTTCCTGCGACTTGCGGATGCCCTCGTTCACGGCCGCCGCGATCAGGTCCTGAAGCATATCGATATCTTCCGGATTGACAACATCTTTTTCAATCGAAAGCGATACGATCTCAAATTTGCCGTTGACCAAAACCCGCACCATCCCTCCGCCCGACTGCGCTTCCACGGTTCTCGTTTCAAGCTCCTGCTGAAGCCGGCCCATTTTTTCCTGCATCTTCTTGGCCTGTTTCATGATGTTACCGATATTCTGCACTTTGCTACCCCCTGTTGTTTTTATCCGTAATCGGTTTTATTTCCACCAGCTGTGCGCCGTCAAATTCGGAGAGCACCTTCTGAAAAAGCGGCGAATTCACGGCCTCGCGCTTGAGGTCGGCAAGATTGTTCGGCCTTGCGCTTCGCCCGCCGCCATTGGCTTTCGGCGCCTCGATGGTGGCAATTTTCAAAGAAACTTCCTGTGAATAATACAGCCCCGCGATTCTTTCCAATTCTTCTTTCTGCGATTTTTCCAAAAGATTATCGAGAAAAATATAGCCCTGGGGGAAACCCAGCGTCAGAGAGCCGTTTTCGAGCTGCAGCGTTTCCGCTGCGTAAATTTTCGCCCCCAGGCGCGGATTCTCTCTTTTGATAAATTGTTTCAGATCATCCTCCGACCCGAATCCTTCGACAGGCCGATGCGCCTCCGTCTCCACAATCTTTGACGGGGGCAAACCGGGCTCGTCTCCGGCGCCGTCCGTCCGCGGATACGCAGATGACTGTTTTGCCGCAACCGGTCCCGCATCCGTTGTGCCTTGCGCAGCCGGCACACCGGACCTGATCTTCTGTTCCAGTGATTCCAGAGCCGCCAGAATTTGTCCCACGGGCAAAACCGGCGCCAGGTAAGCCAGCCGGACCACAACCGCCTCGACTTTCATCCGCGCTTCCTGGCTGCGGCGCAGGCTGTCGGCCTCGTCGAGCAGAATCTCCAGATAACGCTGCAGCGTTTCGCGGGTCACGTTTTTCGTTTGCATTTTCAGCTTTTCCACCTGCTCCGGCGCAATGTCAAAAGACGAACTTCCGTCGGCGGCAATTTTGATAAGAAGCAAATTGCGGAAATGCTTCAAAAGCGTTGTATAGAATTGCTTCACATCGACGCCCGCCAGGTAGGCTTCTTCCAGAACCATCAAACAATCCGAGGCATTATGGGCCAAAACCGCTTCGGACAGACGGTACAGATACTTGCGGTCGGAAAGCCCCAGGATTTCTTCCACCTCCTCATCCGAAATATTTTGGCCGGCATAGGAG